>JAFXEU010000067.1 GCA_017520845.1 Kiritimatiellia bacterium | reverse complement strand
CGCTTCCGTGCGCATGCTGTTTCTCATAATGCTCGTGCGCGAGGTTGGGGAAGGGCTCGGCATGGTGTTCGAGGGGGCCTTGCGCGGCGTAGGCGACGTCAGGTTCGTCATGGGCGCGAAGCTCGGCTGCGACATCTGCCTCTGGATGCCGGCGGTACTTGCCGTCGCCGCGTTTCATCGCTCGCTTCTCGCGCTCTGGTGGACGATGCCGGCGTTCTTCGCCGTCCTCTCGACGGTGCTCTTCCTGCGCTTCCGTAGCGGCGCGTGGATTCGCCGCCGCCTTTCCGCATAGCATGGCCGTATGCGGCGGAGCTAGAAGCTCCACCTCCTTGGGTTAGCCGCAGAAAATTATATCCCTTATAGGGACTATCCTGTCGTCTGGATATTGCCTCCAACTAAAAAGTAACCCTTCAAAAAAAGTAGGAGATATATTTTTATGAAAACTCTTGCATTGTTGATGGTTTGGATGACATGTCTTATTCTCTGTCGCCTTTATGCGGGAGAAGAAGACATATATTGTAGAGTCCGAAAAACGGAGACGATCTAATAAGGATGATTAATATTTTATAGCGCGCGTTTCCGTCTTTTGCGTGGTAAAAAAAGAACTATCGGATCGGGGATTTGGTGGCTGGTGTAATTGTTTAAGCAAAGTCCAAAAATTTTTGATATAATATGTGCTTAAACTTTCGGGGCGTAGCGCAGTCTGGTAGCGCACCTGCTTTGGGAGCAGGCTGTCGGGGGTTCAAATCCCTCCGCCCCGACCACGGAAAGACCATCTTTTAAAACAAAAGGAGTAGATAAATGGCAAAACGCGACATCCCGCTCGAGAGAGTGCGTAACTTCGGCATCATGGCCCACATCGACGGCGGCAAGACGACGACGTCTGAACGAATTCTTTACTATTCGGGCAAGAACTATAAGCTCGGCGAAGTACATGACGGCGCCGCCACGATGGACTTCATGGTTCAGGAGCAGGAGCGCGGCATTACGATTCAGTCCGCCGCTACGTGCGTTTCGTGGGGCAACTACCGCCTCTCGCTCATCGATACTCCCGGACACGTTGACTTTACGGCCGAAGTGGAGCGCTCTTTGCGCGTTCTCGACGGCGCGGTCGCTCTTTACTGCGCGGTCGGCGGCGTTCAGCCCCAGTCCGAGCAGGTTTGGCGTCAGTCCGAGAAGTATAAAGTGCCGAAGATCGCGTTCGTCAACAAGATGGACCGCGTCGGCGCCAACTTTTACAGCGTTATGGAGCAGATGCGCGCTCAGCTCAAGGCCAACCCCGTTCCGATGGTTATTCCGATCGGCGCGGCCGAGTCTTTCGAGGGCGTTATCGACCTCATCAAGATGAAGGCTCTCTACTTCGACATGAAGAGCCTCGGTAAGACCGTTATCGAGAAGGACATCCCCGAAGAGTACGCCGAGAAGGCCGCCGAATGGCGCCAGAAGATGGTCGAGTCCGCCGCCGAGCAGGACGACGCTCTCATGGAGAAGTTCTTCGCAGGCGAGGAGCTCACGATCGACGAGATCAAGAAGGCTATCCGCAAGGGCTGCCTCGCCCGTACGATTACTCCCGCTTTCTGCGGCAGCGCGTTCAAGGATAAGGGCGTTCAGCCTCTCCTCGACGCCGTTTGCGATTACCTTCCTTCGCCTCTCGACACTGGTGCGGCCGTCTCTCAGGACAATCCCGAGGAGAAGCGCGAGGTTTCCGACGACGAGCCTTTCTGCGGTCTCGCGTTCAAGATCATGTCCGATAAGAACATGGGTAAGATCACGTTCGTCCGCGTTTATTCGGGTACGATGAAGCTCGGCGCCGAACTCTTCGACTCCACGATCGGTCAGGAGCAGCGCATTTCCCGTCTCTTCCGCATGCACGCCAATAAGCAGGAGCCTCTCGAAGAGGCCCGTGCCGGAGATATCGTCGCGTGTGTCGGTCTTACCCAGACCCGTACGGGCGATACGCTTTGCGATCCCGAAAAGCCTATCGTTCTCGAGTCGATCGACTTCCCCGCTCCCGTTATCTCGGTTGCCGTTAAGCCGAAGAGCCGCGGTGATAACGAGAAGCTCGGCGTCGCCCTCCACGCTCTGGCGATGGAAGACCCGACCTTCGTCGTTACTTTCGACCAAGAAACTTCCGAGACGATCATCGCCGGTATGGGCGAGCTCTATCTCGAAGTTATCGTCGACCGTCTGAAACGCGAATTCAACGTTGACTGCGACGTAGGCGCTCCTCAGGTCGCTTACCGCGAGACGATCGAGATGAACGTCGACAACGAGTACAAGCACGTCAAGCAGTCCGGCGGTCGCGGTCAGTACGCTCACGTCTGCCTCAAGCTCGAACCTCAGGAACCCGGCAAGGGCTTTGAGTTCGTCAACGAGGTCAAGGGCGGCGTAATTCCTACCGAGTACATCCCCGCCGTCGAGAAGGGCGTCAAGAAGGCTCTCGAGGCCGGTCCTCTCGCGGGCTTCCCCGTCGTCGATGTCAAGGCTACCGTTTACTTCGGTTCCTACCACGAAGTCGACTCCAACGAATTCGCGTTCGTCGAGTGCGCCCGCCAGTGCTTCAAGCAGGCCTTCCTTAAGGCTAAGCCGAAACTCCTCGAGCCTATGATGGACGTCGAAGTCGTAGTTCCCGAGCAGTACATGGGCGCGGCGAACGGCTCGATCAACCAGCGTCGCGGCCGCATCGAGGGCATGGAAGACCGTGCCGGCGTCAAGCTCCTCAAGGCTACCGTCCCGCTCGGCGAAATGTTCGGTTACTCGAACGCGATCCGTACGGTTACCCAGGGCCGCGGCTCGTTCACGATGATCTTCAAGCAGTACGAGGCGGTTCCCGCTTCCATCGCCAAGGCGGTCGTCGAAAAGCGTATTAAAGAAGGCAAGGTTCGTCCTTCCGCCGACTGATAAAGCGCTTGATAATACGAAAAGAAACTGCGAAACCCTCGCAGTTTCTTTTTCGTTTTATGCCGACTCGCGCATTTGTTACAAACGAGATGGAAAGTTCTAAGAGATGAAGACTCTTATTGATAAAGCGATGGAAAAGCCTTGCAATCTTTCTCTTGATGAGATTGAGCGGCTACTTTCGCTTTCCTCTTCAGATGACAGAACTTCTCTCCGAAAAGCCGCACGCGCGCTTAAGCATCGTTATTTCGGAAATAAAGTTTCAATTCGCGGTATCATAGAGCTTGGCAACATCTGTGCGAAAGATTGTTATTATTGCGGGATTAGAAAATCAAACAGGAATGTAGAGCGTTATCGTCTAAGTATCGCTGAAATAGAGCGCATGGCCGAGACTAACGCCGCGCTCGGTTATAAGTCGCTCGTTCTCCAGGGCGGAGAAATTGAAAGCGAAGAGAATACACGCTTTATTGAAGAGACGCTGAAGGCTCTCGCGAAATTTGATTTTGGAATTACGCTTTCGTTAGGCGAGCAGACGAAGGATGTTTACAGGCGCTGGAAGGATGCAGGCGCTTCCCGTTATCTTTTAAGAATTGAAACTTCAAATAGAGAACTTTATTCAACGCTTCATCCGCCGTCATGCGATTGGCGGCGTCGCGCCGAGTGTCTTAAGTATCTCAACGAATGCGGCTATCAGACAGGAACGGGAACGATGAGCTCCTTGCCCGGTCAGACGATAAACGATCTTGCGCACGATATCGTTTTTTTCAACGAATCAAAAGCCGTCATGATCGGAATGGGGCCGTACCTATCTCACCCTGATACACCGCTTGCAAAGTGTGATTTGATTTCCAATCAGGATAAACTTGAAAGGGCGCTTGATATGATAGCTGTTACGCGCCTTTATCTTCACGACGTTAATATCGCATCGACTACGGCTTTAGAGGCTTTAGCCGCCGATGGCCGCGAGCAAGGAATTTTGGCGGGGGCGAATGTCGTTATGCCGAATGTTACCGATGTGACGCGCCGAAAAGCATATCAGCTTTATTCCGGTAAGCCGGGTCTTGACGAGACGTCGCTTGCCGCGAAGGAGCGCCTCGATGCCGCACTTGCCGCGATCGGCGAAGAAATTGATTATGCCACTCGCGGCGACAGCCCCAGAGCTCAAGGCGAGTAAATAAGCATACTCTCCGGGGATGCTACAACAACATCACTAGTTTCGTGCGAGCGACTCTCATACGCTGTATCGCGCGGCGTAAGTTGAGAAGAAATATCAACATTATTGAGAATATAAAATAGAGTTTAATCAAATGAAAAGGGCGGTTGCAAGATGTTTGCAGCCGCCTTTAATGTTCTTTAAAAAAAAGCCCTTGCGACGCGACGGGACATGTCCGGCTGATCTTTTCTGATTGTCGCTAAGGGCTGAAGTTAACTCGGATAGATCACATTTTCGTCGTACTTTTCAAACGAGATCGAGCGCAAGTATTCCAGCTTCGAGGTATTGGAGAAGAAATCCTCTCCGGACATTTCCTCGGCCGGCTTGGAATCCACCTCGACGACGGCGGCGCCGCGCGATGGAACGGACAAGCGGACTTCATACGAGTTGACGGGGTCAGCCTCCGGCGGGAATACCAATACGCGGCCGTGCGCCGTGTTGGCGTAGATATACGGCAGCGGACCTTCCACGGTCTCTCTACGGCCCGGAATGTCCACATCGAAGAGCATTCTCTCGCCATGCGGAGATTCTTCGACCTCAAAACGTTTTTCATCCGTGCCTTTAAGCGTCACCTTAATTGTCCCGTCGTCTTGGCCGGGATCGGACAATATCGGCGGGAGCTCTCCGTTGGCGGGTATCCCGACTTCGGCGTTAAGCTTCGCGGCAATGTTGAAATTATACTGCTTGGCGATTGCGCACGATCGGGAAGTTCTCAGGAAGAAATAACGCCGATAATCGCTTGAATAAATGTCCGAAAGTCGGGGCGCGTACGGCATATCTTCTGCGGGGATGGCGCCGAAGTTCCCGAAAGCGTCGAGATCGTACCAGGCGCGGTTTACGACTCTCCTGAGCGAGCTTTCGGCCGAGAGCGCGGCGTAGACGGTCAAGGTGCCTCTTAAGCTTTCTTCATCGGCTTCATTAAGCGCTTCGGCGGCGAGATCGTTCAGCCGCTCTTCCATCGCCGCCGCGCCGCCGTTCAGGAAGCGCTCGAAAGCGTTGTTGTCGCCGTCGCACCAAGCCAGCCAAAGGCCTTCTTCATCGGCTCTGTAGAGGGTCGTCACATAGAAATCAATCGATTCTTTATCCATCGGCAAAGCTGAAGCGGTAATGTTCGGCCGGCCGCGTGAAGCGTGGGCGCTGGGATGCCGATAATCCCACTCTTCAGGCTCACTCTTTTCAACCTCACCCCAGTCCAATTCGCGGATGGCGAACGTTCCGATCTCGATGTCGTCAAAGCCGTATGCCGGGATACTCAATTCGAACTGCGCTTTCCGCCGCCAGAACCAACTTTTGGAGAAGTGCTCGATCGCGCAGAGAGCGTCGATATGGTCGCATACTACGGCGAAGCCTATATTGCGCCGCTCGAAGTATTCGAGATAGGCCAGCATCGCCGATAGCCCATGATACGGGAACTCATCGCGCCATTCGTCGCCGGCACCGAGCCAGTCGGTTTCAAGCTGCGCCAATCTGCCGCCGCCATATTTAGGCTCCGTCTCGCCGCGCCAGAACGTTTCGATGCCGTCCTTGAAAGCGCTCCTGTCCACGACCGCGCCCTCGGAGACATAATTACCGAACCCGATCGCATTCGCAAAGGACGCCCACAGCGTCCGCAGGGGATGAGAGCGTTTATCATCGTCTTCGGCCACAAACACTCCGCCAAAATCAATATCTTCGGCCGTCAGCAGCCACGGCGAGGAGCCTGAAACTTTTGTCACGATTTCGGCCGCGTCGAGATCGATCCAGCCCGTGCAAAGATCGTCCGGCGTCAGTGCGGCGCCACCTGTCGGCGTATGGCTGAAAACGTAAGGATAAACCTCAATCGAGGTATCTACGCCGGGGGAGTATTCTTCCGAAAATTCATCTCCGTAACCTGGTATGTAAACCGAGCGATTGTATCTGGGCGAGGCTTTCGTCAATTCTTTGATCGCCCGATTAAACGCGTTCCACCAATACCGATAAGGGAATTGAGAGGCAAAACACGAATGGACCTCTCCTCGCGGCGCCATGCGCTCAATGCCATATCCACTTGAGGAGCCTGGTCCGATGCCGCGCTCCCATACGTCCTGAAATACCAGCTCGCCCGCCTTGACCGGGGAGAGATCGAAGACGTCGCCGGGCTTAACGTAATTACCTTGAATCGTCGACTCGCCGCCGTCCCAGATAAAGAGAGCGCCCATCGCACGGTACGCGTCGACATTGGCGGCGTCAACCTCGGCGAAGTCCGGCGGATATGTCGCGTCGCCGAAGTGCCGCTCGAATCCGTCGCCTCGGCCGCGCGGCGCGATGACGCGCATCGCCGCCAGGAGCGCGCCCATGCGGAAAGCGCCGTCAACATCGATTGCCCGGGCGAGTTTTTCAGGCCATTTGCAAGCCGCTTTAATGTTGATTTTTAAAGCCATTATTCCTCTGTGTTAAAGTAGCCCGGATCGGGATCTTTCCACTTCGCTTCGCCGCCGAGATGGAGGGAAGAGTGGACATACTGCTCAACGGAGACCGACTGCAAAGCACCGTCGTCATCGTATACCGACGAGATATAGGCGATCGCCGCAACTCCGTCGCCGCTGGCTCCGTAATCGATCGAATAACTTACCTTATTATAACCTTCGTCGTCCTTTACGATTTTGAGGTAAAGCGTGCCGTCGGGGGAGTCGCACAAGACGTTATACCAATAACCCTCCGCGCCTTCCGGATATTCGAGATCGTCGCTGTAGCAGGGGTCCACATGCGAATTCTGATATACCAGGATATCTTCGCAGGCCGGGAGATAAATCTGCAGCTGCCACGTTGCCGCTTCCTTGTCAAAATTCGCCACGCGCACCTTAAACGGATGAGGCTTAATCGCGACGGAGGGGCGTCGGTCGCGGAGATTGGCGGGGAGGGGTGCTTCGCCCAAGCCGAACGGGCCGGAGCGGACGAGGCCGCCCGTGCCGATCGCGCGGGCCGCGTTGCAGCTTTCGGTAACCGCCTTACCCCAATTAAGGGAGATTGGAGAGCCTTTTTGCGGTATAGGTATGTCACTCATTTCAGTCGTTCCAGGGGTCGCCGGGGTTTTTGCCGTATAAGTCTTCATCCCACTCTTTCGCGCCCATCCACGCTTCGGTGCGCGTCCAGGAGCCGTCATCGTTCTCGTCGGCGTCGTCCTGGCATTTGAGCCATTCGTATTGCCCGACGATGGAGGATAGCCCGGTCGGAACTCTCGTCGTGCCGTCCCACTCTGTCGTTGCCGGGACGGGGGGCGTGTCGATCTTGGAGAGGTTTTCAAGGACGGCGGGAGGTTCGCGGGAGTAGGTGCGCTTGCGGGTGATTAACGGGTAGAAGCGCATTACGGAATCAATGCCTTTTTCAAACTTTTGAGCAATCGTTATGCTACCGTCAGAGAGAGATTGAACTTCGTCGTTGCTGTCGCGGTATTGATACTCTTTGGCAAGCGCGGCGTCGGGTTCTTTTAGCCAGGCTTCGATTTCGCATCGATGGCCGCCAGTTGATTCACTGCCGCCGCAGAAGCCGAGAAGGCTCTTGTCGTTGCGGACTCCGTGAACGCTCCAGACATCCTTCTTAAGTTCGGAGTCTCCGACGTCGCCATCTTCGCTCGCGGCATCAGCGGGCGCAAGATTAAGCGTCAGCGTACCGTGATCGCCGACGAGACGCGAGAGCTGCCATGATGAGAGTATACCGCGAGTTGTGCCGCCGCCGTTGTAGAGGTCGCCCGGCTTGAATTTAAGCGCCGCCGCGCGAAGGGAGGCGTACGGTCCCTTGAACGAGACCGACCACTGCTGCGAGCCGTTAGACTGGCCAGATAAGGATTCGTTCGGCTGGATGATGGCGTCACCGGGTATCGTTACCATACTGCACCTCTTGAATTTTTAAGGGTTGTTGAAATTTCGTCGAGAGTCTTATTCATTTCCTTCTCTTCGGTAAGAATATGCTCATCGATAGTCGTGTCGGGCTTGGCTCCATCCTGAAGGAAGTAGCGGCCCGACGACGCTTTCGGCGCGGACCAGGCTTTGTCGATCGCCTTATTAAGGCGACCTTCGAGCCCAGCCATTACAACTGTCGGAGCCGCCTTCGAGACCGCCTTTGCGACCTTCTCTTCTTCTTGGGCGGGGCTTACGCCGCCGCCAACAGAACCGCCGACTGTGCCGCCGATCCTGGCGAGAGCGTCCGCGCCAGAAATGCCGCCGCGTTCAGCTTGAATTTTGACTTCTTCTTTGAAGTTGTCGATTTGGTTCTGGAGCGAAGACGCCTGGCGATTGGCGTTATGCATGGCGGCTTCAGCCTGAATGATTTGCCCTTGGACTCGCGCCATTTCCTGCTGCTTCTTCGCCGACTCTTCGAGTTTAGATTCATTGGCAGCTTTCTCTGCCTGGGCTTTTAGTGCAGCCTCTTTCTTTTCAAGGTTCTCGATCTCTTTAGCCGCGTTGGCACTCATCGCCTTAACGGCTTCAAGCTGCTTATTCAGGAGATCAAGATTTTCCGCCGCGCCGAAGTGGGCGGGCATTTCGGTCATCTCGCGCATCTTATCGCGCCAGGCTTTTGCCTGTTCGAACTGAGATTTCGCATCGCTGATACTATCGAGCTGATCTTTCTTCGCCTTTTCCTGCTCGGCATCCTTGGCGGCATAACCGGCTATGCCGCCAAGAGCGGCCGCACCAAGTTTTACATAATTGCCGCCGGGTAGAAACTCGGCGGCGCCGAGTCCCGCAGAAGCCCCCTGAACAGCAGAGCCAGCTTTCTCGACATAGTTTCGCCCGGAACCTTCAGGCATAAGGTGCGCGGCCCAGTTGATGGCCATGCCAGCGCCGAATCCGGCAAGCGACTTGAACGCATTCGAGAGATTGACGCTCGTTTTAGTCGATTCCTTGCCGAAGTCTTCAGCACCTTTGGCGGCACGGCTAAGGGCTTTCTCCAGCCTTGCGGCTGAAGCGCCAGTATTGCTCCCGCCACCACCTCCACCGCCGCCACCGTCGACAGCTCCGCCGAGGTCTTTGGCAACCTTGGACTTCGCCTTAGAGGTCTCGACATCCAGTTCTACTTTAAGCTTTTTCGCCATCGTCTATTTTCTCGATTTCGGATAACGGGAAGATTCTGTTTTCGGCGATGCGGTCGCACCTTAAGAGGAGCGCGATCGCCGAGGCCGGGATTTCCCACATGATTTCGCGGTAGCTCCAGCCGTAGCGACGGGCGGCGTAGTCGACCCACTGGACGATCCAGCCGTCGTTACCTTGTTCGGACGAGTTCTTTTTTTTTTCGCCTGCGGCAAAACGTCCTCGACGCGGCCCATCTGGACAAAAGCGGCGCGGCGGATAGATTCGACTATCGTTACCGGCTGAGTCTTTGCCCACGCGAAAGCCTTGTCGGCGAGATTGCCGACTAAAGCCTCCTCGGGATCGTGGGTCATAAGATACAAGGTCGGCAACCAGTCAAGCGTCTGCACCGTCTCGCCCGTCAAGAGCGGGGAGCCGATTTTCTCTAAGGCCGCGTAGAGCCCCAGAGTCATCGGCTGAATCGTGACGCCGCCCGTCTCGATGGAGAGCGGCATCAATGCGTCAATCGCCTTACGAGGATTAGCGCGGCTCATCAGGCTTCCTCGTTCGTCTCGGCGGAGCACTTGGTGTAACGGTGGGCGGAGATGTTGAATCTCTGAAGACCGTTGTAGCTGCCGGCTTCTTCGACATTGTCGACGATATAAGTCTTGTCGTCAAAGGTGATAGCGTCGGCGCTGGGCTCCTCGTCGCCGCGTACCGTCAAGCGGAGTTCGTGGCGGGTGTCGTAGCGGATTTCTTTAACGACCTGGTTCTTCTGGTTCGGGACTTCTTCGCGGCGCGGCGCTTTGCTCCTGTTGTAGCTTTCGATGGTATAACCCGCAAGAGTGAGGTCGATACCATACTTACCGTGGGCTGTTGTTTCGGCCATGGTTGGTTTCCTTTCTTTAGTTGAGGATTATTGAAACGTTAAAATCGACTTGGACGATGATCGAGCGCGTCGGCGCGTCTGCAGTCTGGGCGATGCGGACAAAGTTAAGCTCGTTAGAGTCGAGAGCCGAGGCGACGATTTCGGCGGCGTCGAGCGCGGTCAAGCGTCCGGACTGAAGGCGATTATGCTCCGGCACCTCGACACATTGGATCGTAAGCTGCGCCTCGACGGGGAGACCGTCGGCGCGTGATCCGTTACGGGTAAATGTCGGCGTCATTACGACGATAGCGACGCCCTTGACGGTCTGAAGCTGTTTTTGGATATCGAGAGCGACGGTCATGGAGTCTTCGACAATCGCACTGCAAGAGCCTTGCACAAGCTCTTCACAGCCGTTTAACGCGTCGGCTATTTTCGTTTGCAGTTCCTTGATTTTCATGTTTGACTTTCGTAAGATTGTTGTGGTATCATTTACTTGTCTGGGCGTTCAGCTGCAGCTTGGCCAAAAGGCGAGAGTCGTGTGTGCGACTCACTGCAGGCTCCTCCCAGATTTTGTTTTATAGAAACTCCTTATGCCTTTGATAGCTGAAACAAATAGATGTAGAATGTAACCATCTAACGTTTCAAATTCAAGATGATCACGATCTCCGCTTTTTGAGACTTTATCGGGTTTGTGCCACATGGCTGGAATTAGCTCATAGTCACTATCGCGTAATGGTATGCTATTTGGATGAGTCTCGTTTTTACCATAGTGCTTTGACAAGTGCTCTTTAAAGAAGTTGTGTGAAATAGGCAAAGGACGGCCATTGTACCCAACTCCAAGCTGAGCTTTCTTGCGCTTTCCTGAAATAACATCTTGTATAAGATTGCCTTGCCAACTGACGACGCTATTCTCAATCGCCACTTGATCGCCGAAGTTGCGCAGCAGAATCTGACCGCAAAGAGAATCCTTGCGCAAGTTCGGCACTGTCGCCTGAAGATTGTCGTTGAACTTCGCAGCTTCAGGTTTAGCACTTCGAAGCGCGGCAGTTTCTTCGCGCAGCTTCTCATCGGTAACAAGCCCTAACTCGATCGCGGTTTTGCGGTCAACACCGATAACACCCATGCCGCTACCCCAATCGAAGGGCGGGAAGGGATTACCGAATACCGAGAGGCGCTCCCAGACGGGGTCGGTCTTAAGCGCGATCATTCGCCCGCCGTAGACCTTGCCGCCTGCCTTATGCCACCGTTCCGGCCAATCCTTGCGCTCGGTTTGACGCTTATGTGTGCGCTTAAACTCTTGAGCAGGGAACGCGGCGAAAGCGCCAGGCGACATTCCGCGCGCACGTTGAATCATCCCGCGAGCCTGCCTGAGATTATGCTTCAAGATTACATCAAGGCGAGCTTTAGAGTAGAGGTCTTTAATGGTTCCTTCTTTTCCAGGGTCGGGCTGATAATGCGCCCGATCCAAATCGGCTCTCATCAGCTTACGCGCCTCGGAGATATCAACGCCGCGCTCGGCATACTCGGCAACGCGACCCCTCATCGCCTGAATGATATTAGCCTGGGCGACTTGAGACGAGAAAAAAGCGCGATTGCGGAATGCGGCCTGTACCTGATTCCATTCTTTGGAGTCAAGTTTGGATGCGACAAGCGCCTTTTTAAGAATAAGTTCTGCTGCATTCATAAAATAGACTCCATTGCTTTAGTGGCGGCTTCATCCATCGCCGATTCTGTCGGCAGAACGGAGGGATCAGCGGGGATCTTCGCCTTGGATACGAGAAGGAAGTAAACTTCGCCAGAATCCTTATGGCGGAGAGTGCCGGCTTTTTTGCCTTTAGGCCAGACAAGTTTCAGTATCTGGCGCGACGGATCCATTTCGCTCGGATCCTGGTCGTGTACGGCTGGATGTTTAGGGATTGCAAGCGCCTTGCGACCGTTAGTCGGCAGGACGATTCCGCCGTAATAGTGGAGAGCTACGCCGCACTGATTTATCGTAACTTCCGCCTTGTTGCCGTTTACGGACGATGAGACCGTTTCTGCTGCATGAGCATAGTAACTTGAATTAGGCATTGTACCACGAGAAGGCCGTGAATCGTTTCTGGCGAGTAAATGATTTTTTACAAGTTCTTCAATGCCAGAACGCGCCATGTCGGCGAGCTCTTCGTCTGGCGGCAAGACATCGACAGCGGGGGAGATATGGATTTTAAGGGTCATTAGTCTTCGGCTTTTTTCATGAAGGCTTTTACTTCGGCTTCCGAGGCTATCCCCATCGAGATAACGGTATTGGTCGCGCTGACATAGGCGGGATAATCGCTCGTTATAAACTGGGCGGCGTTCCATTCGTCCTCAAGGTCCATCGTCTTGATGGCGAGTTTGACATCCTGCCATTTACCGGCCTCTTTCGCGGCGACGATGAGCTTAAGCTTAGAGTATACGATCGGCGCCGTTCGTTGGGTGACGCGATTGAGAGTGTTGGTCACTACCCACGTTTTGCGGCCCTGCGCAAAGGTTGTTAACACCTTGTCACCGACGACTTCACGGGAGATGGCGCGCTTTTGCGCGGCGAGATAATCGGCGTAGGTTTTAGATCCTGCAGCTGCAAGAAGAAGGGATGAGGAAAGAGCGAAGAGGGATGCGAGAGGGATTGATTTTTTCATTCGTCGGCCTCCTTGGTTTGTTTTTTAATGAATCCGTTCTGGATAACTAAAGTCTCTCCGGTAACGGAGTTGACGAGATTGGTGGTGACGGCGGGCTTATCGGCGACGATGACGACGACGCCGCCGAAATCGAAGCCGTTTTTATCGCCGAAGACCTCGTTAAGGCGAGAGACGGCGGTTATGTTGCGAGCCGCGGCCGGTCGCGCTATCGTACATTTATGGCAGCCGCTCCATGTGCGGCCATAGGCGGAGATGGTCTCGCCCGCCTCAGTCCAGTCGACCCATTCGGCGCTCTGTGAGATATCGCCCGTAGGGGTGCGGTAGACGACGTGGCGGACGGGTTTACGCTTAAGAGTCTGCGAGTACCATACCCATTGAGTGTCGGTTATGCCGTCGGTCGACTCCTTAACGACGAAGCCCATGAGCGACTTAGGCAGCTGAGGCGGCGGGACGGCGAGAGATACCTGGTAAGCGTTTTCGGGAACCTGGTTAGTAACGGCGGTTAAGCCTTCGACAGCCGACTCCATGCCGAGTTTCGCCGCGTCGGCGAGAGATGAAGCCTTATCGACGGCGTTAGACTGAGCCGCGGCCGTAGCGGTATCGACGAAGATGCCAGACGGGTCGATAATGGTTTTGTCGGGTTTAACCATGACCGCCTGACGCGTCCAGGCCTTAATGTTGGTCGCGTTCGAGACGATCCAGGTATTGGTCACAGCTGCAGTATCCAGCTCGTCCGCAAAGAGGGAAAAGGGAAGAATTAATAAGGCTATAAGCTTTTTCATAAGTGCCTTTCTTTTAGGGGAACAGGGAACTGGGAATGGGGAATGGTCCGTTACCCGTTCCCCGTTACCCGTTCCCTCCTACTCAATCACTGTGCGGATGCGGATTTCGCGGGTTTTGTCGGTCCAGACTCCGGGCTTGAAGAAGTTGAAGTTCTTGGTGCGGCCGATTTCTTTCCACGAGGGGTCATAGCCCTTATTGACGATGTACGGCCCTACGCGAGTATCGCGCTCACGCGCCTCGATGATAAAGGTTGTCTCGCCCGGGACGATTCGCTCGTCTTCCGATTCCCATTTAACCGAGAGACCTTTAGAGTCAACGATACATTCGGTCAGGGCGATACCTTTTTCTACGACGGCGGGCGGCGGCTTGGTCGAGCCGTAGACGAATAAGCCCGCAAGGCAGATTGTCATTGCCGCCGCCATGACGGGGTTCGCTTTCGCAAATTTTACAAATCTTTTAATCATTTCGCGCTTTCTACGCCGACGACTACGCCGCCGACGATTTTAAGTTTATTCTCGCCCCATACGACATCGGCGGTAACTCCGCCTGTAACGCCGTTCGGAAGATCCATCGCCATGCCGTCGCCCGCCGCATCATCAGCAAGAAGATCGACGATATAGAAGCCTTTCTGATCGGCGCGGTCGTAGAATTTGGTGGAGTAGCCCCATTGATATTCCGTGCCGTCGGAGCCGATATAAGAAGGAGCTTTTGAGACGGGCTCGATATCCGACTCTTCGACGGGCTCGAACTCCGCGCCGCTCTTAAGCTCAGACTTCCAGCGAATGATCGGCTGACCTTTAAATTCGGTCGAGTTTTTAAGGGCGTAGCCGATTCTGAAGGCGCTTAAGCCCGCCGCGTTCACTTCGTTAAGCGGTTTAAAATCGTTGATGATGATTTTAGCGTCGGGATCTAAAACGAAAGCGGCCGAGATACCGTCGGTATAGCCGTAGCGGTAAATTACGAGCTCCTTGCGCCCGATGTCGGCGACAATGTCGCTAATCAGGTTGGTGCCGTGCGCGGCGGCAGACGCGGCGGCAGACGCTTTCTCCTCGGCAGTGATTGTAGCCGCCTTTATCGCCGCCATATCGGCGGTTGTAGCGAGAGCTGCAGGCTCGTTTATTTCGCCTTGCTGGTTAACCCATAAGACCTTGTTTGAGACGGTATTGGCGAAAAGGGAAAAGGGAAGAATCAATAGGGCTATAAGTTTTTTCATAACTACTCCTTCAGCGTCGGCGCGTTAGTTACGGCGATGTAGTAAAGAGATCCGTCAACCATTCGGGCCTGCCAAGCGACACCGGTCTTGTCGTCCCAGATCGTGTGCCAAGGCGCATTCTTAACCTCTACGCCTGAGAAGTCGAACGTTTTGACGGGAAGCTTTAAAGTGTTGGGAACGAAGCCGGGAGAAGGGAGCATTCTTAGGGTTCCGTTTGCGCGATAGTTTTTCCCGCACCCCTCTAGCGACATTGCTTCGCAATGCTCACTTCGTTCGGGGGATACGTCGCCTGCGGCGGCTTGGATAAAAAAACGGTAACTTAAAGCTCCTACGTCGTTGGTGGGAGTAAAGGTATTGCCGTCAAGCGTCCACCACAATTCGGCCATGCCGTTCGTCTGGATATAGACGCCCTCGATGTCGAGGTCTACGGTCTTGCCGTTTACGCGGAAGGTCGGCTCAAATGTAACGGTTTCGCCTTGGTAAACGCGAAAGACTTCAGCCTTTGTGTCGGGGAAGTTGCATACCCATTTAAGCGGCATTGCAAGAGCCGTTAAAGCAACAAGAAAAGCGAGTAGAGATAAGAGAGATTTCATTAGTCCAAAAGCCTTTCGGGTGAAGGTGGAGCGAATGAGGGGGTAGTGGCGGGACGGGAGAGAGAATCCGCCGCGCCGTCGGGGGTCCAGCTTTCGGGCGTTATCGCGCCTGTTGCAATCTTATCGAAAAGTTCTTCAGCCTTGCGCAGCGCTTCGCGGCGGTCTTCGCTGAGAGGTACATTGATGCGCTTGAGGAGTTTCGCGGCGGCGTAATCCATAGCCGGGAGGACGAGCCCTTCGGGAATCATTGTCCCGAGGGGCTCCATCCTAACTCCACCGTTGCAGCTGATGAAGCCGCGAACGGCGGAAACCGTGCGCTTAAGGAGCATCACCACGGGGTCGGAGCCATCGAGCGGCCCGTCGGCGCGGAATGCGTCGATTTCGCTTTGAGCGATTGTGGAGGCAAGATCTGACTCGGTGACTTCAACCCACATGGCGGAGCTCCTTTAGCTTTGGGCGTCAGTGCCGACCTTGATGATGCCCTTCGTCTTGGTGGCGTCGGCAGAGGCGGAAACGGCCGCGCAGCCGAACCAGATGTCGCCGTTGACGACGAGCTTGTTCTTGCCCTGCTCCGAGGCGACGACGATGCCGACGGAAAGGCCGCTGTCGGGATCGGTCTCGACGCCCGCCTCCTTGTAGTCGGCGATCAAGGTCGGGACACGAGCCTGGAATCCGAGCGAACCGTACGGCACGATGACCGCGCGGGCGGACAATCCAGGAATGAGCAGCACCGCCTTGAAGCCGAGCTCTTCAGCCATCGCCTGCGGCGCGGCGGAGAGGTGCGCTGCGTGGAAGACGCCCTTGAGTTTGGAGTATTCGGTGCTCGACAGGCAAAGCACGCTGTCGCGGCCGTTGTACCAATCCTTCGCGCTCGCGAGAGCGTCGTACTGAGCGAGCGTTGCCGTTGCGGGGAGCGTGACGGCGGTGGAGACGGTCGTCGCATCGAGCGCGGTCTTGATCGCGGCGACACACGCCATCGAGATGCCGGTACCGCAGCGCCTCGAGAAGAGCTGCTTGACGCGAGCGGCGTTGACGCCTTCATCGATGTTCGTACCCTTAAGGTCGAAGCCCTGAAGGTAGTGCTGGGCGGTCAGCGTCGCCCATTCGGTGTTGCCGCCCGTCAAGTAGTTGTTCGACTCTTCATTAAACACACCGGCCGCGCTGACGGTTGAGAGCGGAACCTTGATGGTCGTGCCGGGCTTAATATCAACGCCGGGAGCCTCGGCGGAGAAGTCCGTCGGACCCAAAAGCCGGATGATATCGAGCGCGGGCTTGATGTTGCCGAACAAAGCCTCAATGGAGAGGGTGAGCGCGGGAGAAGTAAGTGCCATGGTTGTTTTTCCTTTCTTTGATGTTTGACTTAGAACTCGGAAGCGTGAGCCTTGAAGTAGGCGGCGCGTTCAGCGGGCGGGAGCGACGCCATTTCGGCGCGGACGTCGCCTGCAGATTTCGCGGCCTTAAGTTTCGGCGTCGCGCCGACAGAGTTGACGAGCGGCTTCTTGGGGATGTCACCCTCGGCGGGTTTCGCCTTGCGGAAGGCGTTGACGAGTGCCTTGGCCGTTTCGGCGGACGCCTTAAACGCATTCTTGAGCGCTTCCTTTTCTTCCTCGGTTTCGCCGTTCGCATTGGCGAAAGCCTCGGCTTCGGCATCGGCCTTTTCCGCCTTGGCGGCTTCGCGCTCGGTTTTCAGAGCCGCGACCGCCGAAAACACATCGTCATCAGATGCGGATGCGGCAAGCCCCAGCAGTTCTTTGAGTTTATCCATTTTGGGATTCTCCTTTACGGTTTCCGGAAACCCCTCCGGCGGGTTGTGCTTGCGCACGGAATTGATAAGAGGTTTTACGGGAATCTGCGGGCGGTTGGTAAGCCCGACGCGCAGAAGCTTTGTCGGGCGGTCTTCGCCGTCGGTATTCCAGACGGGCGAGACGAAACGGTAGCGGCGGAACTTAGCCGCCTCGGCGCCCTTGTCGGTAAAGCGAAAGCGGCCTATAAGCCCGAGCTCGTCGTCGACGCGCAGCGCCTCCACCCACGCCGCAGCTTCAGTCGATTCGCCGTCTTCGCTCGCGTGGTCGAAGTCGACGAGAACCGGCGCGTCGAAAGCGTCCGCCACGGCATCGAGCGCGGCGCGATCACAGACTTGAACATGCTTTTCGCCCTCGTCGTCGGTATTGCTGAAACTTCCGAACGGCGAAATCTGAACTTCGATTTCGCTACCGGCTTCGATATTTTCAGGTATCTTGTTCATGGTTGCCTTTCGTTTTTCAACTCCTCGGCCGCGGCTTCGGCAAGCGACTTTTCAAAAAGCTCCTCAAGGGCGTCGGCGAGTGCGTCATTATTCAATTGTTTATTTGGCCGTTTTTTTGCGATTTGAGAGGGGGTCTCTTCCAAGGGGTCTACTTGTTCGTCTTCGCTCGTAGACGCGTTTTGCAAGCGGTTCTCGTCGTTTTGCAAGGGGGTGTCAGCGGAATGAGCGCCGTTCACAAGCGGTTTGGGCGCCAATTCGCCGTTCAAAAGGGGATTTTGGGTGCCAAAACCGCCGCCGGAGGGGTCGTCTTCGAGAGTGCAGCCGGTCTCTGTTTCGAGATACTCCTTCGTGAGGCGATAGCCCGCCGTCTTCGCCTTCGCGCCGAGATCGAACATTTCGTCGGGCGTCGCCGTGTGGTCTGTGCCGAGCTCGAACTTAACGCGGCAGTCGTTCGGGAAAAGTTTACGGGCGAAGTAGCGGGTAAACTCATCGCCGATCAAGACGGCATCGCGGCGGACGATCTCGCGCCAGACGTCAGCCTGGGCATTTCCGGCGAGAGTTCCGGAACCCGCTTCGGCGATCGAGCCTAAAGTGCCGCCGGTGCAAAGACGGACCAAAGTCTTCTCCTGATGTTCGATGAAGGCCGAGAACGGGTCTGTCCCCCGCGCTTCGGCGAGAGTGTTGATATGCGTTCCGTTCGGAACGGCTCCGCACAAGGCTTCGTAAATGTTTCGCGCCGCCTGAGCGAAGCGGTCGGCATCGCCCGCCGAAGTCATCGGCGGCATTTCGAGAATGACGGGCGGAATGCCGTATCTCTCCAGGAAGCGTCCCCACTGATCCTCGGCGACATCGTGCCGGAGGAAGATGGCAAGGGCGGGGTAGTCGATCGCGCGTACGCGCTCCAAGTGCAGGCATTCGTCAGGATCGAATGGCGTCTGATCGGCGCCGCCGACATCGCCCTCGCGCACGAGGGGGTTATGGTACCACTGACGATTAAAGGGATCAAAGTTAAACTCCCAGCTCGGCGGCAGTTCGAAGGCGAGGCGACCGTCTTTCATATACGGCGCGGCGAAACTGTGACCTCGGAAGAAGGCAAGGCCAAGATGTTCAATCGCGGCAGAGAGGTTTTCGGCGTTCTCTAAAAGGTCTTGCAGACGATCTTTCTGGGCCTTTGCAAGGGGAGTGTCGTCGGTCGTAATGACGCGCCAGCCAAGGCCGCCCAAGGCGGAAAGGCGGCGCTCGACGCAGATAAGGAGCGTCGGGTCGGTCTTTTCGATCTCGGCGTAGATGTACTGAAGCCGCGCATAGTTGCCGTTTCGGGCGGTATCGTAAATCTGCTGCGCCGCACGCATCGAAAGGCGCGTTAAAGGATTCTGGCGCTCAAGCCAGGCGTCGGCCGCCGAGCGGGTGCGGGGTTTAAGCTGCGGCATGATAAGCGCGGCAGGCTTCACGGCGGGTGTAAGAGGTGTAGACTTTTTCATTACTTAAATCTCCCGGGGACGGTGGCGGAGCGAGGAGCGACGATATTGCCGAAACTTGACGCGGCGACGATGACGCGGGGCGGCGCGATATAGCCGCCGTCGCGGGAAGCGGCGCGGACGGCGAGCGCGAGCGCGGTGCAGCGGTCGGAGTGACCGGCGGCGGTGCGCGGCGCGGAGTAGCTGTATTTGCCGTTCGAGACGATCTGCTGCATCTCATGAAGATCTTCGCGCGTCTCGGTCGCAAAGGGAACGCGCAGCCTTACCGCGTCGAAGGCGCTTCGAAGTTTCGGGAATATGTCGCACTTGAAAGGCGCGGTAAAACTGCAAAGTTCGATTTTCTCGCCGCCGAACTGCGCCCCGGTCGAGCGGCAGGTCGTGTAGTGCTTCTCGAGAATATCGCCGAATCCGACGCCGGGGCCCGTCCAGTCGACGGCGACGGAGACGCAGCGCTCGATATAGGGCTTTAAGATCTCGAACTGGTCAACCGTGTTTTCGTTCTTGAGAACCTTGACGGCGCGGGTCCAGAGAGTGTCGCCCACTTTTTCCAAGAGCCAAAGAACGCTCGGGTCGCTTGTGCGGCCAAAGTCGATGCCGGCATACCAAGGTCCGCGCCCCGCCATTTCTTCAGGCGTGATGGAGAGCGTCGCTTCCATCGATTCGCACTTTGCCATGAGATCATACGGCAGAAGGACGTTCGAGCCGTCGATAAAGAGCGCGAGAAATTCCTGCTTCCATGTCTCGTCATCATCGACGGCGGCCTTAAGTTCTTCGAGGTCGGTACCGAGCTCGGGAGCGGCGAGCGTGATGGGCGTTCGGTGTATCGACCACGCGCCCGCCTTGTAACAAGGCTCCATTTGCGTCGGGTCGATCGCGCCTTTGTCGGTCACGATATCGTAGAAGCGTTTGCCGCGCCCTGACTTGCCGTTGGGGGTGGAAGTTAAAAAGGCGGTCTTAAGGCCTTTTAAGGGGTTTGAAATTGAAGGGAGAATCGCTTTCCATGTGGCGGCGGGATCTTCGAAGAAGGCGAACTCGTCCATCCAGATGTCGGCGGTAAAGCCGCGCACGGTGTCGGGCTTGCCGGGAACGGCAATAATCCGCGAGCCATTCTCAAAGATAATGGTCGACGACTTCATAAGCGCCCCGGGCGCATCGCGCTCGACAATCTCCTCAGCGATCTTGACGGAGTTAAACGCTTCGACATGAGCGCGGCACTTCTCGATCGCTTCCATCGACTGACGTTCCGACGGCGAGGCGATAAGGAAATCGCGCTTTGCCGTCATATCGGCGAGAGCGACGGCGCGCATCGCGCCCGTGAAGCTCTTACCGATCTGGCGGCCGGCAATCCAGGCAATAAATCGGCTCGTATCGCGGTAGACGCGAGACTGATACGATTTTAGAAGCTGGACTGGTGAAGTCATTTTAGATGCCGTAGATTTCTTTAAGTCTTGCCATGCGCTCGGTGTCGCTTAGCCTGTTGTCGGCGAGCGCTCCTTTCGCCGCATTCTCGCGGCGTTCGGCGGCTTCGAATTTTTCGCGGGCGAGTTTAAGCTGCTCGTCTTTCGTCTCCTGGGCGGCGGCCTTGAGTTCAAGGTCGCGCTCTTTCTGCATGCGGTCGATGAGCGCGGTCGCGGCAGAGACGAACGCCACGCCCGCCTTATCGTCTCCAGAGGTGACGCGATCAGCCGCGAGAGCTTTGAGAGCGTTGACGAGCGTGGCGTCAGAAATGTGAGAGGTAGCTGCGATGTTTTCAGCTTCGGCAACGCCGCCTTGGATGCGGCCGATATTCTCCTCGGCGCGGCGGCGGGTTAAGAAGCGATACCAGGCGGCGCGGGAGGGAGGCTCGATATCGAGCTCGCCCGAGAGCTTAAGCTGCGCGAGACGGTCGCACCCGGCTTCATAGTCGGCAAGCTTATAGAGTTCCCACTTAAGGGCCTCTGATAAGTCTTCGCCCCAAGCATCGGAGCGGGTCTTTCTGGTAAAAAATTCTTTCATAATTTTTTTGGGAATGGGGAATGGGGAATTGGGAATGGGGAATGGACCGTTACCCGTTCCCCGTTACCCTTACATAGCCTCCAAAGCGGTAAGGCCGCGTTCGGTTAAGGTGAAGCGTTTTGTGTGCCAGACGGGTTCCATGTGATGAGTCATCCAGCCACGAGAAGAGAGGAAGTCGAAAGCGAGGTCGTGCTCCTCGGAGGAAAGGGGCTCACCATGGGCGAGATCTAACTGCTCTTTAAGGGCTTTCTCGGTAACGCCAGTCCCGCCCGCAGCATGGAGAGTTTTAAGAGCGATTTTGATGATGTATTTGTCGTGAGCGTCCATGGTTATCCTACCTCGTCTTAAACAGTTTTCCTTTTATGAGTTGCAAGTCGTTTGCAACGCCGGTTAAAAGTCCTTTAATTTCGCCCATGTCGCGGTCGTTGCGGGTTAGGCGGTTGAAGATGTTCTCGTGAGCGGAAGAGTTCTCGCGCTCCATACGCTCGTGATCGGCGGCGGCTTCGTCGGTCATGCGCTTATGGTCCGCCTCGTTGCGCTCCATCGCCTTGTTGAACTCGCCGCGGGTGACGTACTTGTCCTCTTTCTTGACGTTCAGCGGGTTGGGCGTGATTTCCGTCTTCTGGCTGCGCGAACGCCGCCAGGCGAAGAACTCCTTTATGAGAAGCCCGACGGTCGTCGAGCCCAGGACAATCGATGTGCCGTCCGCCGCGTCCATTTACCTGTCCTCGCAGTCGGTGCAGTTGCCGTCCTGGCATTCGCCGTTCGCGCAGTCGGCTTCGCCCTGCGTCTGTTGGCCTTCAACCTTCTGGCCTTCGGCCTTGGACGCCTTTATCTTCTCGACCTCCTGCTTTGCGAGGGCGACCGCCTCGCGCACGTCGCCGCCGCCCTTGACCACGTCGAACGCCGTCGTGCCGCCCGTGTTGACCGCATGGGTCGCCGCGACCTGCGGGGCGACGTCGGAGAATGCCTTGCAAATGGAGGTGATGATCTCCTTCGAGTTCTCCACGCTGTTGGTGCCGACGAGGAAAATGTCGAACTTGTGCGTCTTGGTGGTCGGCGAGAGCCAGGCGGTGTCCTCCTCGTAGTGCGCGGCCAGCGCCTCGCGCTCGCCCGGAATCGACGTGAGCCGCCCGGCGCCGATCGCCAGCGTCTCGGAGTAGCCGTTGACATACATGCCCTTGAGCTCGATGTCCCGGACTTTCTTCGGCGTGCTGCATCCGGAGAAAAACGCGACCGTCATCATGAGCACGATGATCGTGAGGATTTGGATGGAGGTGATCTTGAGTTCTTTCTTCATTGTTGTTGTTCCTTTCTTTTTTGTAGATACATGATTTACATGATTTACAGGATTAAGAGATGGGGGCGCTCAACTTTTGGGTGTCAAACTTTTTTTGTGGCAGTCGAGCCAGGCGCTCCAGCCGAAGCGGTCACACGCGCCGGCGATGATTTTGGCTGCGGCGAGGGCGCGGTAGCGGCGCCAGTTGAAGAAGCCGTATTTGGCTTTGGCGATGCGGCGCAGATTCTGTTCGAGCTCGAAGTTGGCGAAGTTGAAGCAGCAGCGCGTGCCGTCGGAGCGGGAGAAGCGCCAGTCGTGGATCATAAAGGCGGGCTCGAAGATCGCAAAGTATTCGGTAAGCTTTTCGCGCACGGCGGACGGAAGCCACTCGGGGCCGCAGCCGTTGTAGGATCTTGCGAGTTCTGCGGCGGTCGGAAGCCACCACTCGGTGCCGTAGCCGTTGTAGGATCTTGCGAGTTCTGCGACGGAGATGTCGAAGAGGTCATCCACCCCGGAAAGGTTGAGGGCGATCGCCCGCTTCAGTAGCTCGTCGATGTGCGCTTCTTTCTTATTCTTTGCTTCTCCCATATTGTCCTTTCTTACCCCGTTAAGGGTGCTGGTTTATTTATCCTGGAGAGTGTCAGCGTCCAGTCTCAGGAGTCGATATGTCAATAGGGACCGTTTGCTGTTCGCGGCGGGAATTATAGGATAAAAGATAAGGGGTCAAGAGAAGAATTCAGCGAATCTAAAAAAATAGAGAAATCAAATGATTTCAAAGAAATTAAAGAAATCAAAAAATTCAAATGATTTCAATTTCCACTTAGGTGGAAACTCTTTTCAACTGATTAAATTTCAGTTGAAAAAAGGCATAAAAAAGCCCCGCTTTAATGGCGGGGTTTGTGGGGATAACTTGAGTTAATGTTAAGTAGATAATTTTTTAAAAAAAGCTTGAAATAGTTTTTTAGTGTTTTTTATTTTTTCCGTAGCATCCTCTGTGACGATTTTTCCATGTTTTGAGAAAAAGGACTCTATATTTAAAATAAGGAAGCGATCTATTGGGTACTCCAGAAAATTCAAACACCACGTCTTTTTTGGTCGCGAATTTTTATATGGCACCATATGTAATTCTATCGGTGCTTGTTTTTGCATATATTGGGACTTTAAAATGCAGTCATAAACGATTTTTGCCGTTTTTAAAACAATAATTCCAGCAACGTTAAGATTGTTGGCATGTGTAATTGAGTCGATAAATGGTTTTCCGATGATAAAATTTTTCGTAGAAATTATCGGCCCTACAGAAATGCATCCTCGAGTTGGATATCCATCTCTAAACAAAGAGCCAGCTATTGCTTTTACACAGAGGAAAAACCCAAAGGCTAGAAGATAATATTCAGGAATTTTTTGTCGGTCAAGAACAGAAACTTCTTTTTGTATTTTATTGAAGTTGCAACAGATAACAACAGTATCTGAAAAGACCTGAATTTTAAAAAACCTTTGTATTGAAAAATATTTATTTTCCCTCTTGTCGAGGGTAGCTATTATTTTTTGAGCATATTCTTGTGCGTAACTAAAAGCACTCTCAAGGTTAGATGCTAAATTAGGCAGATCTTTAACTTGAGCATTTCTCATCATGCTAGAGATGCCCAGTATGTCGAGCACTGCTATTAACGAATTTTCACATTTGTATAATCGAGAACTCATTTTATTGCTTCGTTTAGTTTTGCGGTTCCTTTTAGTATTAAATCAAGCGCTTCGCGGACTTGTAGCAATTTCCGCTCAGCCTCAAGTGCTCGTTCACGCCAATTTGCTACATCGCTTTCTGTTGCAACAGTATTGCCACAAGCCTGTTGCTCCAGTTCTGATATGCGCATAAGTAAGGCGGCGCTCGGTTTGCGCTGTCCATTTCTAATAAAGCCTATCATAGCGCGGCTAATCTTTAACTGCTCCGCTAACTGACCCCATTCGAGGCCGAGCGAATATCTTAAGGTTTCAAGTCTTTTTTGCATGACTACAAAATTCCTACATTTCTTGTTGCAACACTGCTACAGAATTGCTACAATATCCTTCGTTCTCTGTGAACAAGTGAACATCTTACCAAAAAGGAGTAGTAATGACAAATCAAACCAAAAAAAGAAACCGTCTTCGTGAGGCTGGAGTTCGCGAAATAGCGCGACTTACCGGCTACTCTAACTGTTACGTCTGTATAGTGCGCCAAGGTCAGCGCAAAGCACGTCCGCTTCGCGCCAAAATGCGCGAACTTGGCCTTAGATTTAAACCAATTAAGAACTAACAGAAAAAGAAGGAGTTGAAGAAGATGAGTGATATTCGAAAGAAGTTCCGTCGGGCCCATAAGTTCGCGCAGATCATCGCTGATAGGTGTGATTTCGCCACGGCCAAGAAAATCGCTAACACGGCAGCATCATACGGCGATAATCATGCTACCGTCTGCATAAACGCCAAAGATCCGATCGAAACTGCACAGATCATGTGCGCATTCGTCTACGGCGCAACGATGACAGGCCTTAATTTTTATAGATCGTCACTTGAGGACATCAAACTTGATCGCACTCGTCTTGTGAGAATGAGGTTTGAAATTGCGAATAGTCAGGAGGTGAAGTGATGAATGTTAAAACTATGAACCAGGCGTTTCTGGCGGCAAATCCCGAAATCAAAAAACGTCTGAAGAAGGAGTACGACAAATCTCACCCGAAGGTGATTGTGATGTCTTTGAAGCCTAAGTATGCAAAGGCTATTTATGAGGGGCGAAAGAATTGGGAATTCCGCAAGACGCCGCCGCCGCTTTTCAAAAAGATTTACATTTATGAATCGGCTCCGGTTTCGAAGATCACAGGGACGGTAGTTTTCTCTGAAGAGGTTCGAGGCTGTCCGCTGACTGTTTACGAGATCGTAAAGACGAACAAATGCAAATGCTTTATGCGAAACCTTCCCGGGATAACAAGGCTTGAATTGGAAGAATATGCCGGACCGCTTAACTTAGTCTCTGCGCTCCGTGTGCACCGCGCCAAGCGGCTTGAACATACAATAACCTTTAGCGCGAAACCCCCGCAGAATTGGGGAACGTTTCTCGGGAGCTTGAAGCATGGAGGTGAAGCATGATTGAGATGCTAAAGGAGACGGGGCATTATCCGGCGTTTGTCGTCAGCTGCGTCGGCGGTGCGATCGGGCTTGGACTTATTATTTTCGGGCTTATCGTCAAACTCTACTACCGCTACTTCTAACGACTAACCACTAACCACTAACGACTAATCACTAACGACTACTATGGACATGCCGACTATAGCGAGGAAGCGAGCGAGGCTTAGAGAGCTTGCCGCGAGCGATCTTACGATTAAGCAGGCGATGGCGGTTTTTGGGGTTGCTACTCCAAGCCCGATCGTGAGCTTAATCGAACGCGGCGAGATCTCGGCAGATAAGGCGACGGGGCAATGGTGCATCGACGCCGGATCAATAGACAACTACTTAACTAAAATCAACAATCAATACTCAAGGGAGTTTTTGAAAAAATGAAAAACGCAGTTGTAAAGTCAAAAAACAAGAAAAAGTATCTAGTCTCGGCAGAGCCGCCCGCGGCAGGTATGGAAGCGGTGGCGAGAATTAACCATTGGCACGAAGTCGCGAAGCAGTCGAGCGAGATGGCGATCGCGGCAGCCTTGAACGCGGGGTTAGAATTATTCAAGGCGAAGATCGAACATCCGGTTAACTTTGTGCAGTGGATCGAGAGTAATTGTGAGTTTGGTAAATCCACCGCTTACAAATATCTCTCCCTTATTCAGCAGGCGATCTCTGCGGATAAGCTGCCGAAGATTGCGAACGGGTCGGACAAGATGCGTCAGGCCGCTATTGAGGAATATGCCGCCGAGACGGACTCTAAGAGCCTCACCGAGCTTTACTGCGATTTAGGGATTATCAAGAAGACGCCCTCGAAGATGGGCGGCAAGCGCGAGGGCGCGGGACGCAAGCGCAAGGATGAAGCTGAGGAGATTGGAGCTAATCTCGATGAGGCGGCTAATGCGCCGAGTCTTCTCATTGCGGCAATCAAAGGGGATAAAGGGCCGATGAAGACACTCTGGAAGTTGCACATGGAAAAGGATGTGTTTAATCGCATTGATGACGAGACTTTAGGATATGCTGTGACGACGCTTAATGATCTTTGCAAGGCGGCTACAAAGGCACTTAAGTTGAGGGTTAAGTAATGCAAAACCATTTAGTCATAACGAAAGTCGAGATCGACGAGATTATTAAGATGCTCCCGAGCGATGAGGCGCAGCGTGTTCTCTCGTTCATCGACGCTCTTAAAGTCTTCAACCGCGCTACCGACAAGAAGCGCTGCGCGGCGGAAATGGCAGCGCGGCTCGGGCCGCTTGGCTATAAAGGGCTGTCGCTTCAGAGCCTTTACCGCAAGCTCGATCAGTTTAAGGCGGTTGGCGTTTGGGCTTGCGTCGATAGGCGCGTCGCTCGGCGCGTTATGGCGCAGGGGCTCGCGGCGAATACTGAGCTTGTGCAGGAATGGCAGAGGCGCGTTCTTTCGTGTCGCCGTAAGGTTAAGCCGGCATGGCGCGGGCTTATCGCGGACCTCGTTAATGGCGTCGCTATTCCTGGTGTTGGAACTTGGCGAGAGCTTTATACGAGCGTTTACGGTTATAGCCCGTCGGGTGATGAGATTTGCCCTTGGAGTGAGCTTAACCCGCCGCCCGGCTGGAGCTTAAGAAATCTCGTCTCATTGAAGCCCGATAAGTTCGCTCTCGCGGCGGCTCGCGTCGGCATGGGTAAGGCGAAGATTGACTTCTTGCCGACGGTCAAGATGACGCGCGTTGGGCTGCTCCCGTGTCAGGTCGTTGAGGTCGACGATATGTGGTATGAGCATAGCGTCATCTTCGGTCGCAACACGAAGCCTCAGCGCGTAGTTGAGTTCGCCGCGCAGGACCGCTTGACGGGGCACGTCCTTTGTCACCTTGCCAAGCCCATTGTTGAAGGCGATGACGGCAAGCGCAAGATATTGAAATCTGCATGGGTTCGCTATCTTTACCATTACGTTCTTTGCGTCGTCGGCGTACCTAAAGAGGGGTGCGTAATCAAGGGCGAACACGGTACTGCGGCGATGGACGACACTTTCGGCGCGGCGCTTAACGCGATCAACGCGGTTAGGACGGGCGAAGGTAAGAAGCCGATCGTATTCCGCGCAGGTTCGATCATTACCGAGCCTATCGCCAAGGGATTGCCGGGAGTGCAGAGCCACGGCAACCCTCGTCATAAGGGCATGATCGAACAGATGCACGCGACCTTAAAGAACTATGCCGATGAGCTTATTTTCGGCAACATCGGCGGCGGGCGCGGCATTATGTCTGAAGAGACGCTCGGGCTTATTAAGGAGGACGCGCAGCTTATGAGACTCGCTACGGCTCTGAAGCCGGGCGCGGTTGATAAGCTTAAGTTCAATTTCCCGACTTGGGGGGCGTTCGCCGTGGCGGCAGAGGAGGCGCACCGCAAGATGGACGAGCGCAAGGATCACGCGCTCGAAGGATGGGAGGAGTGCGGCTTTATGGTGGGCGAGCTGAAGGTCGGCAATTCGCCGCACTGGGGAACGATGCCGGCATTGAGGCACTTGCCGACAGCGCAGGCGAACAAGGTCAACGCCATGGTCGCGGCTGGCCTCGCTGAATATCGCGAGAGGCGCATGAGCCCGGCGGAGGCTTGGCGGTTCTCAACGAAAGAGAATCAGCTTGAAAAGGTTTCAGCCGGTTTCGCGCCGATGATCTTGGGAAAGGAACTCGCTCATCTTGGCACGGTCAACGATAAGCTTATGGTTACGGTACGCGACGCTGATACAGGCGAGAAGTACACGGTTGCGGCAATCATCGATGGGCGGCCCTTGGAGCGAGGGCAGAAGGTTCTCGTTTGGGTCAACCCGATGGACTCGGGCAAGGCGTATGTCGCTGACTTGCAAGGGCGTTTCCTCGGCGTTGCAAGCGTTATGATGGCGGCGAGAGCCGACGCTGATGCGAGCGTTCAGGAACTCCAGGAACAACTTGGGTTCCGCTCGGCGGCCTTGGCCGAGGAGCGCAAGAGACTTGAGGCGCATGTTAAGGCGAGACTTAAGGAGCGCGCCGATGCGGCCGCGGCGAATGTCGCAGCGCTTGGGCTCGAAGACCCGGTGGAAATCGCTGAGACTGAAAAGCGCAAGGCGATTGAGCTTCAAGAGGCTGACGCCGCCGATGTGAAGATTGAAGCGGAAGAGGTGCAGGTAGATGCGCCTACCGCTGAAGTAACGCTGGATCCGACGGACGAGCCGGAGGAGCCGCGTGTAGATTTTGAACATTTCGATTTTGATTAACTCATAAAAAAAGAAGGGACCAAATAAAATGATAATACCGGAAACAGTAACCGACCTTATCGCGGCGACACCGTCGCAGGGGATGAACCGCTCGGCCGATCAGGTGCGCCAGACGTGCCGCGTCTATGTCGACTCCGGGCGTGTATCGGAGGAGGGTTTGGAGTCGATTATCCGACTCTTTAATCTCGGCAAGGCAAAGGGGTACTCGTTCGACCAGACGGGGGCGCTCGTTGATTATTCGGGCGCGACGCTTTCGCGGCTTTTCGCGGGCAAGTATGAGGGGGCGCTTGATAAGGTCGTTAAGCAGATTGACTCTTATCTTGAGCTTGAGCGTGAGCGCGAAAGAATGCGCTCTGACCGCTTCATCGAGAACTCGGTTTGGAAGAGGATTGAGAATCTCTGCAACTTTGCGATCACGAGAAACGCGGTTGTCCGTCTGGTGGGGCCGTCGCAGATCGGTAAGACGTACTGCCTTAAGGAGTATATGCGCCGCTCAAACAAGCAGGTCTGCTTTGTCCGCATCCCGGCGGCGCCTACGATGAAGCTTGTTGTTGAAGCGTTCTCGCGGGCGGTGGGCGTTAATAGCGCGGTCCGCGTCGACGACGCCCGGCAGCGCGTTGCCAAGGCTATTGGACGCAATACCTTGCTGATCATCGACGAGCTGCACGAACTTGTCATGTCGGCGGGTAAGGGAACGGCGATGAAGTGCATTGAATGGATCCGCGAAATCTGGGATAACTCCGGCTGCGGAATGGTTCTTTGCGGTACTAAGTCGCTTGAAGACGACCTCATCAACGACGCCAAGATGAAAGGCTGGCTCGTGCAGATTGATGAGAGGTGTCAGCGCGTTATGACCTTGCCGAATAGGCTGCCTCTTGAGGATATTCTTCTCGCGGCGGAAGCGTATGGAATTAAGGGTTCTACCGCTTGTGTTGATGCGCTTCTTGACCGCATTAAGATGAACCGTCTCACTTCGTGTCTCGCGCTTACGGCTAGCTGGTGCAACGGCAACAATTACGCCAAAGAGAAGCATCCGAAGAATTGGGAAAGCTTCAGGGCTGTCTATAAGGCGCAGTTTGAGGAGGTCTAAATGATTTGCAACAATAAAAGCTGCAAGTGGTGCAAGGACGGTAAATGCAGCCTTTTCGCCGGGGCAAGAGTTCTTGAATGTAAGTATCGCCAGCCGGGCGATGAAAAACCAAAAAAATCAAAACTCAAAAAGAAAGGAAATTGAGTTATGGCCAAGACAGTAACAACGATGATTGATTCCAACGGCAACGCGATACCGCTCAAATACGTGAGCGCCTACGATAAGGCGCGTGACCGTGTTACGCGGCGTATTCTCGCCCGCTTCGAGAAGGCGAGAGCCAACCTTGAGACGGTCGTCGCCGACTCGATCAAGGATCTTGACGAACTCGCAAAGCTTAAGGAATCGCTCGGCACTAAGGGCAACTTTTCGGCTCGCAGCTTCGACGGTCTTATTCAGGTCGCGATCCGTCAGCAGTACAATATCCGGCTCGATGAGCGCGTAATCCGCGCCCGGGAACTGATGCTCGATTATGTCGGCAGCATTCTCGATCGCGTCGACGGCGTCGATGTCTCGGCTCTTCGGCTCCTCGTGAAGGAGGCGTTCAAGGCCAATTCGCAGGGTTTTCTCTCGACCGGGCGCATTCTCTCGCTTATGAGAATGGAAGTCGACAACGCCAAATGGCGTGAGGCGAAATTGATTCTGCAGGAAGCCCTGAAGCCGGAGAAGGGCAAGCAGTATCTCATTTGCGAAAAGCGCAATTCTACCCAGGGCGATTTCCGCGCGATTCGCCTTGATATCGCCGACTGCTGGCCGACTCAGGAGGTGAGGAATGAATCTGTCTAAAGCGCAAGTTTCGCTCTATTGGAAAGCGTTCGCGGCGGCTTGTCAAAATCTCGGAATAACCGATAAAGCTGAGCGAGAGGAATACCGTCGCTCGACGATGCTGGCGGCGTGCGGCAAAAGTTCGATGAAAGAACTATCTAAGACGTCTGATCTCGATGCCGTCTTGAGCCAATTTCACGCCGACGCGGGGCATTTCGAAGAGGCGATTAACTGCGGCGACCAAGATAAGAAAAGATGGGCTTATCTCATTAAAGTTCTCTCTCTCCAGCTTATGCAGCTGAAGGGTGGTGATCAGACTGAGGCGCGGGCTTATCTCGGCGGCTTACTTGATCAGGCACGACTCCCGAACGGGCGCAGCTTGGACGATGACGGCTACTGGGTAGACCTCTCCATTGCTGACGCCAGGAGAGTCTTCGCCATGCTCGATACACACCGTCGGCGTCTGCTCCGGAAGTGGCAGTCGCGGTCCGCCTTCTCGACTCATGTACAATATGAAGTGAACGGACCGATCGTGATCCGACAGGAAGTGCCGCCTGATTATTACACCAACATCCCATTTCGGGTCAATTGGCTTTGATGCAGCCACCTTTAGAATACCTTAAAAGCCCCTTGCGACGCAGTTGCAAGGGGCTTTTTTTGCCCTTGCAATGCGCCTTGCAATGCCGATTCAGAATCATATGATTTCTCAACAATTTGATACTTTTCAAGTTTTTCGGCTTTTTCGCGGCCAACTTTCTCAAAATGTCTTTCGCGATCGCAAATGAGACGCGCGGCGCGATAAATGAAAAAACGGCATAAAAAAAAACGAGTTAATCTCGCCTATCTCTCTTATTCTCAACAATTCGCACTTTCTCAAATCGCCTCGCTCAAATCACTATCTCTCTTATTCTCAACAATTCGCACTTTCTCAAATCGCCTCGCTCAAATCAACGCTTACAAAACCTCTTTAGCTTAAAGCAAGGGGCTAAAACTTAAGAAAAATTACAAAAATTATTTTTTTAAAAATTTCTTGTTGCAATGTGGTGTCAAGAAGTGTATAATTGTGTCAAGAAATGTCAAAAGTAGGCAAACAGAGTGTCGCAGAGTCGACTCAGGCCGTGTCGGGCGTCTTGGTGGGGCGCTTTGATCATGCGCTGGACCCTAAAAAGCGTTTTACCATTCCCCGCGAATGGCGCGCTACGATGGGCGAGCCTGACTATGTGTACGTTATGCCTGACCATAAGGAAGGGTGTCTTAATCTCGTGCCGAGAGCCGAGATGGAGGCCCGTTTAGCGAAGTTACGCGAAAAAGCGCTCTTTGATCCGGCGCTCAATCGCGCTCTTCAGGTCATCGGCGGAAACTCTGAACAGCTTATGCTTGATGTTCAAGGCCGAATCCGCGTCAGCGACAAGCTCCTTCAGTTTGCGAACTTGACGACGACGGTTGCGATGGTGGGTTCGGTGCGTATGATCAAACTCTGGGATCCGAAGGCTCTCGGCGACGCCGCGACGGTCGATCAGGTCGCTCTTGGCGAAGCCCTTGAGATCGCCGGGTTCTAATCTGAAGGAGGGCGGAAGGTATGGCGCACGATACCGGGCACAAGCCTGTACTGTTGTCAGAGACGATTTCCGCCCTCGCCGTGAAGCCGGACGGGTTGTATATAGACGGTACGCTCGGGCGCGCCGGCCACACGAGAGAGATACTTGCGCTCGGGGGTAAGGTGCTTGGTATAGACCGCGACGACCAGGCGCTTGAAGAGGTCGCGAAGATCGCCGGCGGCGAGCCGGAAATTTTCGCGAATCTGTCGGTCGCGAAAGGAAGACACGGTGATTTAAAGAGGTTGGCTGATGAAAAAGGTTGGAAGAAAGTCGATGGGATCCTGCTTGACCTGGGTGTGTCGAGTCCTCAGTTGGATGAAGCCGGACGTGGCTTCAGCTTTCTCAGGGACGGACCCCTTGACATGCGCATGGACCGCGCGGGAGGCGTAAGCGCGGCGGATATCGTAAACGGGGAGGATGCGGGAGAGTTGACGAAAATTTTCCGCAACCTCGGCGAAGAGCCCCAGGCGGTGCGGATAGCGAAGGCGATCGCGGCCGCGCGCGCGAAGAAGCGTTTCGAGACGACGCTCGAGCTCGCGGACTTTATCGAGCGGCTTGTCGGTAGACGCGGCGGCCATCATCCCGCGACGCGCGTCTTTCAGGCGCTCAGGATGGCGGTCAACGACGAGATGGGTGAGCTCGAAAGGGCGCTTGAGGACGGTATTTCGATTCTTAAGTCCGGTGGAAGATTCGCGGTCATCACGTTCGAGTCGCTGACCGACAGAGTCGTGAAGAGGTTCTTCGCCGCCCACGTCGGTAAGATGGTGTCGCTCCAGCAGGGCGGCGAGAAATGGGAAGGTGCGCTTCCGCGCGCCGTCGCTGTGACGCGAAAAGCCGTAAAGGCCGCGGAAGAGGAATTGAATTTGAATCCGAGATCCCGCAGCGCGAAGCTGCGCGTCATTGAAGTGAAGGAGAATTGAAGATGAGGAAGAACAGAAAGATTTCCAAAAGGATGTCGCGCGTCACGGCGCACACGATGCATATCGGCGCGATTATTCTTACGGTCTTTGTCATGGTCGTGCTGAATCTGATGGCGTCGTCCAGCTGTTCGCAGCTGACAAAGTCCATCGCCGACAAGGAGATGGAGCTTGCCAGCGAGAAGACGGAGCTGGAAAAGAACATCATCAACTGGGACGCTGAAAAGTCTTCGGTGAATCTCGACCGCGCTCTTGTTTCGAGGGGCATGTCGATGAATTACCCCAGACCGAGCCAGATCGTGCAGATGAGCTCGAGCGGGAAGGTGCTTCCCGGCCAGAATTCCGTCGCTATTCTTCGCCGCAGGAAGAAGGACAGCGCGACCGCGAATTACGGCGGCAGTCGGGTCCGTCCCGAAAACAGGCGAGTGATTCGTTAGTACGAGTTATCGGCATGCAGCTCTCGAAGAACCTGAAGTTCTATTTTCCTGTCGTTATCCTGCTGGGGCTGGCCGCATATTCGTCATATTCACTGATCAAGGCGCATTTCATCATTGATGTGGACAAGCTGCCTCAATATGATTTCTGTGATGAAATCGCTCCGGTCCGCGGCGGGATATACTGTTCGGCGTTCGGACGCGAGCCGTATCCGCTTGTAAGGTCGATGCCCGCCTGGCGGTATCGTCTGGATCCGGTCCTCCTGAAAAAAAGCAAGGTGATCCCTCCCGGCGAAAAGACTCCGAGATCCCCGAAGGCGCAGGCTAAAACCATAGCGACCCAGCTGGGGCTGCCCCCGAAGAATGTTTTTGCGATGCTTGAGAAGACCAGAGGCCCCGGTTTTCAAAATCAGTATCTCGGCGTTTCAGACAGCAAAGCGGTTCATGATATCCTGAGCAACAGATCCATCGTCGCGGGAATTAAGATCGAGGAGACGTATTTCCGGAAATATTTCGAGAGCAACCGTTTAAGCCATGTCATAAAAGGGATTAATGAAAAATTTAACAGGTATCTGTGCGGAACGCGCGGTGAAATCAGGGGCAAGCTCGACGCGAACGGCGATCTCATCAAAGACAAAATAGAATTGAATATTCCGCCGAAGCACGGTGCGGACGTGATTCTAACGGTAGACAATTTTCTGCAGAAGACCGTTGAGGAGGAATTGGCCGCGGGAGTCGTCGAGTACGGTGCCGGATCCGGCTGGTGCGTGATTCTTGACGTGAAGACGGGAAAGGTTCTCGCGATGGCCACGTATCCCGAGATGGATCTGCAGAAAACGTACGATATTAAAGATCCCGTCACTTTAAACAAGGTGATCGGTTATGTTTATGAGCCCGGCAGCGTCATGAAGGTCATTACGGCGGCCGCGGCGATCGACTGCGGGTTCGCGAAGCCGGATACGCGTTATTCGACAAAGAGGGACGAGAAGGATTCGAACGGCGCTTACAAATATTACAGACTTCCCAACGACAGCCATAAGATGGATCCCGTCATTACCGTCAAAGACGCAATTGTCGAATCGTCGAACATCGTCATCGGTAAACTCGGGTATGACATGGGCCCGAAACGCGTTTACGGGTATATGAGACGGTTCGGTTTCGGCAGAAGGGTCGGGATCGAACTGCCTCGCGAGGAGATCGGCATCCTGTGGGATTACAGGAAATGGAACAAGGCGACCATGTCCAGGGCGCCGATAGGACAGGGTATCTCGGTAACTCCCATTCAGATGGCTTCGGCATACCAGACCATCGCAAATGACGGAATACGTAAAAAACCGTATATCGTCGATAAAATTGTCGATGCCGAGAAGAATGATCTTCTCAGTCATCAGGAGGATCCCGGCGAGAGCGTGATAAAAGCCTCGACCGCCCATACCGTTCGCGAGATGATGCTCGACGTGACGACTCCTAAGGGTACGGCCAGGCGCGCGAAAGTCAAGGGCTATTCCGTAGCGGGCAAGACTGGTACGGCGCAGAAGACTAAAGAGGGGGTTAAGGGATATTTGCCGGGCCTTTACGTCGCGACGTTCTGCGGCATCGTCCCCTCGGGGGTGGTTAAGCGGTATCCTGACGATCCGGAACCGGTGCCCCCGAAGATCGTCGTTCTTGTCTCGCTGGACTTTGATGAAAAGCGCAGGTATCACGCCGGCGGTAACACCGCGGGGCCGGTTTTCAAGCGGATAACGGAGAAGGCGATGCGTTATCTTGAGGTTGTTCCGGACCGTCTCGACGAACTTGAGGAGGAAGATTATTGATTTCAGAGGAGAGCGAGAACCGATGAACGGCTTACTTGATCTGGTTGAAAAAACGTTGGATGAAGTTCTGCCGCGCGAAGACGTGCGGCCGAGGGAACTTTCCGCCGCGATGCGTTACGCCGTCGGTACGGGCGGAAAGAGAGTCAGGCCCCTGATCGCGCTCGGCGCCGCGATTGCCGCGGGCGGCAGGGCCGGGGACGCCGCCTATCCCGCGGCGGCGATAGAGCTTCTTCACAACTACACTCTTGTCCACGACGATCTTCCGTCGATGGACAACGACGAGATGCGCCGCGGCAAACCGACCGTCTGGAAAAAGTTCGGCGAAGTCAATGCGATACTCGCCGGCGACGCTTTGCAGGCGCTCGCGTTCTCCGCAGCGGCAAAAACGCCGAAGAACGCGGCGAAAGTCGTCGCCGCTCTCGCCGAAGCGGGCGCGGGCGTAGTCGCGGGGCAGGTTGAAGATATCGCGGCGACCGGAGATACCGCCTACATCTACGAGCACAAGACGGCCGATCTTTTCGTGGCGGCTGCGGCGATGGGCGCGCTTGCGGCGAATGCCGACGGCGTTTCGCTCTCGAGCCTCAAATCGTTTGCCTTGAATCTCGGGCTCGCGTTTCAATACGAAGACGATCTCCTGGACGGCGATTCGCCGTACTCCAGGGAAGAGACGGAGCGCCTCGCCGCTGAGACGACCGCGACGGCGATCAGGTCATTGGAGGAACTTCCGGGAGACGCGTCGATCCTTAAAAATCTCGCCTCGCGTCTTTTAGGGCGGAACGTTTAACCGCCCGGTGCGCTTCAGGGATTTTGTTACCGTTGGCGTTTAATATGATATAATGTTCCTACGTATTGTTGTGAACAGGATTCATAGATATGGATAAGTTAATCGTAATCGCCGGCAGCGGCAGTTATCCGCGGCTCGTTGTTGAAGGCGCCAAGAAAGCCGGCGTCGAGCGCGTTGACGTACTCGCCGTCAAGGGCTCCACGGAACGCGCCACGTGCAAAGCGGCCGACGGTGTTCATCGGATCGCGTTGGGCGGCATTGCAGAGGGGATCCGCTGGATGGGCGAGCAGGGTTACGGCGGCGCGATACTCGCCGGACAGATAAATCCTCTTTCTCTCTTTCGCGGCAAGTTCGACGACGAGGTTAAAAGATGGCTCGCCGAGCTGCCGGTTAAAAATGCCCATTCGATTTTCGGAAAACTCATAGAAAAGATCGAGGCCGCAGGGGTAACTGTTCTTCCCGCAAGCCTTTATATGGATGAGCACATTCCCGGTGTAGGTGCGCTTACGCGGCGGACTTTGAGCGACGGTGAAAAGAGCGATGTAAAGCATGCGGTCGATGTCGCGCGCGACGTAGGGCGTCATGATATCGGTCAGACGGTCATGGTGCGTTCGGGGATGGTGCTCGCGGTCGAGGCGTTCGAGGGTACCAACGCCGCGATCAGGCGCGGGGGGAAACTCGCGGGCAGGGGCAGCGTCGTATTCAAGGCGGCGCGCGAGGGCCACGATATGCGCTTTGATATTCCCGTCGTCGGGCTTAAGACATTGAAGAAGATGAAAAAGGCCGGCGCGACGGCGCTCGCGTTCCAGGCGGGGAGGCTCGTTCTTCTCGACAGGGCGGAGGTGATTTCTTTCGCCGACAGGCACGGTATCGCGATCGAGGGCGTCGAGTCGGGACTGCCTCCTGCGCCTTTGAGACCCTGAAAGGCGGCGTAAGGATGAAGATACTCCTTTTAGCGGGCGAAGAGTCGGGTCTTATCTATGCCAACAGGCTCAAAGAACTTTTGGCCGGCAATGAAATACGGGGCTATGACGACTACGGCTTTAAGACGGCCGATCTCGCCGTTATGGGGTTTATGGCGGTCATATCGCGCATCGGATATTTTCTCAACGTGAAGAAAACGATGGAGTGGGCGATCGACGAATTCAATCCCGACGTCGTATGCACGATAGATTATCCCGGGATGAATCTCAAGCTTGCGGCCTACGCTAAAAAGAAGGGCATCCGGACGGTTCACGTCGTCTGTCCGCAGGTATGGGCGTGGAAGGCGGGGCGGATTCCGAAGATCGAGGCGTCGCTCGATAAGCTGTGCTGTTTTTTCCCATTCGAGCCGGCGCTGTTCAAACCGGGATTCGCGGAGTTTGTCGGTCACCCGCTCGTTGAAGAGTTTAAGAGAAGCCTCGCAGACGCATCTGTGAGCGAGCGTGTTCTCGCGCTTCTGCCCGGGAGCCGTATCGGCGAGATAGAGCGCAATCTGCCCGTTATGCTCGAAACGCTTTCTCTCATTGCTGTCGATAAGGCCGTTATTCCGGCAGCCAACGAACGTGCTAGGGAGAAAATAGATTCGATACTCTCCCGTTCGCCAGTCAACTCTCCGGTCGAGGTTCGCCTCGGCGGGGCTCGTGAACTTCTCTTGTCCGCGCGCGCGGCGCTCGTCGCGTCCGGCACGGCGACGCTGGAGGCGGCTCTTGCGCGCTGTCCGACGGTTCTCGTCTACAAGGTGAGCCCTGTTTTGGCGTGGATTGCGCGGCGCGTCATCAAGGGGATAAAGCATGTGGGGCTTGCGAACATCATCTGGGAGAAGTGCGGCGGAGAAGGGGTATCTCCGATGCCGGAACTTCTTCAGGAGGATTTCACGGCCGAAAAGGCGGCAGAGCTCTTAAAACCGTTTCTCAATTCCGACGAAGAGCACGGCAGGGCCGCCCGGCGTCTCGACGAGGCGGTTAAACTTCTTGAGACAGGTTCGTCCGCGTTTTCGCGCATAGTATCCGCTATATTGAGTTAGGGTCTGAAATTTGGTATAATTACAAGATAATATGGAAAAAGTACACACCGCAATGTCTAAGGCGGCGGTTTTGACCGAAGCCTTGCCTTATATTCTCGATTTTAGGGGTTCTGTCGTGCTCGTGAAGCTCGGCGGCAGCGTCATGGAAGTCGAGGAGAATCTTGAGTCGTTGATGGATGATATCGCTTTTATGCGCGCTGTCGGCATCAAGGTCGTTATCGTGCATGGCGGCGGTAAGGCTATTTCCAAGGCGATTAAAGAGTCGGGTCATGAGCCTAAGTTCCTCGACGGCCAACGCGTCACCGACGAAAAGACGATGGAAATCGTCCGCAAGACGCTTAATAACGTTGTAAATCCGGATCTTGTAAGCCGCCTTATGGCGCGCTCGACAAACGCGAAGCCCTTGCACGGAAACTGGATTTTCTCAGCCGAGCGCATTACCGACCCCGATCGCGGTTATGTCGGGCGCATCACGGGCGTAGACATCCGCTCGACGGTTGAGATGCTCGACGTCGGCATAATCCCCGTCGTCACGCCGATTGCGACGGGCGCGGCCGACAATCACCTTTACAATATCAACGCCGATCTCGCGGCTGCGGCGCTTGCAAAAGCGCTTAAAGTCCGCAAGTTCGCGCTTGTGTCGGACGTACCCGGGCTCCTTAAGGACCCGAACGATCCGAGTACGCTGTTTTCCACCTTGCATCTCGGATCGGTCGAGAAGCTTAAGGCTGACGGAACAATATCGGGAGGGATGCTCCCTAAAATCAACGGTTGCGTCGATGCCATCAACGCGGGGGTTAAAAAAGTCCACCTCGTTGACGGTCGTATGGCGCATTCACTCTTGCTTGAAATATTTACGCGCGAAGGCGTGGGAACGGAGATAACACAATGAGCAACAAGACCCAGGAAACACTTGAACTGTACAACAGCGTAGTCATGCCTACGTATGCGCCTTCGACGGTGCTCTCAAGCGGCAAGGGCGTCACGGTCCGCGATATCGACGGGCTCGCGCTTTACGACTTCACTTCCGGCATCGGCGTCCATAACGTCGGACACTCCCACTCCAAGGTCGTCAAGGCCGTTCAGGATCAGGCCGCGAAACTCATTCACGCGTCCAATCTTTTTGCGAACTCCCCCGCTACGGAACTTGCGGCGAAGCTCGTCGAGCTTTCGGGGTTGGGCGGTAAGGTCTTCTTCTGCAATTCCGGCGCCGAGGCCAACGAGGCCGCCATCAAGCTCGCCCGCAAGTGGGGTTCCCAGAACGGCGGCCGCTTTGAAATCGTCACGATGCGCCAGGGTTTCCACGGCCGCACGCTCGCGACCGTCGCCGCGACGGCCCAGTCGTGGTGCCAGGAGGGTTACGATCCTCTTCCCGTCGGTTTCGCATACGCCGACTTTAACGATCTTGAAAGCGTAAAGGCCGCCGTCAGCGAGAAGACAGTAGCCATTATGATCGAGGCCGTTCAGGGTGAGGGCGGCGTTACGCCCGCGACGCCCGAGTTCATCGCCGGCGTGCGTGCGCTCTGCGACGAGAAGAATCTTCTTATGATCTGCGACGAGGTTCAGTCCGGCATGGGCCGCACGGGCACATGGTTCGCCTGGCAGGGTTACGACGTAAAGCCCGACCTCTTTACTCTCGCGAAGTCTCTGGCCGACGGCATTCCGATGGGCGCTCTTGTCTCCAACGCAAAGCTTGCGGATGTTTTCACGAAATCGGCCCACGCTTCGACGTTCGGCGGCAATCCCGTCGCCGCGGCCGCCGCGCTTGCCGTCATCGAGGTTATCGAGGAGGAGAAGCTTCTTAAGCGCGCGACCGAAATCGGCGATCTTTTCAAGGAAGTTCTTCAGGGCTTTGTCGACAAGTACGATAAACTCCTTGAAGTCCGCGGCAAGGGCCTTATGCTCGGCCTTGTCGTCGACGGCGACCCGAAGGAAATCGTCGACGCCCTTAAGGATCAGGGGCTTCTCGCTCTCACGGCCGGATCGAACGTCGTTCGCTTCCTCCCGCCGCTCGTTCTCAAGGAAGAGACTCTTGAGGAGGCTTCCGATATGATTTCCGATGCGCTTGATTGCGTGTATGGAGAATAAGTGGTAAAATATACATTGGTTTGCGACGAGTGCCGTAAATCGGTAGTTGTAAAAAAACAAGTAAAAAAGGACTGCTATGAGCGAAACAAATATGAACGTTGAAAATTCCGGTTCTGGAATTGAAGCTAAAATTACGGGAATCTTTGATAAGATGAATTCTTGTATTGACAAGACTCTTGGTTTTATTGTCGATCATCCCTGGGCTAATTGGTTGAAAGTCGGTGAAAAATATGTTCTTCGCTATCTTCCTTTAGCCGTAGCGTTTCTTGGTGCGCTGACAGTACTTTCGACGATTATCGTAGCATGCCGTGCTGATCTCGGATTTGGAACTGTTCTTAAGGGACTTTTGGGTCTTGTGGTTCTTGTTGCGTTTGTTCTGTATCTCTTGCCGAAAACAACAACACTTGTAACTTCGCTTTTAGACAATAGAGAGGATGAAGCCATTAGACCTCAAGTATTAGGTGTAATGAAGACTGTGGGGCTCGTTTTTGCCGCGTCCTTGTTGTTTTCCGGGTGTGATTTTGTTCAAGTGCTTGTAGTTCTCGTTGTCTCGCTTGTTTTAGTAGTGTTGGCTGCAAATCCGAAGATTATGGGTGTTAAAGCTGATTGTCCGCCGAATTATTCTGAGGAGTTGATTACGCTTTGCTTGTTGCCTTACAAAGTTTTTGTAGCGCTTTTTACATACGTGATCGCAGGCTTGGTGATCGGGGGTGTCGTAATCGGTTTAACCGAGCTTTTTGAGAGCGAGTTTTATTCTATTGAAGCGGTTGAGACATTTACCGGTACGCTTGTTCTTACCGTTGTTCTTCCGCTGATTGCCTATTTTATATATCTGTTCGTCAATTTCTTTGCTGAAATTGTACGCGCTATCGTCAGCCTTCCCAAGAAGCTCGACAAATAACAGAATTCTATAACTGTTATCGTGACGGCGCGGCGGATGACTTTCCGCCGCGTTTTTTTTATTTAATTACGACGGGCACGTGTTCCCAAATCTTTCGTTAAAAATGATATAATATCGCATCATGCAAGAACATATCATTTCAGCGTTGTGGATCGCCGGGGCGTATCTCGTCGGCGGCATTCCGTTCGGTTTTATTATCGGCAAGATGCGCGGCGTCGACGTCAGAACGGTCGGCTCCAAAAACATTGGAGCTACGAACGTCTTTCGCACTGTCGGCAAGAAGTGGGGGCTTATCGCCTTTGCGTTCGATGTCCTTAAGGGATTGCTGCCGACGCTGGCCGCAAAGTGCTGGGCGGTCGAGCCGTGGATGCCTCTCGCTGTCGGCGTAACATGCGTAGTGGGTCACATGCTTACTCCGTATATGAAGTTCAAGGGCGGCAAGGGCGTCGCTACGGCGTTCGGAATGCTTATAGGACTCGTGCCCGCTCTTGTGGGTGTCGCATTCGCTCTTTTCGTCCTCGTTTTCGCGCTGTCGAACTACATCTCTCTCGGGAGTTGCAGCGCGGCGGCGTTTCTCGCGGTTTCAGTATGGTTTCCGATTTTGGGAGCAAGAGGGTATAACGATCTTCCTCAGTGCATACTTGTTACTCTTATCGCGCTATTTGTCATTTGGAAGCACCGTTCGAACATCGTGAGGCTTCTAAACGGTACAGAGAACAAGATTTACTTTTTCGGTTCAAAGAAGGTTTAAGTGCAATTTCAGATTAAAATGTGATATAATAACGTTATGAAAGAAATTACGAGAAAGAAAATCCGTATTACCGACACGACATTGCGCGACGCCCATCAGTCGCTTTGGGCTACACGCATGCGTACCGACGATATTCTTAAAATCGCTTCTGAGATCGACGACGCGGGCTTTTACTCGCTTGAATGCTGGGGCGGCGCGACGTTCGACGTATGCATGCGCTTTTTGCGCGAGAATCCGTGGGAGAGACTGCGCAGGATAAAGAAGGCGTGCCCCAAGACGCCGCTGCAGATGCTTCTTCGCGGTCAGAACATTCTCGGCTACAAGCATTATCCCGACGATATCGTAGAGCGCTTTGTCGCGCTCGCCTGCGAGAACGGAATGGATATTTTCCGCGTGTTCGACGCGCTCAACGATCCGCGCAACCTCGAGGTTGCGATCGCGAGCGTCAAGAAATACGGCGGTCATGCCCAGGGTACGATCTGCTATACGACATCGCCCGTCCACACGGTTGAGAATTACGTTAAGCTCGCTAAAGAGCAGGAGGCGATGGGTATTGATTCTCTCGCCATCAAGGATATGGCGGGTATTCTTACGCCCGGCGCCGCGCGCGAACTCGTCGCGGCCCTCGTAAAGGCGATGCCTGAAATGCCCATACAGATCCACTCCCACATGACGAGCGGAATGGCGAGCGCGATGTATATGGCCGGAGCCGAAGCGGGCGCCGGTTGCGTCGACTGCGCGATTTCCACGATGAGTTCCTTCTCGTCCCAGCCGCCGACCGAGTCGATCGTTTCGATTCTCGAGTCCGAGGGCTTTGATACGGGGCTCGATCAGGTTAAGCTCGCTAAGATCAACAACTATTTCAAAGAGCTTAAGAAGAAGCGTCAGCCCGCTTCCTCCTCCAAGGTCGAAGCCGTCGACGCGGGCGTTCTCGTCCACGCGATTCCCGGCGGAATGATCTCCAATCTCCGCAGTCAGCTCGCCCAGCAGGACGCGCTCGACAGACTCGACGAAGTGCTCGCCGAACTTCCCAACGCGCGCGCGGATCTCGGCTATCCTCCGCTCGTCACTCCGACCTCTCAGATTGTCGGCGTTCAGAGCGTTCTCAATGTTCTTTCGGGTAAGCGCTATTCGATGGTCACGGACGAGACGAAGAAGTATGCCGCCGGTTACTACGGGCGCACTCCCGCGCCGATCGATCCGAAGCTCCGCAAGAAACTCTGCGGCGGACTTAAGGCGATCGACTGCCGCCCCGCCGATCTTCTGAAGCCCGGCCTCGCCGCCGCGGCCGAAGAGCTTCCGGCCAATACGATTCAGGCTGAAGAGGATATTCTTTCCTACGCGCTCTTCCCCGAAGTGGCGCTCGGTTACTTCAAGTGGCGCAACGCCGATCCCGCGAAGCGCGAGCCGATCCCCGCAGATGTCGAAGAAGCGTCTCAGGCTTCCGCCGCGTCCGCGCCTCAGGCTGCCGTCGCCGCGAAGCCGGCCGCAGGTGCCGCGAGCACTGTCGAGGGTACGCCCGTTACGGCGCCATTGAACGGAACGTTCTATCGCAGTGACGCTCCCGGCAAGCCCGACATGGCCGCCGACGGTGCGACCGTGAAAGCGGGCGATGCGGTATGCGTTGTCGAGGCGATGAAGCTTTTCAATCCGATCAAGGCTCCCGCCGGCGGAAAGATCACTTTCATCGCCGAACACGGTAAGGCGGTTACCAAGGGTCAGGTAGTCGCCGTTATAGCTTAACGTTTATCAATAATTCCAGGAGGTTGCTTTTATGGCGAAGGTTAAAACGAAGAATCCGAGAATTCTCATTGTAACGCCGGAGATTACGTATTTGCCTGAGGGTATGGGCAATCTCGCCGGAAAGATGTCCGCGAAGGCGGGCGGTATGGCCGACGTATCGGCCTCGCTCGTCGCCGCGCTCTACGAGCTCGGCGCGGATGTCCACGTCGCTCTGCCGCATTATCGCCGGATGTTCCACGAGGAGACGGCGAAGCTCGTTGCTGACGAGCTTAAAAAGTACAAGAGCCATCTCCCCGATGAGCGCATTCATCTTGCGGAGGATCGCTGTTTTTATTATCGCGATACCGTCTATGATCGCGGCGACGGCAACATTAAGCTCGCCTTGGCGTTCCAGCGCGAAGTCATCAACCACTGCATCCCGTACGTTCAGCCCGATCTCGTTCACTGCAACGATTGGATGACGGGGCTTATTCCCGCGGCGGCGCGCCGTATGGGTATTCCGAGCCTCTTTACGGTCCATAACATCCATACCCAGAAACTTACTCTCGACTGGGTCGAGGATATGGGTATCGATGCGGCCGAGTTCTGGAACAATCTTTACTACAGCTATCCTCCCTACAGTTATGAGGAATCGCGCAGCAACAACCAGATCGACCTCCAGGCGTCGGGCTGCTTCGCGTCCCACTTCATCAACACGGTATCTCCCACGTTCCTTAAGGAGATTGTCGACGGCTGGCACTCGTTCGTGCCGGATTCGATCCGCAACGAAATCAGGAACAAGTACAACGCCGGATGCGCGAGCGGCATTCTCAACGCGCCCGACCCGATCGACAATCCCGTAACGGACGATAAGATCCCCTTTAAGTACGGCCCTGATAATCATTGGGAAATGAAGCGTCAGAATAAGCTTGCTCTCCAGCACGCTCTCGGTCTTGAAGAGAATCCCGACGCTCCGCTTTTCTTCTGGCCGAGCCGTCTCGATCCCGTCCAAAAGGGGCCTCAGCTTCTGACTGATATCACGTACCGCTTCCTTGAGAAGTATCACGATCAGGGCGCTCAGATCGCGATTATCGCCAGCGGCCCCTATCAGCAGGCGTTCTGGGATATCCGCAATTTTCACGGCATCGGCAATCGCCTCGCCGTCAGGAATTTCGACGGTCGTCTTTCGCAACTCGGCTTCGCGGCCTCCGACTATACGTTCATGCCTTCGCTGTTCGAGCCGTGCGGATTGCCGCAGATGCAGGCTCCCATCTACGGTTCGCTCGCCATCGCCCACAATACGGGCGGATTGCACGACACCGTCGATATGCTCGACTGGGGCGCGTCGAAGGGTAACGGGTTCGTGTTCGATACGTACGACTCCGGCGGTCTTATGTGGGCGATGGACAAGGCGATGGAGTTTTTCATGGCTCCGCGCGAAATCCGCGAGCGCGAAATTTCGCGCATCATGTCCGAATCGCTTACGCGCTTCAACCACAAGGAATGCGCCAGACAATATATCGAACTTTACGAGAGGATGCTCGATAGGCCTCTCGTCGCCAAGTGATTTGCCGTTAATCGCGTGATTATGGTAAAATATCAATATTATAAACTAAACAAAAGAGGTGGGTTATCGCACAGTTCACACGTGTAAACTACAAGATTCGCGTTCCTCAGGTTCGTGTTCTTGATTCTATGGGTAAAATGCTCGGCGTAATGGCTACGCGCGACGCGCAGAGAATGGCGGAGGAGAAGGGTCTCGATCTCGTAGAGATTACGCCCAACGCCGTGCCGCCGGTCTGTAAGATTATGGACTACGGAAAGTACAAGTACGAAGAGTCCATCCGCGAGAAGAAGGCGCGTAAGTCCCAGAAGGTTCAGAAGGTTAAGGAAATCAAATTCCATCCGGGTACCGATACAAACGACTTCGAATACAAGCTTCGTCAGATCCGCGGCTTTTTGAAGGACGGGTGCAAGGTTAAACTTACTCTTCAGTATCGTGGTCGCGAAAATGCCCACCGTGAACTTGGCGAAGATGTAATCAATCGCGTTTTAGAGGCGATTAAGGACGAATGCTTTGTCGAGCAGGCTCCCAAGACTCTCGGGCGTGTTCTCGGCGCTCTCATCGGTCCGCCCAGAAAGAACGCTTCGAAGGGCGCCTCCGCTTCCGGCGGCCAGGATTCGGCCGAGGGCGGAATCCGCATTTCGGTAAGTTAACAATGGAGCTTTCTCATGAACGAACCTAAGCCTGACTTTTCAAACAAGGCGTATCTTTTTCCGCACATTAATCCTGAGGGAATCAAATTCGGCGTTATCGCGCTCGTGCTGGCGGCGGCCTACACGGCCTGGGCGTTTATCGCGTTTGAAAGGTTCTTCCAGGTTTGGTGGTTTTTAGGAGTGATTCCGTTTTTCCTGCTGGCTTACGGAGTGTTCCTTTTCTTCCGCGATCCGGAGCGTTATCAGCCCGATGACGAGAAGGCTATTCTTTCGCCCGCCGACGGGCGCGTCTGCCTCATCAGCGAGGTCGAGATGCCCGATTCGTTCGGCGAGATGGAAGAGTACAAGGGTAAAAAGTTCTGGCGCGTCAGCGTTTTCATGAGCGTTTTAGATATCCATGTCAATCGTTTGCCGACGGCGGGAACGGTCCTTAAAAAGGAGTACATTTCCGGCAAGTTCTTCAACGCTTCGCTCGACAAGGCCTCCAAGGACAACGAACGCTGCAATTATCTCGTAAAGGCCGACAACGGCCAGGTGTACGGGGTTACCCAGATTGCGGGTCTCGTCGCCCGCCGCATCGTTCCTCAGGTTGAGGAAGGACAGCATTTGGAGCGGATCGAAAGGTTCGGTCTCATCAGGTTCGGTTCGCGTCTCGATGTTTATCTTCCCGAGGGTGTGAAGCCGGAGGTGCGCATCGGTCAGATTATGGTCGCGGGCGAAACGATTCTCGGGCATTTAAGCTGAAAGGAGCTTTCTCGTGGGCAGGTTCAGATTCAGAGGCCGCAAAGACAAGAGGGATGACGTTAAAAAAAGCATTCCCCTAAAGGCTCTCATTCCCAATCTTATAACATCAATCGCCGCATGCGCGGGCATAACGTCGATCTCCCTTTCGAGCGAGGGGCGTTTTGGCGAAGCATTGGTGGCGCTGCTTATAGCCTGCGTCTGCGACGGCATGGACGGTAGGGTCGCGCGCCTTTTGAACGCGAGTTCAAAGCTCGGCGCCGAACTCGATTCTCTCGCCGATTTCGTGAATTTCGGCGTCGCGCCCGCGATGTTCATGTATTTTTGGCTTACAGGCGGTCCGACCCATGAGATAGACGGTGTAAAAATGAATCCCGTTTTGATTCGCGCGGTTTTGGCCTGTTCTCTTTTTTACGCGATGTGCGATTGCTTCCGTCTCGCCCGATTCAACACGATGCTCGAGCAGGAGCAGCTCCCGTACTGGAAACACTTCTTTACGGGCGTACCGGCGCCCGGCGGTTGCTGGATGGTTCTTACGCCGTACATTCTGCTTGATTCGTTCGAGAAAACTATCGGAGCCAGAGCGATTTACCCTAAAGTTTACGAATTCATGTCCCATCCCTATTTTGGAATGGCGATGCTTCTTTTCGTCGGCGTGCTCATGGCCTCGAGAATTCCGACTGTTTCGCTCAAGGCGATCCGTGTGAAAAAGAGTTCCCAGATGCCTGTTGTCGCGTTGGGGCTTTTTATCGTCGGCTGCCTTTTCTTCAATCTCTGGCTGACGCTTGGAGTAATCGGCGCGATTTATATTTTAACCGTTCCTTTGGGCGCTCTTATATTCCTGAAGGCCAAGTCTAATTACGAGTCCCAGAATCCCGGCGCTTAAGTGGATGGATTTGCCGTTAACCCGCGATGAGGAAGACTGGTCTATTACTCGTTTTTTCAACGGCTATTCTTCCTCTTTTTGGCGGAGGCGGTCAAACCGACGGGCCGAAGACGGATTCCGAAATATGGAATGAAGGTGTAGACAGTTACAATTCAGGCGATGTAACGAATGCGCTTTCCGTTATGCGCCAGCTTATGAATTCGCGGACGCACGGAGCACGGGCCGCCGAGGTCGTCGCGAAACTTGAGTACGACGCGGCGCGTGCGGAAGGATCCACAAATGTGCTGGAGCGTCTTGAGAAAGCCGCCCGCGCCGCCCAGATCGCGCTTCGCGCCGCCCCTGACGACAAGAGGCTTAACGACAATTTTTCTCTGGCGATTGCCGATATTCCGGAATTGCGCGAGCGTAAGCGGATGGACGAACTTCTCGCTTCTGCGCAGAATGTTTCGCCCGTTCAGCTTTTGAAAGAAGCCGTCTCAGAGTCCAGGAATCTGATATCCGGGCTCGAGGATTTGATTGTCGCGGCAACGAACGACGCCGACAAGGCGGTGTCGACGGCGGACGCTTTCGGTTCCCGCGGCGAAAAACTCGCTGATAAGTGGATTTTGCTGAAAGAGTCTATTTTAAAATCCGTAACGAACCAGAACGAACAGGCGGAGATTCTTCGGTACGTCGACGAGCTGCACAAGAGGACGGTTGACGCGGCGCGTAAACTTTCCGATCTCGATGCCGATGCAGAGCGCGATCTTGCTGCAGCCGAAGGGGGATTTACGGAGTTTTACAAGAACGTGGTCCCTCCGCCGGAGGCGATGAACGAGGTTGTCCAAAGTTTGTCCAACGCCTGCGACAATGTCGCTGCGGAATGCGGAAGACCTTGGTTGAATGAGTCGCTTGATTATACGAAGGCATTTCGCTCGAAATTCCCCGAATGGGCCAAACAGCAGGAGATGATGGCTCAGGCCGATACGAACAAGCCGCCTTTTACCGCCGAAGTTCAGGCCAGAATAAGCGATCTTGCCGAGAAACTGGAACGGGCTCAGGAGGAATGCGTAAAAAATCCGAGTTCGGACAAGCGGCGCGAAGCCTTGGAGTCGGCGGTCGAGATATCCAGGCTTCTGCCGAAAGACAACAATCAAGATAATTCGAACGATAACAATAAACGGCAGGATAAACAAAACAACGACGGGAAGTCGGATCAGAACAGGCAAAACGACCAGAATAAGGACGATAAGGATAATTCCGGCGAAGATAAATCCGACGGAAAGGAAGATAACCGGTCTGAAAACAAGGAATCCGAAAAGAACGATCGGGATAATGAAGACGCTCGGGAGAATAAAGGCGATGAGCGTAAGGGCGAAGCACGGGAAAAGGAATCTGAGATGAAAGAAATCGAGGCTCTACTGAAGAGGGCTCAGGAGAGAAGTGATGAACATGAGGCCGACAAAAAGGCGCGTATGCGCAGCATGAGGCTTCCTTCTAACGAAAGGGATTGGTAAGGCGATGAAGATTGTTGTAGCTTGCGGCGGTACCGGCGGACACGCGTTCCCGGGTCTTGCGGTTGCGGAAGAACTTTTGAAACGTGGCCATGAAGTGACGATTTGGGATTCCGGCCGCGATGTTGAATCAAGCGTCATGCGAAACTGGAAGGGGCAGCTTTTTTCGACCGGCGCCAGGCAGATGTCGCTGGGGAACGCCTTTGCCAATCTGAGAGCGATTTTCCGCTGCCGGAGAGAAATGCGGCGCGTGAAGCCGGATGTGCTGCTTGCGATGGGCAGCTATTCGTCGCTCGCTCCGGTGCTTGCGGCCAAGTCTGCGGGCGTTCCTGTCGTTCTTCATGAAGCGAATACCGTTCCCGGCAAGGCCGTTGAATTTCTTTCCCGCTACGCCAAGGTTGTGGCGATAAGTTTCGAAGATACAAGCAAGTATCTTCCTTCCGTAAAAACCGTTCATACGGGGCTTCCCGTCCGCGCCGGCATTTCGCAGGGCAAGCGGTTCGATTTTATTCCCGCCGGGTCGTTCGTTGTTTTTATCACGGGCGGAAGCCAGGGCGCCCACGCCGTAAACGATCTTGTGACGGATGCGGTTATTCTTTTGCATAAGACTCTCCAAGCGAGGGGAAAATCGTCCCGTCCGCTGTACGTCATCCACCAGACAGGCGGCATGGACGAGGGGCGCGTGATTGCGGCGTATCTGCTTAAGTCTATCCCCTCGCGCGTTAAAGCGTTCGAGGATCGTATGGCCGATGCGTTCGCCTCCGCCGATTTCGTCATTGCCCGGGCCGGCGCGTCGACGTGTTTTGAACTTGCCGAATGTAAAAAGCCCGCGCTTTTCATACCGTTGCCGTCAGCGCTCCGGAATCATCAGCACTTCAACGCCGAAGCTTTCGTTAAAAAGGGGGCCGCGGACGAAGCCATTCAGGACAAGCTCACGGCTCATAATCTTTGCCATTACATATTGTCGAAATACGACGCGGGCGAGAAACTTGAGGCGATGGCGGATAAGATGGGTATGATGTCAATCCCCGACGCCGCTAAACGGGTTGCCGATCTGGTGGAGAAAACGGTTGCGAAGCGATAAAGTTTATTTCGTCAGCCTTGGGTTGAATATGGTATAATATGACTAATATTCCCTTAAAATAATTTACTTTGTTTGGAGAGAAAAAAATGATTCTTCTTATCGGTTCTGATGCTTATTCGCCGTTCAGACTTGATGCGATAAAAGACGCTATCGCCAAGCTCGACCCCACGCTTGGCCCTGTCGAGATTGACGCGAAGTGGGTTTATGCCCTTAAAATGAAAGACGAGTCTTTTTCGGTTGAAGAGCTTCAGCGCGCGGGTGTGCTGCTCAATGCCGAAGGTCAGTGCGATGACGCGGACTTTTTCGTAACCCCGAGAAAGGGTACCATTTCTCCCTGGAGCACCAAGGCTACCGATATTTTTCATAACTGCGATCTTAAGTCGATTGAGCGCGTAGAGCGCGGCATCCGCTTTAAGACCTCGAAACCGCTCCCCGAGCAGTGTTTCTCCGCTCTTTACGATAAGATGACCGAGGGCGTTTATGAGGATATCGCCGATCTTTTCGAGGCGGGCGAGCCTAAGCCCGGCAGGATTTTCGATGTTCTCACTAAGGGTATCGAAGCAATTCGCGAGGCGAACGACGAGCTCGGTCTTGCGATTTCCGAGCCTGAGATGGAGTATCTCGCGAAGAGCTTCGCGGCGGCCGGCCGCAACCCGACTGACACTGAGCTTGTGATGTTCGGTCAGGTAAACTCCGAGCATTGCCGCCACAAGATTTTCGGCGCCGAGTTCATCATCGACGGTAAGCGTCAGAAGAAGTCTCTTTTTGAGATGATTAAGAATACCCACGCTAAGCGTCCTAAAGATACGCTTTCGGCGTATAAGGATAACTCGTCCGTCATCGCTGGCTTTAAGACTGACGTATTCTCGATTAATCCTAAGACTAATTCCTACGCCTTTAAGAAGGACGATCTTGATCAGCTTATGAAGGTCGAGACCCACAACCATCCGACGGCGATTTCGCCTTATCCTGGCGCGGCGACCGGCGTCGGCGGCGAAATCCGCGACGAGGCGGCTACGGGCGCCGGCTCCTGCACTGGCGCGGGCATCTGCGGCTTTATGGTTTCCAACCTCCGCATCCCCGGCTTCCCTCAGCCTTGGGAGCGTATTTTCGCCGATTTCCCGACTCGCCTCGCGACGCCTCTTCAGATCATGACCGAAGGTCCTATCGGCGGCGCGGCGTTCGGTAATGAGTTCGGTCGTCCCCAGCTTTGCGGTTTCTTCCGCACGTACGAAGGCGAAATCGCCGGCGAATTGCGCGGTTACCATAAGCCGATTATGCTCGCAGGCGGTATGGGCTCGATCCGCAACAGCCAGGTTCAGAAGAAGCCTGTTAAGATCGGCTCTCTCATCGTTCAGATCGGCGGTCCCGCCATGCGCATCGGTCTCGGCGGCGGCGCGGCGAGCTCGATGATGACGGGTACGAACTCCGAAGCTCTCGACTTTAACTCCGTTCAGCGCGGCAACGCCGAAATGCAGCGTCGCTGCCAGGGCGTTATTGATGCGTGTTCTTCGCTCGGCAAGGCTAACCCGATTCTCTCGATCCATGATATCGGCGCGGGAGGTCTTTCGAACGGTTGTCCCGAGCTCGTCGAAGCTACGGGCGGTAAGTTCTCTCTTCGCTCGATTCATAACGAAGAGAAGTCGATGAACCCGATGGAGATCTGGTGCTGCGAGGCTCAGGAGCGTTATGTTCTCGCTCTCAAGCCCGAGGCTAAGGCGTTCTTCGAATCTCTCTGCGAGCGCGAGCGCTGCCCCGTCGCGTTCATCGGCGTCGCGACCGGCGACGGTCAGCTTATTCTCGAGGATGAGCATTTCGGCGATAAGCCTATCGACATGGATATTAAGGTTCTTCTCGGCAAGCCTCCGCGCATGGTGCGTAACGTCAAGCGCGTTAAGCAGGTTCGCAAGGCCGCGAATTTCGAGGGCGTAAAGCCCATCGACGCGTTGACGCGAGTTCTCCATCTTCCCGCGGTCGCCGACAAGACGTTTCTTATTACGATTACCGACCGCACGGTTACAGGCCGCGTAGCCCGCGATCAGATGGTAGGTAAGTATCAGCTTCCCGCGGCGGACTGCGCCGTTACGACGATGGGATACAAGACCTTCAACGGTCAGGCGATGGCTACCGGCGAGCGCACTCCCATCGCGCTTCTCGACGGACCCGCTTCCGGCCGTATGGCGATTACTGAGGCGATTACGAACCTCGCCGCCGCCGATGTCGGCGACATCGGCCAGATCCGTCTTTCGGCCAACTGGATGGCTCCGTGCGGCGATCCCGGCGAAGACGCGATTCTTTATGATACCGTTCAGGAGGTCGGCCTTAATTTCTGCCCGAAACTCGGCGTTTCGATTCCCGTCGGCAAAGACTCTTGCTCAATGCATACGACGTGGAAGGATTCGAACGGCGAAGATAAAAAGCAGGTCGCGCCTCTCTCTCTCGTGATTTCGAGCTTCGCGCCCGTGAACGATGTTCGCTTAACGCTCACTCCCGACTTGAAGCCTGGCGCGTCTAAACTCGTCTACGTCGATCTCGGTAACGGCGCATGCCCCCTCGGCGCGACCGCGCTCGCTCAGGTTTACACGCAGCTCGGCAACACTCACGCCGATTGCAACGCCGCCGATCTGAAGCGCTTTTTCAACGCGATGCAGAAGATCGTCCGCGAGAAGAAGGCTCTCGCTTACCATGATCGCTCCGACGGCGGTATCGTGGTAACGCTCGCTGAAATGGCGATTACTGGTGGCCGCGGCATTAAAGTCGAGCTTCCTGATGGTGATGTTCTCGGTCAGCTCTTTACGGAGCAGCCCGGCGCCGTTCTTCAGGTAGCCGACGAGAATCTCAAGGATGTCCTCGCGATCTTTAAGTCCGCGCGCGTTCCCGCCGTCGTTATCGGCGAGCCCGACGATACGAGAGACTTTGAGGTTTCCGTCGGTTCGCGCCTCGCGGTCAAGACCGATCTTACGTATCTTCGCCGTGCTTGGAGCGAGACGACTTATCGTATGCAGGCGTTGCGCGATAATCCCGTCTGCGCGAAGGAGGAGTACGATAACGGTCTTGATGAGACGGATCCCGGGCTTAACTTTAAGTTGACTTACAATCCCGACGATAAGGCGTTTAAGGCTAAATCGTCCATGAAGCCTAAGATGTGCATTCTTCGTGAGCAGGGTGTTAACGGCCATATCGAAATGGCTGCCGCATTCTCTCTCGCAGGCTTCGACTGTCAGGACGTCCACATGAGCGACTTGATTTCCGGTAAGGTCGACCTTGCCGACTTCAAGGGCCTCGTAGCGTGCGGAGGCTTCTCTTACGGCGATGTTCTCGGCGCCGGCTCCGGCTGGGCGCGCTCGATCCTTTATAACGATCGCCTTAAAAAGATGTTCGCTAAGTTCTTCGCCCGTAAGGATACTTTCTCGCTCGGCGTTTGCAACGGCTGCCAGATGCTCTCTCAGCTTAAGGATATCATTCCCGGAGCTGAAGCCTGGCCTAAGTTCGTCCGCAACGTTTCCGAGCAGTTCGAAGCGCGCTATGCGACGATCGAGATAGAGCCTTCTCCGTCCATCTTCTTCAAGGGAATGGAAGGCTCCCGTCTCCCGATCGCCGTCGCTCACGGTGAGGGTCGCGTCTGGACCGACGGCTTTACGCCCGCCACGTGCGCCGCTCATTATGTCGATGGACGCGGCAACGCGACGGAGCGCTACCCCTACAATCCGAACGGCTCTATCGGTGGTCAGACGGCGTTTACGTCGGCCGACGGTCGCGCCACGATTATGATGCCTCATCCGGAGCGCGGCTTCAGAGCGTGCCAGCTGAGCTACAATCCCGACGTCTTCAAAGAGAACGGTCCGTGGATGCGTATGTTCCAGAACGTCTACCGCTTCGCCACCGAAGGTAAATAAGTGCGCGTCGGTTTCGGATATGATTCACACCGTTTCGAGGAAGGGCGAAAGCTCATTCTCGGCGGTGTGGTGATACCGTACGAAAAGGGCTTAAAGGGACATTCCGACGCAGATGTGCTTATCCATGCGATAATTGACGCGCTTCTCGGCGCGGCGGCTCTCGGCGATATCGGCTCTCATTTTCCCGATACCGACGAAAAGTGGCGCGGTGCTGATTCGACGAAACTTCTCGAAGCGGTCGTTGCTGAGGTTCGCAATGCCGGTTGGTGCGTCGGGAACGTCGACGCGACGGTAATATGCGAAAGACCGAAACTTTCGCCTCATATCCCCGCGATCCGAAAGCGTCTCGCCGGAATACTTTTCCCTGGTGAAGAGGACGGCGTCAATCGTATAAGCGTAAAGGGTAAAACGAACGAGCGGATGGACGACGTCGGTGCGGGTGTCGGCATAGAAGTTCATGCGGTAGCATTGTTGAATAAAACATCTTCATGAGTTTTGCTGGAGGATTTAAATGATCGGAACAGGAGAAATGATAATCCGCCTTTTTGTGGCGGCGCTGCTCGGTGGGCTTATCGGGCTGGAGCGTGAATATCGTTCGAAAGTTGCGGGTCTGCGCACACATCTTTTGGTCGCGATCGGTTCTGCTCTTTTAATGCTTTTGTCGCAGTACGGATTTGAAGGGCAGGGAGATCCTTCGCGCGTGGCCGCCCAGATAGTCAGCGGAATTGGGTTTATCGGTGCGGGCGCCATCATTATGGACCGTCGTCATGCGGTGCACGGTTTGACGACAGCCGCGGGAATATGGGTTTCGTCGGGAATCGGAATGACGGTTGCCGCCGGGATGTATGCATTGGCGGGCGTGGCGACGCTGCTCTCTCTTGTCGGTCTTGAAATCGCGGTTTTCGCTTTTCGTCGTCCTACCGAGGAGGAGCTTAACCGTAAGGTCGGGAATGCTGAAGAAAAACGATAGGAGACTCAAATGTTCTCAATCGTTTTGGTAAGGCCTGAAATTCCCCATAATACTGGCGCGATCGGACGGCTTTGTGTCGGGCTCGGCGTTCCTTTGAATCTGATCCGTCCACTTGGGTTTCGTTTAGACGAGAAGTCGATCGAAAGGGCGAGGCTTGATTATTGGAAAAATCTTGATCTTCGCATTCATGATACGTGGGATGATTATCTTCGGGTTGAAAATCCAAACCGGTTTTTTATGCTTTCTACCCGCGGCGAGCGTTCGTTGTACGAGTGTGAATTTCGCGAAGGGGATGCACTTGTGTTCGGTAACGAAAGTTCGGGTCTGCCGCGTGATTTTTATTCGAAATACAAGGATCGTCTTTTTAAAATTCCCATGCCGGGCGAACACGCCCGTTCGATAAATCTTGCGAACGCTGCTTCAATCGCGGCTTACGAATGTTATCGGCAGATTTCGGCAAAAAATTAACGCCGAGGGATTCTTACCCTCGGCGTCTAACACATCGGTCATATGTTCGAGCGGTTGACGAAGTAAACTGCGCCTATCATACAAAGAAGCGCCCAGAGGTAGTCCCATCGCCATTTCTCGCCCATGAAAATTATTAAAAAGGGGATAAAGACGCTGACCGTTACCACCTCTTGAATGATTTTCAACTGCGCGACGTTAAGGCCGGAGGATGTGCCTAGTCTATTGGCGGGAATGGCAATCATATATTCGACGAGGGCGATGAGCCAGCTCACAAGAATTATGGCGATAAGCGGCCAACTTGACGAGCCGGGCTTATGCGCTTTTAGATGCCAATACCATGCAAAGGTCATGAAAAGATTGCTGGCTACAAGCATTGCGACGGTCAGTATGACGCCGGAGTGGCGGGCTATAAAAGACATATGAGTTTTCCTTTTGAAGGGATGCCGATCAAAGTTCAAGCATTTCGCATATTATATCATTTCAGCATTTGCCTTGTCATACAAGGTGAAGAAGTGTCACATTTTGTTTATTGAATGAGACAAAATGACTCGTTTTTACTCGTAAGGTTGCTGATTTCTTCGTTGGCACGTCGTATGCTGTATCTGTTTGTGACGGCGCATGAAGCGCCGAAAAGGAAAGGAAAAATAAAATGAATACAGATACGATGAAATATGGAATGATTGCCGCCATGGCGGGGCTTGCCGGTTGCGGCGATCTTCAGGCGTCCGATACGAAGAACGTTCCTTCGACCGTAAATGAGAAGGAAACCGTAGTGACTAACGCCAACGGGACCGTCACTAGAACAAAACGTTCGGAGCGCGAAATTAAGGACTCCGACGGCAATGTCATCGGACACGAGACGAGCGTTTATTCCGAAACGGTTCCTGCGGATTCTGCCGCGCCGCAAAACAAGAGCGAGGTCAACGATCCAAAAGATAAAACCGCGGGGCCGGAGAACGCGACCGAAAAGGCCGTGCCGAAGGCGCCGAACGATTCGTTTCTCGGATTGAAGTTCGGCGAGGTTCCCGCCGGTGCCGATAAAGCGGAGGCCGTTCCCGGGGAGAGCGCTCTTAAGATGATCAAGTTCACACCGGAGAAGAAACTCAACGGGTTTGACGATTATTACGCGTTTGTTTCCCCGAAGACCCATAAGCTTGTGAAGGTCTGTGCCTGCGCGAGAGAAGAGGTGGCGGCTGATTCATTCGGGCGGCGTCATTATCTCGTCGAGGCTCTTGAACGCCGCTATGGAGTGCCGGCACGTCTCGCCAGCTGGGCTCGTCCGCTTTACCTGCTCGACATCGCTCCTAATCGCGGCGTTTCCATCTGCCTTGCCGACGCATCGAGCGATTACGAGACCGTTATTACGGCTTGGGATGACGATGCGGCCCGCCTCGCGGCGTCTGAATTGCGCGAAATGCGCGACGAGGCGTTCCGCAAAGCCATCGAGAACCGCGCGAAAGCCGTGAATGAAGCGGCGGACGCGTTTTAAGCGCGGTATAAGCTTAAAATCGGATACGACAAAAAAGAAAACGGCCGCGACATTTGCGGCCGTTTTCTTTATGTGGTCAGATCTTCAGGAATTAAAGTTTGCTCCCGGCGGGGGTGAAGCGGATTACATAACCGCCGCCCTTGGCCATCTTGATCGCGATCTTGTCGCCTTTCTTGACGATGCGCGTCTCATGAATATAGCGCATCGGCTTAGTATTGGCCGTGGGATGATCGCGGAATATTTCGGCGGCCCACTTGCCTTCGCCGAGATAGTCGGTCGGAACCTCGACTGCGCGCTCGTTGGAGTCGGTCATGCCGGCGGCGTACCATACATCGCCCTTGCGGCGCGCACAGGCGGCGTAGCCGAAGTTGTTGATATCGCCCGCGATGCCGACCGTATCGTCCCAGACGACAGGCGTCTTAGCCATGAAGGAGAAGCATTCCATATTCTTCTCGTATTTCGAGGGCGAATCGCAAAGCATCTGGAGCGGCGCGAAATACATCGTCATCATCGCCATCTGACGGCAGCGCGTACCGACGGAGCCGGCGTTCTCGGTGGTTCCCCTGTATTTTCCGATAGGATAGTTATCCATGGCGCCGGGCGTATAATCCATGGGGCCAGCGCTCATACGGACGAAATAGACGCCGATATCGTTCTTCGGGAAGTCGTAATCGTTATTAAACCACTTCGCGCACTCAAGACCATGAACGCCCTCGAAGTTGAGAACATTGGGATACGCTCTTTCCATTCCCATAGGCTTAAACATGCCGTGATAATCAACAAGCATCTTCTCCTTGGCGCAGACGTCGGCGAACTTCCAGAGGAAATCGACGCACTTGGCGTCATCGCGATCCATAAAGTCGACCTTAAAGCCTTTGGCGCCGAGCTTGGCGAAGTGCTTTGCGACGCGCTCTTCTTCGCCGACGATCTGAGCCCAGGCCATCCAGAGGATGATGCCTACGCCTTTTTTCTCGGCGTACTTGATTAGGTGCTCGACGTCAACTTCGGGATTGTACTTCCAGATGTTGAGCTTCTGGCTCCAACCTTCGTCGAAAATCACGTATTCAACACCGTTCTTCGCGGCGAAGTCGATGTAATATTCATAGGTCTTTGTGTTGCAGCCGGACTTGAAGGGGACGCCCTGAAGATTCCAGTTGTTCCACCAGTCCCAGGCTACCTTGCCGGGCTTAACCCAGCTGAAATCACCCTTGGCGGGAGTCGCGAGCGCCCAAACGAGATCATTGGCGACGAGATCGGAGGCATTGTCGGCGAGCATAAACGCACGCCACGGGAATGTGCGCGTCCCCTTGGTTTTAACGAGATAATTGCCGCGTTTGGTGACGCGCTCGTAGCGAAGGCCGCGCTTCTCGCTGTAGGGCTTTTCGGAGCCCCAGTTCATATAAATGTATTTTTCGGGAATTTTAGCGAACGCGCCGTCAATTTTAACGGACGAATCCGCTTGGGCAGTGGAATAGCCGAAGTTCCAGCCGGGATAGTTGACCAGATCAGATTCGGTAACGCATACTGCCGTTCCGTCTTCAAGCGTATATACGAGCGGCAGATACCCGATTTTGCCTGCGGGAACCTTGAACTGTCCGGCACAATGTTCTTCGGGGATGCTTTCCCAGCTGTTCTGGAAGGGATCGGCCTCCTTCATCCTGTCCGTATCCAGAAATCCTTCCATATAGGAGAAGTTGGAGTAGACTTTACATTTTGAATCAGGAATCGTAAAGGCCGCTTTCTCGTCTCTTATGGTAATCTCGCCTTTTCTGTTCGTCTCCCAACGATAGGCGACACCGTCATTGCGGGCGATTAGTCTCAAAGACAATCCCCACTCCTTCCAATCTACGAGAGTTTCGTTGGCCGAAAGATCGACTTTCGACTTTTTGTAGACTGCCGCATCGGCGACACCTTCGATCTTGCGCTTGGTTATCTGATCTGAGGTAACGATCCTATCGCTGGTTAACATTATATTGTTAATATTAAGCCCGACTTCGGTCTTGGCGACGACAGTTTTGCCGTCACGCGTTACCGTATAGGCTAACGGATCAAAACTGAAGCAGATCTTATTCCTCCCGTCGGGCGAAACGGCGCTCGCGCAGTTTTTATAAACAGAGTAACAACCGGTAGTACCCAAACCCGCAACCGTCGCGGCAAGAGCCATAGCCATCATAGTCTTTTTCATGAGTTTCTCCTTAAAGATTAAACTTCACTTATTATATCATAATAGAGGTTTTATATGAAGCCGTTTTCACCCTGGAATATCTCAACTTGATTTTATCGTCGGATTATGAGATAATCGCATTAAAGCCCGGAGGGGCGGAAAGGCGGTTTTAACAATGACGATAGCAGATGTTGTAAAAATTCTCGACGGTAAACTTGTCGCAGGCGACGGTACCAGTCCACGCGCGGTGGGCGAGGTCGTCGCCAACGATCTGATGAGCGACGTCCTTCTTTATGACGCCGACGATATTCTCCTTGTGACTTCGCTCGCGAGCGATCAGGCCATCCGTACGGCTCACATCGTAGGCGCGATGGGCGTCGTCGTACATAATGCGAAGCCTCTTTCGGAAACGATGCTTAAGGTCTCCGAGGATCTCGGCATTCCTCTCGTGTCGAGTCCGTTGTCGAAGTATGACGCGTGCGTCAGGCTTCATGACGCGTTTCTCGCCGAAGAGCGCGGCTGATGCCGCGCCAACCGGAAGGATTTTGCCATGGCGGAATACAAACCCGTGATTCTCCAGGGTCAGAAGACGAATGACGATGAGATTCTGGCCAAGTCGCCGCTTGACGCGAAAGCGCTCGGAGGGGATTCGAGCGTTATCATAATGGAGCTTCTTCAGCGCTTCAAGGTCCGCGACGTGATGAAGCGCCAGGTGATCACCATCCCCCGCAGAGCGACGTTGCGCCAGGCTCAGGTTCTGATGCGTGACAACCGCATATCGGGTGTGCCCGTCTGCGAAGACGGCCGCCTTTTCGGAATCGTTTCAGTGAACGACATCATCCGCGGTCTCGACGGCGGCTGGATGGACGATCCGTGCGAGAAACACATGGCGACCAATCTCGTCGTTCTCGAGGCGGGTATGCCGATCGCGTTCGCGCTCAGGTATTTCAACAACTACACGTACGGGCGCTTCCCCGTTCTTGATTCAAACCGGAAACTCGTCGGGATAATTTCCCAGCGCGACGTGATGCGCGCGCTTCTTTACGAGCTTTCGGTCGAAATCCGCAAACTCGAGCGCAAGACATCGAAGAGCATCGCCGAAACGTCGAAGGAGGCGAGCGAGAATTACTTCCGGCGCGAGTGGGCGGTAGTGAGGAACGATCTTTCGCGCGCGGGTCACGCCGCCAACGACATAAAGGGTATCTTGCGCGAGCGCAAGATCGACCGCTCGATAGTGCGGCGCATCGCGGTCGCGGCGTACGAGCTCGAAATCAACATCTGCATCCATTCCCACGGAGGAGTGCTCGTTCTGATGATTACGAACGATAGCGTTACGATCACGGCGAAAGACCGCGGTCCCGGCATCACAGATATCGAATGGGCATGCCGCGACGGCACCTCGACGGCCAACGACTGGATCCGGTCGCTCGGATTCGGCGCCGGCATGGGGCTTTCGAATTCGAAGCGCGTGGCGGACGATTTCGAGATAAAGTCCGAAATCGGAAAATTCACGAACGTGAAGTGCGTTTTTAATCTCGCGCCCAAGAAATCTGAGGAGAATTCCGCATCATGACATTAAGTGAAGTCTGCGAAAAGGTCGGCGGCGAAATCGTCGTCGATGTAGAAGATGCGAAAGCCGAGAGCGTTTACGTAGGAGATCTCCTCTCGGACGTGATGGGCCACGCGGGCGAGGACTGCGCGCTCGTTACGATTCAGAATCATCTCAACACTATCGCGGTCTGCACTCTCGTCGGGTGCTCTGTCGTCGTGATCTGCCATTCGCGCCCCGTTCCGCCCGATATGGTCGAGGGCGCGAAACGCGAGGGCGTCGCGATCGTCGTCACGCCGCTTTCGCAGTATGCCGTCGCGCTTGCGCTTTCGTCTCTGCCGCCGTGCTGATCTCAAATGAAGTTCGATTTGCATATCCACAGCTGTCTTTCGCCCTGTGCGAGTCTTGAGATGTCTCCCTCGGAGATAGTCGCAAAGGCTGTCGCCGCGGGAATGGGCGGAATCGCGATAACCGATCACCAGTCGTCGCGCAACGCCCCTGCCGTCGCGGAGTGCGCGCGCCGGGCGGGGATCGGATGCCTTTGCGGGCTTGAGGTGTGTACCGCCGAAGAAGTTCATACGCTCTGCCTTTTTGACACTGTCGACGAGGCCGCCGCGATGACCGAGTGGGTGTACGCCGCATTGCCTAAGCGCGTCAACGATCCTGACGTCTTCGGCGATCAGCCGGTCGTCACATGGGACGACGATATCGTTGATATGGAATGGCGCATTCTCGCCATGGCGTGCCGAAAAACGATACCGGACGTGTCGGCGAAGTGTCATGAACTGGGCGGGCTTTTTATCGCGGCGCACGTTGACCGCTCAACGTTTTCCGTCTTTTCGCAGTTAGGCGGGATTTCCGGCGCCGAAGGGTTCGATGCGGTGGAGTTTTCGCGCACCGCCGACGAGACGTTCTGGCGTGAAAAGGTTCCCGGATATGCGATTACGCGAAGTTCCGACGCGCACAATCTCGATGATGTCGCTCGCGTCTGGACCGAGGCGGAGCTTGATTCATTTTCCGTAGAAGGGCTTAAAAAGGCGTTTGCTTCAAAGGCGACCGTCGTTTCGCCGCGCCTTACGAGATTTTAGGAGTTGATATGCACGCAACATTATCGGATGTCATTGCGGATACGGCGCACAATTCCATCGAAGCGGGCGCGTCGCGTGTTCTCGTTGAGATCGAGGAGGACGGCAAGTTTTTCAAGGTGACGATCGACGACAACGGCAAAGGGATGGACGAGGATGTCCTTAAAAGAGCGTTCAATCCTTTTTATACGGAGGCAGGCAAGCATGATAAGCGCAAAGTCGGATTGGGACTGCCCATTCTCAAGCAGCTTTGCGACGCGACCGACGGGAGCGTGAGCCTTAAATCCGAGAAGGGTGTCGGAACCCGCCTTGAATATTCTTTCTCCGCCGGGCATATCGATCTGCCGCCGTTGGGGAATCTCGTCGAGACGGTCGTTTCGCTTTTCAACTTTCCGGGAGAGTTTGAGCTTGTCTTTACGCACCGTAAAGGTTCGGAGGAATACTCAATCGCGAGATCTGAACTGGCCGAAGCGGTAGGGGGCCTTGAAACGATCGACGGGCTCATGATGGCCCGTGAATTTCTCGCTTCACAGGAAGAAGCGTTGGGGTGAAGAATGGTGGGCGGTGAGAGACTCGAACTCCCGACCCTCTCGGTGTAAACGAGATGCTCTAACCAACTGAGCTAACCGCCCGAAAAAGTATGCGTGTAGTATATCAAAAACTGTCGGCCGATTTCAATAGCGAAATTAACCGGGATTTCCGGTAGAGTTGTGCTTTTTGGTTTTTTGTGATAATATAGTGGCATGAAAATGAAAGCGAGGAGAGGCCAAACAGCTCTTGAGTACGTAATCACGTTCTCAATCCTTGTCCTTGCGGTCGGGGCGCTTGCGTATCTGCTGAGGGCGACGAAGTCGTCTGTGGTGAGAACCGAGCGCCATGTAAGTTCAGAATATCCGTAAAATAACGAACTGAAAGGAGACAACAATGAAGAAGATGAAAAAAGGTCAGACGATGGTTGAATATATTCTTATTATCAGCCTTATCGCCATCGCCCTTATCGGTACGTTCACTCTCTTGAAGGATAAGATTAGAGATAAAACCGAAGACGCCGCCGAGCAGATTGATGACGCCGGCAACGACTAATATAGCTCTTAAGGATAAAAGGGGCCCTTGATGAAGCGCGCCCAAGCCATGGTCGAGACGCTGATCGCCGTGCTCGTGATTATGCTTATTTTCACGAGCGCGTTCACGCTTTCACGCAAACTCGCCGCTAGAACGCTTCTTGATTACGGCGCGGCGCGCGCCGCGCGCGCCAAGGCCGTCGGGTTCAACGATTTTATGTGCCGAAAATCGGCGCGTGCGGCGATTATCCCCGTCGCCGGCAAGCGTCTCTGGCCTGAGGATTCAGGTATTGACGAGGTGGCGCGCGTGCCGATTTATCTTGCGAGCGAAAATCCTCCTCGCGCCAACGCGATACTTGAATATGAATATTGGCATTCTACGGGTATTGACGTCCAATCCGGGATGGGTATAGCCCCCGTTGCCGAGGCGCGGCTCGAGATGTCGACCGGGGAATTCGACGTGGAGGGTAACGCCAAGGTTGAGTCTCATTTCCCTTTTTACATGCATGATGCGGGGTTCTGATGCGTACGCGTAGCGGTCAGATAATATTGCTTCTCGTGTTCATTCTCGTTGTTCTGACGAGTTTCGTCCTTCTTAACGTCGACATTTTCACATCCGTGCGCGAGAAGACGCAAATCCAGCACGGCGGCGACGCTGCGGCGATCGCGGCCGCGAACAAACAAGGTCAGATACTCAATGAAATCGGCCGGCTGAATATCGAGCATCTGGTCGCGGCCGCGCGCGATGAGACGAACGAGTGCCGCAGAATCGTTCTCGAACAGCGGCGCTTGGCGCTTTTGGAGCCGGTGGAGGCTCTTCGTCTTGCGAATAAGGCGGCGAAGAAGAACGGAATGGAGGAGCGTCCTGAATTCGCCGCGATTCTCCAGCGCCACGTCAACGATATAAGAACCGTTTACTGTGCGGGCGCCAACGGTGCGGGCGCTCCGTATCCCGAACCTTTCCCCGGCGCCTGGGTAGCTTATGCCGCCGCGATTTCAAGCGTCATTTCCGAGGGGTTGGCTACGGGTCCGGACAATCTTGAGTTTTACGACTCGCTCTCCGGGCACCTTCTGCTCAACCGCCAGTTTTATCATGCGATCGCGGGAAAGGACTGGTGCTGGTTTTTTTTCAACAGCAAGAATCTTCTTGATGATTACTCAAAGTACACCGACTGGGCGCCTTTGCCGGTAGAGCGTGAAAATCCGCTCGACAACAGTGAAGTCTTTTCGCTTCACGTCGTGTCCCGGAAAATCGCGTTTAAGTCCGTATTTACAACCGAAGAGATAATGGAGCTGGTAAAGCGCTATTCCGACGAGACCTTGACAGAGGAGGAAATCGCAAAGTCTCATCTTCTCGCCGATCAGGAAGAGACATGGTTCTTTTTCGATATGGGTTCATGGAGGCAGTGGTTCAACGGGCTTTCGCTTGCCGATGATGAATACGGATACGAATTTCCCATAGTCGGCGAAATAAAAGACGAGTACAACGTTCGGGGTTGCGCCGCGGTGTGCCGCTGTGTCGGCGAGAATCGGACGGTCGCCGTCGAATCGACCTCGAAATTCCATTGGTCCGCCGCGGCGAAGCCGTTCGGGTGCGTCGAAGATTTCGAGGGGCGCACGTCTGTCGTGACGGCTCTTAATTCGCTCGTGGTTCCCGCGTTTACGGATACGAGACTTGTCGCCCTCGACGCGGTAGGCGGCGCGCATCTGGCAACGGCCGATTACGATTGGGTTACGCATATCCGCGATCATCTCGGCGCGTATATGGAGAACGGGCCGCGTTACGGAAGCTCCTGTTATTATTGCGCCCAGCTCGTGACCTGGGAACGCGCGTCTTTCAGGCGTGAAGGGTCGATCTGGCTTAAGTTCAATTCGCACACCTGCCACAGACCTATCGGCGGCGGACCGAGCGGACACGGAGGAACTAGCCATGGCCACTGAAAAGCGATTCAAGATGCGCTCCGCTCAGGCGATAATCGAGCTGGCGATCGGGCTGTTTTGCATCACGCTCGTCATGGTCGCTCTTTTGGCGTTTCTTCATTATATCGTGTCGTGGCTGAATTTCTCCCGCGATACAAGAGCCGAGGCCGGGCGCTCGGCCCTGACGTCCATGGGGGGAGGGGAGTCGTATTCGTCGTCATCGAAGCGCGATACGGTTACGGTCTCTCCGATGGCGGCGGAGTATATTTTCGGTTCTTCCGAACTTGAAATAAAGGAGGAAGTTCATATCCCGAATATGAAAATACCTCAGCTGTGACGTTAACTTCCGGAAAGGGGTTTCGGTTCGTGGTGTTCATAAACAAAATAAATGGCGTTCTGATTTCCGCCGTCGTTTTTTCAGGTTTGACGGCTTCGACGCTCAACGCCGGCGAAGATCCTGCCTCGCGCAAGGACTACTACTTCGGAACTTATGCTCGCGACGCGAGAGTGAAAGAAAATACGTTTATCTCTGAGCGCGTCGATAACCGACCTCTGCCGTCCGCCAATTTATGGCGCACCGCCGTGCCTAGGGCGATATGGGACGGCCATCCCGATGAGGTCGCAGCGTTTTCGAATTCGTGGGAGATGGTCGGCGCCAAACTGCACAAGCCGGAGGCGAATACGAATTTCAAACGGAATTTCGTTTATACCCCGTTCGGTAAAAGCGTCTTCGTCTGGGGCAGTTCGTTCATTACGATGTTCGGGCAATACGCTTCGAACGTGTTTCCGTTCATCGAGCAGCTTGATAACTTCTACGCGGCTCAGACTCCCGACGGATTCATACCGAGGCAACTCGGGATATACGACGGGCGAAGCCAGTTCGAACGCAACGACCTCTCTTCGGTCGGCGGCAATATTTTCGCGTGGGCCGAACTTGAGTGGTACCGTTTCAGCGGCGACAAGGCTCGCTTAAAGCGCGTTTACCCCGTGCTCATGGCCTATCACGACTGGATGCGCAAAAACCGCACATGGAAGGACGGCACTTATTTTTCGTCAGGCTGGGGATGCGGGATGGATAATATTCCCCGCATGGACACGACCAGGTATTCCGCCGAATTCCATCACGGATTCATTTCGTTCGTCGACGTGACGATGCAGCAGATTTTCAACGCGAAAAACCTGCTCGCCATCGCCGACGCCGTCGGAATCAGGCGCGATAAGAGTCTTGAGGATGAGATCGCCGCGCTCGAGAAAATCGCCAACGAAAAAATGTGGGACGAGGCTACCGGTCTTTATCACGATCTGGACCGTGAAGGCAATCGCGTTTCCGTGCGTCATATAGGAGGCTTTTGGGCGCTTCTCGCGCGCGTCGCTCCGCCGGAAAGGGCGCGTCGTCTCGCTATCTCGCTTGCTGACGGCGCGACGTTCGCCGCCCCTTGCGGTACGCGCTCGCTCGCGAAGGGCGAGGATGGTTATGAACGCGACGGCGGTAATTACTGGCGCGGCGGAGTCTGGTGCATCACCGACTGGGCGATTGTGCGCGGGCTCGCTGAATGCGGTTTAAATGAAGATGCTCACAATCTTGCGATGCGCCATGTTTGCGCTGTTGCCAAGGTGTATGCCGATACGGGGACTGTCTGGGAGAGCTATGACCCGGAGAAGGTTACTCACGGCAAGCTTTACGGACAGAGCGTCCGCCGCGATTTTGTCGGCTTTTCCGGTGTGACGCCGATTGCGATGCTCGTGCGCGACGTGTTCGGCATGGAGTTTACTCCGGGGAAGGTCGTCTGGCGCGTGAGACTCCTTGAGCGGCACGGAATCGAGAATCTGACTCTTCCTGACGGGAACGTAGTTTCGCTTATATGCGAGAAGCGCTCTTCGCGCTCTGAAAAGCCCGTCGTTAAAGTTTTGTCTGACAAACCGTTCAAGGTGGAGGTAAAATGAAATCATCGTACTCGTCTCTGATTGGAGCTTTGGTGTTCGGCGTTTTTCTGTCGGGCGTAACATTCGCCAGTGATTTTACGGATGTTCCCGATATCAAGCGCGATGTCATGCGCGTTTACGGCGTACGCAGCGCGCGTGCGCTGGACGAGAAGACGGTCCGAATTGTGATCGGAAGCTCGGTTACCCATGTCCGTTCGCAGCCTAAATCGTATCGCATAATCGGCGACGGCGACAATAATTACGCATACCGGAAGTTCGTAACTCCGACGAAGGTTCTGCTCGCGAAACCGTCCAAGAACGAATTCGACATTCCTGGAGGAGTGAGAACGAAAGGCGCCGCGACGTCGCTCACCCGTTCCGAGGTTACACTTGAACTTCCATATCCGCTTAAAAAGGGTGTGCGTTATCATATCATCGCGCAGGGCGAAGGCGGAACCATGGTTACGGCGGGACTTTGCGCCGCGTCCTTCGTTTACGGCGGCAATCCCGACGCGGACGAGGACGGCGACGGGATTGCCGCGAGAATGACGGGGTTAAGGCGCATTTCGTCCGTCGGCGACGGCAAGGTGCTCTGCGAATTCGGTCACGGTTATTCCCCGGACGGCGGGTTGAGACTTTCGAACTGGAAGGTCTTGGTCAACGGCGAAGAGCGAAAGATTCTCGCGCTCGGTCGCCGTACGCGGCTTGAGTGCTACCAGCCTACAGGATGGCCGTTCAAGGGCTATCTGGAGCACTCGATCTTTCTTGATCTCGGCGGGGAACTTAAGAAGGGCGATAACGTCGTCGTTGAGGTTTCGCCCGGCGTGTGTGCAGGAGCCCGTTCAGCCTCGATGCGGTTCGATCCAGCAAAGTCGCTTTCGCAGTCGATTAAGGTCAATCAGGTGGGATATCTGCCCGACTCGCTGAAAGTCGCCTACGTGGGGCGCTGGCTCGGGTCGATGCCCGACTCCGGCGCCGTATCCGCTGAAGCGAAGGCGGAGGGTGCGACAAATTTTTCAAAGGAGGCCTATTATGCCGAAGCGGGAAAGGGTACTCAGGAGGAGCGCGAAAACGCGAGAATAGCGGCGGAGAAGGCGGCTGAGGCCGAGAAAGAGAAGATTGCGACGGCAGCGGCTCCAACTTCGCGTAAAAACGATTACGATTCGCTTGCGCCTTACGCCCTTCGACTTCGCGGCGATCGCACGTTCTCGCTTTTGGAAGCAGCGAGCGGGAGGAAGGTTTTTGAAGGTGCGCTTAAGCTCGTGCATAACGGTTTGGATATGGACGGGAAAGCCAATCATTCGGCGGAGAATGTCTACGAGGCTGATTTTACGGAGTTTAAAAAGCCCGGTGTTTATGTTCTTTCAGTTGACGGCGTCGGTAGATCCCTGCAGTTTGAGATTTCAGCCGATGTCTATAAAAAGGCGTTTCTCGCCCAGGCGCGCGGTATTTACCTCCAGCGCTGCGGTTGCGAGATTGATCCCAAACTTTCTGGAGGTTGGGAGCGAACGGCTTGTCATAACAAAGGTATAATAACAACGACTGTCCAGCGTCATTCGGCGGGTGAGTGGGGAGATTTTACCGATAATATGGAGATGTTTCCGAATCCGGATTATCATTTGGTCAATCTTTGCCGCAAGAAGGTCGAGAACGATCCGTCGCGTCTAAAGCCGGAATTTAAACTTGTCGGGAAAACGAAGCGGGTTTCCGATGCGGCGTTCAAAGAGGTTTTTGCCTGCGGCGACGATCAGACGCACAACGGCGTTGAAACATCTCCGATCTCGTTCGATCCTGATAAGGGTCTGACGTTCTCGTTTATGGTGCGCCGCGACGATTCTCTCGCCGGGAACAATTGGGGCGGACAGCTCGTTCGTATCGGGGAAGGCAGGAATCTCTTCGCGATTTGGGTGAACTGGGGTGTAGTGAAATTCCATCCGAAGTTTTCTTTGAGAATCAACGACAAGAAATGGCATCGCGTCGTCGTGCGCATTTCTCCCGCCGACGCCGGCAAAAAACATCCCGTCGACGTGTTTTATGACGGACAGCGCTGGGGCGGCATGACCGCGAGCGTCGATCTGACGAAGCCCCAGAAGATCGAATTCGCCAAGGCTTCGGGCGCGGCCGAGGGATTGTACACGGCGGACCCCATGATATTTAACCGCGCGCTCGATATGAGCGAGCTTAAGGATCTCGCATCGTCCGTTCCTGAGAAGATTCCTCATCGTCTTCATATTAGAGGCGGCCATCACGACGCGGGCGACTACAATCCGCGTTCGCATATCGATGTTGCCCAGGCGCTTTTGAACGCGTATGAGCTGGCGCCTGAAAATTTCACGGATTCCCAGCTTTCCGTTCCGGAGCGAGGCAACGGAATTCCCGATATAGTCGATGAGGCGATTTGGGCCGTAAGGCTCTGGGAGGGGCTTCAGGATGATTCGGACGGGGGCGTCAGAAACGGAACGGAATCTCAGGGAGATCCCAACTTTATCCAGACGGTCGAGCTTGACGATAAGGGCGACTACGCCTGGGCCAAGGATGTGAAGGGGTCGTATCTCGCTTCAGGCGTTTTCGCGCAGTTGTCGCGTATTTTGGAAAAGTGCGGGAAGAAGAAGCGCTCGAATGATCTTCTTCTTCGCTCGCGCCACGCTTACGAGTGGGCCGAGAAGAATCCCGTCAAGGGCATGAAGAGTCTTTCTGATTGGGGCGAATATCATTTGGCGCTCAGAGCGTACGCGGCTGCGCAGCTCTACCATACGACATGGGAGAAAAAGTACCACGACGATTTTATCGCTTCAACGCCGTGGCGCGAGAAGCCCGAAACCGAACTTATGAGCCACGGTTACTTCAACCTGCAGCTCGCCGCATACGCGTACGTGATGATTCCGCGCGAGAAGGCCGATGCCGCGGTATGGGATGCTGTTCTCGGATCGATACGCAAGGAGGGCGAAATGTATGTGCGCGGCTCCGGGCAGATGGCCTACAAGTTTCTGCGTCATCCTTATGCGCCGATCACATGGGGTACGGGCGCGTACGAGAATTACGCCGTGCCCGCGGCGTATCTCTGGAAACTTACTGGCGAGAGCAAATGGCGCGACTGGCTCGTCCGCACCTGCGACAATACGCTCGGCGCAAATCCGATGGGGTTGAGCTGGATTACCGGGCTCGGGTCGCGCACGGTGCGCTGCCCGCTGCACAACAGCCGCTACCGCCCCGAAGGTCTTCCCGCCGACGGAATCCAGGAGCAGGGCCCCAACAGGAACTTCGCCGGATATTCCTATCGCGATACGGCGTATCCGAGGTGCGCCGAGCGCTTCGCTCTTTTATATCAGCATTCCGACGTCCATTTTGCCATAGCGATGGACGAGCCTACCGTAAACAATATGGCCAATACCATGTTTATATTCGGTTTGCTTTCCTCCGAGAATCCCGAAAAGTGAAAGGCGGTAAAACAATGCGTTTGAGTTTAGGTCTGTTTCTGGCGGGCGTCGTGGGAATGGGCGCCTTGGCGGCTTCGGCTTCGCCGAGGCTCGAGATTCTTCAGCCTGAAGGCGGAGAAGAGAAGGTGAAACTCCTTTCGAAGCGTCAGCTTGAATATCTTAAGTTGCCCCGTGAAGAGAGGATTAAGAAGTTCGCCGACGCGGGTGAGCGCGCTCAGCTGGCGCTCGACAAAAACGAGCCGCAGCCGGTTCTCGTTTCCTGGCGGTGGACAGGCGAGAAGGGCGGCACTGCGCCTGTCTTTTCAGTCGAACTTCGCCATGTCGGAGTCGGAGAAGATCGCGCCGTGCGCGTTGTCGACGCCCGCGAGCCTTACGCGTTCTTCGATAATCTTATGATCGGCGAGAAATATCGCGTCATCGTTTCCGCCGTCGTGGGCGGTCGGACGGTCGCGAGAGCCGCGCGCGATTTTGAAACCGACGCGACGGCCCCTCGTCTCATTCGCGTTCCCGGCGTCCCCAACGTCCGCGATATCGGAGGCCGCGTCGCGATGAACTCCCGGCGCATTCGTCAGGGGCTCGTATACCGTTCGGCGGGTCTCAATAACAATCCCGAAGACATCGATTTTCTCACATGGGCGGAATGCAGGGCTGAATTCGCCGCCGGAACGCTGACCAACCGCGCTCCTTGGCAGGCGAAGCACATGGCCAAGATATATTCAGGCTCATGGCCGTCGAACGACTGGCATCGCGTACCGATCGCAAATGCGCGAGGCAGGGAGCGCCTGAGCGACGAGTCCCGCGCGATTATGCTCGACGCTCTCGGTATCCGAACCGATCTCGATCTGCGCAATGACGGCGAGATCGCCGGTATGAGCCAGTCGCCCCTCGGGGACCGCGTGAAGTGGATCCATTCGCCATCGTCCGCATATTCCGGATTCGGCAGACCTCGCGGAATGAAGATGACAAAGGCATGTCTCGATGTTTTTCTCGATGAGTCCAATTATCCGATCGTGTTTCATTGCATCGGCGGCCAGGATCGCACTGGCTCTCTCGCGTTTATCATCGAAGCGGTATTGGGCGTCGACGACGAGGAGCTTTACCGCGATTGGGAATGTTCCGGGTTTACAAATCCCGGGAACTGGTTCTGCCACAAGGATCTTTTTCTCCAACTTTATACTGATGTCCTGGGGCGCTATCCCGGTGAAACGACGCGCGAGAAGGCTGAGGCTTATTTTCGCGACTGCGGCTTTACCGACGGGGATATCGAAAAACTCCGCCGGATTCTCCTGGAACCGTAGCGGCTGACCGGATCGAAAAAGGAAGATTAGAGATGGATTTCGGCAGAAGAGATTTTTTTGCGGGCGCGGCGGCTCTGGGAGCGACGGTCGCGTTCGGTGCGCGAAAATCAAAAGTGCGGCGCGGTGGTCCTTCGCTCGGTCTCGAATATGATCACGTCGTCATAGGCGGAGGCTTCGCGGGCGTTGCCGCATCTCTCGCTTCTGCCAGAGCGGGCGCGAAGACGTGTCTCGTCGAGCGCACGTCCGTTCTCGGAGGGCTTTCGACGCAAGGTCATGTTATAGTTTTCATGCCCCTTTGCGACGGATTCGGGCGTCAGGTCACGTACGGGATACCTGAAGAGCTTCTGCGGCTTCCGATGAAATATTCCGCCGCGCGCCCAAACGGATTCTGGAAAAATAAAAAAGGCACGAAGGCGGAGCTGTCCTCAAAGCGTTATGAACTCGTCTTTGATCCCGGCCCTATGATGCTCGGCATGGAGCGCTTGTTGCTTGAGGCGGGCGTGGAGGTTTTTTACGATTGCGATGTCGACGGCGTCGATATGGAGGACGGACGCATCGCCGAAGTCCGCGCTCATTGCGGATGCGATGCGGTTCGTCTCAAGGCGAACGCGTTCACTGACGCGACGGGCGCGGCGGTCGTAGCCGAACGTTGCGGCGCGGTCGTCAATGCCGGGATAAAGGGTAACATTCCCGGCGGCTGGTATTACGTCGTCAATGAGAAACGTCAGGTTTCCATGCGAACCGGCGCAGGCAGGTTTTTCAAAAAGAATTTTCCGCTTGAGGCGCGCAATTACAGGGGCGACAGTCTGATTGATCGTTCGCTCCACATGCAGGCTGTTCATAAGGCGATACTCCAGGATAACGCCGAGGAGAACAGGCGCCTTAAGGCTGAAGGCAAAAGCCCCGTTCACATTTTTTCGATTCCGACGTATTCGACGATGCTGAAGCTTCAGAAGCTCGCTTGCGGCGGACCGGAGGACGCGATCGTCGGCATATTTTCGGATTGGCGCAAGAGCGGCCCCGTTTATCCGCTGAAGTTCGGTCAGTTGACCGTCCCCTCTGTGTCCAACCTTCTCGTCGCGGGGCGATGCATCGCCTGCGCCGAAGAGATGTGGGACGTTGTGCGCTGTCTGCCGGCGTGCTGCGCGTCCGGACAGGCGGCGGGAACCGCCGCGGCTCTGCTCGCCAAAGGGGGTTCGTATGCGGGGCTTGATTCTGCGGCGCTCCGCTCAAGCCTTCTCGCCTCGGGCGTTAAGCTCGACGACGAGCTTTTGGTCCCTGATCCGGCGTGGAAGGGCGGCGACGTCAAGGAACGCGAAGAAGGCGTTTTTTGACCGAAGTAAAAAAAATAAAAAAAGTTAAAATACCCCCTTGTCAAACTCACGCAGGTTATGATATACTATGAATCACTTTCAGGAACGCGGGGGTCGTGGCGCAATTGGTTAGCGCACTGGACTGTCGATCCGGGGGTTGCGGGTTCGAGCCCCGTCGACCCCGCCAGTACCGAAAGTACGCGAGATTGCCTCGTGGTGTAATGGTAGCACCGCAGATTCTGATTCTGCTTGTTGGGGTTCGAGTCCCTGCGAGGCAACCATTCAGTTGAATTAAAAGAACCGCAGTTAATGCGGTTTTTTTGTTTTTATAGAACAGCGGATAAAAGCAAATGGGGAAGGTGGTGATATTCCAGCACGAGGAATCAGGTTGACTATTTGCTTATGGATTGGGTATACTGTCCATGTTGCATCTGGGGTTTTGTCTTCGTTTTCAAAATCCTGTAAACTATAGGATAACGCCACCGGTTGCTAATAAACGACAATAATAAAAAGGAAACGTTATGGTAAAACGATTGATGATAATTTCAACTGCTGTTCTTTGCTCCCAGCAGCTTTTGGCGAAAATCGATTTGGGAACTCCGTTCTCGGATCATGCGGTATTGCAGCGCGGAATGAAGCTGCCTGTATGGGGAAGTGCATCTGCCGGCAATGATGTTTCCGTTGATTTCGCGGGGCAGAAGGTTTCTGCCAAGGTCGGCGCCGACGGTAAATGGCGTGTCGATCTTTCTCCGCTCGAGGCATCCGCCGTTTCGCGCAAGATGATTGTAACAGAGACGGCTCCAAACGGCGGCGCGGCGGTCGATACCGTCGAAGTGAACGACGTCGTCGTCGGTGAAGTATGGCTCGCGTCGGGGCAGAGCAATATGGAGTGTCCGATATGGGGCTCGAATCCGCGCTATCGCGACGCGAACGGCGGATTGATGGTTGCCTCGACATTTTTGAACAACATCCGTTTCGCCGCGGTAGAACATAAATGGTCCGTCGAACCTGTAGCCCAGAAAACTCCCTGGCGCAGATTCAATCCTAAAGAATTGACCTCGGGCCGTCAGGTTTCAGCCGTAGGCTTTTATTTCGCGCGCGAGATTTATCTCGCTCTCGGCGGCGTGCCGGTCGGTATCGTCAGCGCGAACTGGGGCGGAACGAATATCGACGCGTGGACTCCCAGGTCCGGATACGAAGGGTGCGATCCTTCCATCAAGGCCGTCGCTGACTATGAGGTCAAGAAGAACTGGAATCCTAAAACCGACGCTACAAAGCCTATAAGCCGCGCCCATCAGCAGCCGACCGTTTTATGGAACGGGATGGTCAGCGCGTGGGCTCCGATGGCTTCGCGCGGTTTTATCTGGTATCAGGGCTGCCATAACAACGGCGAGAGCGAACTTTACGCGGCTAAAATGCACGCGCTCTACAACGGCTGGGCGAAAGAGTTCGAGAATCCCGATTTCAAATTGTATTTCGTTCAGCTCGCTCCCTACAATCAGAATTGGCCCGGTATCGTGAAGGCTCAGAACAAATTCGCCGCCGAGCAGAAAAACGCGGCGATAGCCGTAACCGCCGACGTCGGCAACTTTAGCGATATTCATCCCAACAACAAGGAGATCGTCGGCCGCCGTCTCGCCGTTCACGCGTTGAAGAACGATTACGGCTTTGATATCCCCGAAACGGATTCGCCCGTTTTCAAAAAGGTCGAGTTTGACGGAGCGAAGGCGAAGGTGTACTTCGATAACGCCAAATCGTTTTACATTTACGCCGATAACCGTTCCATCGAGCCTGCGTTCGAGTTGGCCGGAAAGAACGGCGCGTGGATGAAGGCGAAAGTTCTCAACGTAAAGGAGAACGGCGTAATCAAGGGCGATCATATCGAGCTTACGTGCGATAAAATTAAAAATCCCGTTAAGGTCCGCTATATGATCAAGGCTTACACCATGGGCACCGTCTACAACGAGGCGTCGCTGCCTCTCGGACCGTTTGAATCTGAATCCAAGTAACGATGTTTACAGGACTGATCCAGAAAACCGGAACGGTAAAGCGCATTTCGCGCGGTTCGGGCCTTGTTCTTGAAATAGGCTTCGAACCGTGGGCGCGACCTCTCGAGAAGGGCGAATCCGTTGCGGTCAACGGCGTCTGTCTTACGGTGGTTAATTTCGACGAACGCCGGTTTACGGCGGACGTTCTGAGAGAGACAGAGTCGCGCACGGGGCTCGGCGAGCTCCTTCCTGGCTCTAAAGTCAATCTTGAGCGCGCGTTAAGGGCCGGCGATCCCATGGGCGGGCATATCGTGCAGGGCCATGTCGATTGCCGCGGCGCTGTTTTGGCGAAGGAGCCTAAAGGTCGTGATTTTCGTCTGCGCATCGCCTGCGGTCGCGTTTTGGCCGCGCAATCGGTGGTTAAGGGATCTGTCACTGTCGACGGAGTTTCGTTGACCATTACCGGCGTTGGCGAAGATTGGCTGAGCGTTGATCTGATTCCGACCACGGCGGCTGAGACGACTCTCGGCGCGAAGAAGGTCGGCGACAAGGTAAATCTTGAAGGGGACGTTCTGGGCAAGTATGTCGCAAAATCGATTCCCCGCAAAGGTCTTACCGAAGACGATCTCGCCCGGGCCGGATTTCTCGATTGAAGTAAGTTTACCGGATTTTTATTGTATGTGATATAATATACGTATTCAACAACAAGGAGAATTGCTATGAGCAAGACGATTATCAAGAACGCCCACGTCATTTCACCCGATGTGGATATCGAGAACGCCACGATTGTCATCGAAGGCAAGAAGATTAAAACCGTCACCAAGAAGAAGGTGTCCGAAAAGGGCGCCGCGACGGTCGTTGACGTCAAGGGCCAGTATGTGATGCCCGGCTTTATCGATGTTCATACCCACGGAGCTCTTACGTACGACTTCTGCGACGCCGACGAGCAGGCCGTTTTCAAGCTCGCCGAGGCCAAGCTTCAGGAAGGCGTGACCTCGTTCCTTCCGACAACGCTTACCGTTTCGACCGAAGAGCTGAAGGTCGCCGCTCAGAACGCGAAGAAGTACGCCGAGGCGGGAATGCCATATTCCAAGATTCCCGGTATCCATCTCGAAGGTCCGTTCATCAACGTCAAATGCTGCGGTGCCCAGAATCCCGCGTTCGTCCGCAAGCCCGCGATTTCCGAGGTCAAGGAGATTTCGAAAATCTATCCCGTTAAGATGATCTCGTACGCTCCCGAGACCGAGGGCGGCGCGAAGTTCGCCAAGGACTGCATCAAAATGGGCGTAGTGCCCAGCTGCGGCCATACGGGCGCAAAGCTCAGCGAGCTTATGCCCGCCTACAAAAACGGCTTAAGGCACATGACCCACTTCTGCAATCAGATGACGCCTTTGCATCACCGCGAAATCGGTATGGTCGGCGCGGGCTTCCTGATCGAGGATCTCAACACCGAGGTCATCTGCGATAAGATTCACCTTTGCCCCGATATGTTGAGGCTCGTATTCACGCGCCGCAATCTCGCCCACGTTCAGGTTATCACCGACTCGCTCCGCTGCTCCCACTGCAAGGACGGTTACGCGTTCACGATGGGCGGACTCGAGGTTAAGCTCGAGAACGGCGAAGCGCGCCTCGTCAAGGGCGGCAATCTCGCCGGCTCCACGCTTTGGATGGGCATCGGTCTTAAGAACGTCCACGACGTTACGGGCATTCCGCTCAAGTCTCTCGTGAGAACGACTTCGTGGAACCAGGCGATCGAACTCGGTCTCGGCGACGAACTCGGCAAGGTCGAGAAGGGCTATACGGCCGACCTCGTCGTCCTTAATCCGCGCAGCTGGAAGACGTCTGCAGTCTTCGTTGACGGCGAGCAGCGGATTTGATATACTATATCTCAACGATTTGGAGGGATGGCTGAGTGGCTGAAGGCAGCGGTTTGCTAAATCGTCGTACGGTTTAACTTCCGTACCGGGGGTTCGAATCCCCCTCCCTCCGCCAATTACGGCGATAAAAAAGAGAGCGCGATACGCTCTCTTTTTTGTTTTCTGAAATTTATGCGAATCGCCCCCTTGATAACTGAAATCAGAAATGATATAATATACGGCGTTTTAGCAAATGGGGAAGTAGCTCAGTTGGTAGAGCATCACGTTCGCAACGTGGGGGTCGAGAGTTCGAATCTCTTCTTCTCCACCATTTTGAAAATCCGTTTCATCGCCTTTAGTGATGAAACGTTTTTTTGTTTTCAGAAGACTATTACTCTTTCCGCGATAAAATGATATAATATTATCTAATGTCGTTTAAGCGGCATTGAGGAGGAAAAATGTCGGCATTGGATAAAATCGCATCTCATCAGGATCAGTATTCCTGCAAGGTTGATACCCTTGGCGAGTGCAAAATAGTTTCACCGGTCCACCATCACGAGTTTATCCGTGAAGGCGAGCGTATTTTCGTTTCTGAAGAAGAGGCGTATATGAAGGAGATGGAGAAGAAGCTCGGCCATCTTCCTACATTCGAGCGAGCGGGGCCGCTGCCTAAAATTTTTCACGATCCGAACTGGACGCGTGTCGGCATCGTTACGGCAGGCGGTCTCTGCCCCGGACTTAACAACGTGATCAAGGGCCTCGTCGAGATTCTCTCCTTCGATTACGGCGTCAAGAACATTTTCGGCATCCGTTTCGGTTATGCCGGGCTTAATCCCGATTTCGGATATCAGCCCGTAATGCTCAACCCCGATACGGTCGATACGATTCATGAGCTCGGCGGAACGATTCTCGGCTCCAGCCGCGGTCAGCAGCCTACCGATATCATCGTCGATACGCTGGTGAGAATGAATATAAATATTCTCTTCTGCGTCGGCGGCGACGGTTCGCTGAGATGCGCCCGCGAAGTCGCGGAGGAATGCTTGAAGCGCAATCTCAAGATTTCGGTTGTCGGAATTCCGAAGACTATCGACAACGATCTTCAGTTCGTCGGCCGTTCGTTCGGCTTTGAAACCGCCGTCGCGGAGGCCGCTAACGTGATTCGCAACGCGCATGTTGAGGCTAAGGGCACCTCGGGCGGCATCGGACTTGTCAAACTGATGGGTCGCGACTCAGGCTTTATCGCGGCGTACGCGTCGACCGCGAATCCCGTAGTGAACTTCTGCCTCGTTCCCGAGATGGCCTTCGAGCTTGAAGGTCCGCGCGGACTTCTGACCGCGCTTGAAAACCGTTTCAAGGCGGGTAAGACGCACGCCGTAATCGTCGTCGCCGAAGGCGCCGGACAGGATCTCATCCTCGGCGAGCCCGAGCGTCGCGACGCCAGCGGCAATATCCTCAAGAAGGATATCGGAGAATTTCTTAAGCAGAAGATTTCGGCGCATTTCAAGGAGAAGGGCGTTGTGAGCTCGGTCAAGTATTTCGACCCGAGCTATACGATCCGTTCCGTTCCGGCCCGCGGCACGGACGCGATCCGCTGCTATATGCTCGCGCGCAACGCCGTCCACGCCGCTATGGCGGGTCGCACGAACTGCGTCGTCGGCAATCTCGGCGAGAGCTATGCGCTTGTCCCGATCAAGCTCGCGACGATCGAGCGCCAGAAGATTTCGCTTAAGAGCGACCTCTGGCGCAGCGTCATGGACGCCACGGGTCAGGAGTTTTACATCTCTCCGACCGACAGGCAGTCCAAGGTCCCCGTTTATATGGCGCCGTAAGGCGTCTTGCGGGGTTTATTTCCTGGCATCAAGGGCCCGCTCAACGTCCGGAACGGCGGCGAGCAGGGCCTTTGTGTATTCGCTCTTCGGATCGGAGAAAACCTTTTCGCTTTCTCCCTCGTCCGCGAAAAGCCCGCGCTCCATGACATAAACGCGGTCGCAGACGTTCTTTACAACCGCGAGATCGTGGGCGATTATGAGAATCGTCAGATTCCGTTCGTCGCGGAGTTTGCGCAGAAGATTCAGAACCTTCGCCTGAACCGACACGTCGAGCGCGGATACGGGCTCATCGGCTATCAGGACGTCGGGATCGAACGCCAGCGCCCGCGCTATTGAAATCCGCTGGCACTGTCCGCCGGACATTTCGCGCGGGTACTGGTCGAGCACCGCCTCGCTGAGACCGACGTGCGACAGGAGCGCGGCGATGCGTTTTTCGATAGGCTCTTCCGAGCGCTTTACGCCTTTTCCGTGGCGGATGACCTCGCGCAGCGTAGAGCGTACCGTCATGCGCGGATTGAGAGAGCCTACTGCGTCCTGAAAAACCATCTGCATCGATTTCGCGGATACCTCGATTTTTCCCGAGCTTTTCTTCTCGATTCCGACGAGGGTTTTCGCGATGGTAGACTTTCCGCTTCCCGACTGTCCGACGATGCCGACGATTTCGCCTTTGTCCAGATGGAACGAGACGCCCTTTACGGCTTCGAATTTGCCGTATTTCACGTGCAGGTCGGTGACTTCAAGAAGGTTCATCTTACGCCTTAAAGAGCGAGCGTTTGCATTTTTCAAGCGCGGAGAGTCGCGCCTTGAACGTTTTCTCCGATTGGGAGAGACGCGCTTTGTAAAGAGCGATGTCGATGCCGGATGTCGTACCCTCATGGGTCTTTGCGGCGACGGCGGAGTCGGGATCTTCATCTCCCAACTGTTCGAGATGATCGCGCACATCGTGATAGGCGTCGCGCCAGGGCGTGCCCGCGGCGACTTTCCTTAAGGCGACGTCGGTCGCAAAAACGCCCGGAGTGAACGCGGCGCGGCATACGGCCTTGTCGACGGAAGTTCCGGCGACGACTTTCGTGAGAATCCTGAGCGTCGTGCGGGTGATGTCGAGGCCTTTCATGTAGAGCCACTTGCAGTCCTGGAGATCGCGGTTGTAGCCGCCGGGCATCGCGTGGAGGAGAGAGAGCGAAGCCGTCTGAAGCCCGAGAACCTGAGCCGCCTTCGAGCGGACGAGTTCCAGGACGTCGGGATTGAATTTCTGCGGCATGATAGAGCTTCCGGTGCAATATTCGCGCGGAAGTTTAAAGTAGGCGAATTCCGGCATCGAGAAAATGATCATATCTTCGGCGAGACGCGAAAGAACGGCCATGAGCTGGGCGAGCGCCGAGAGAAGGGCGGCTTCGCATTCGCCGCGCGCCATCGAGGCGCCGAACACGTTGTGGATCGTGCGCGAGAAGCCGAGGAGCCTTGTCGTGCGGCTTCTGTCGAGCGGCAGCGGTACGCCGTATCCGGCGGCGGAGCCCAGCGGATTCAGATCGGCGAGGCGGTAGGCCGCTTCGAGATTCTCGAGCTGATCGGCGATCATTTCGGCGTGTCCCGTCGCCCACATCTCGACCGAGGAGGGCATCGCGGGCTGCAGATGAGTGCGTCCGACGAGAGGGGTGCGGCCGTATTTCGCTCCGAATTTAACGAGGGACGAGGCGAGTTCGACGGTCTCCTTTTCGGCGCGGAGAATTTCGTCTTTCATGTGAAGGCGCACATCGACCGCGACCTGATCGTTGCGGGAGCGGCCGGTGTGGATCTTCTTTCCGAGGTCGCCGAGACGCTCCGTCAAAAGACGCTCGACCGCCATGTGGACGTCCTGATCGTCGACGAGAATCGTAAATTCTCCCTTTTCGATCTCTTTTACGATTTCACCGAGAGCCTTGCGGACTTTCCTCGCTTCGTCTTTCGTGACGACGGGGGTTTTTATCTTCATTTCCGAAAGCATCGTCACGTGGGCCGCGGTGCCCATACAGTCCCATACGGCGAGATTAAGGTCGAGAACGGGATCGTCGCCGACGGTGTAGGCCAGAATGTCGGGGTCGACCGTATTGTCTGTGATCGTCTTTTTCGTTTCTGTTTTCTTCATTGTTTAATCCCTTCCTCGTATTTGCGGGCTTCTTCCAAAGCGATGTTGAGTTTTGTTTCTGCGGCCTCGAGCATGTCCAGGAGCTCTTCCCTGTCTTTTTTCGCGCGGCCTAGTTCAAAAAGGAAGTCGTAGTACGCTTGCGCGGCGTCGGCGAGCTCCTTGCTGCGTCCGCCCCCGTAGGCGATGAGATGGGGCGCTTTCTTGTATGCGAGATATCTTACCGTCATATCGACTTTAACGAGATCGACGGCCTGGCGAAAATTGCAGGTGTGGTATTTGCCCGCCAAAGGAAAATTGAAAAGCGGCGCGTGCAGATAGAGGCGGGATGCGAACCTCAGTACATCTGACTGGCGGGCAACGCCGGGCTGAAGAACGCTCCGCATAAGTTTAAGAACTTCTTCTTCACTCGATTCTACCGGTTCGCCGCGGAGCCATTTTTCAATTTCGTCATACTTGTTGTCGACGCGCTTTTTAGGGTCAAGGTCGCGCAGCAGGGCGACGGCTTTATCAGTGGAGATTTCGCGGTTTTCGACGGCCAGCATGAAGGCTTTAGCGATTTCGATTCTAAATTTCTCGAGATCCGAATATTCGGGGGAAGGCAGGTAGATGCGGGTATAGAACGTGCCGTCTTTGCGGGAGTACGCGCGGGCGACGACGCTCGCGTCGTTCGTTCTGCCGTCGCCGATGAAAACCATGATTCCCGCGGACGAAAACTGCGCGGGCGTATTCGTGGTCGAGGCGTACAGGCTGTCGCATGTTTTGGAAACGAATCGGGCGACCGGAGAGTGGAATTCATCGCGCATGTCGGCGGGGCAGTTCGCGAATACCTGAACGAGCCCGTGCGATCTTGTCATCGGGGGTGTACGCATCCGCTCTACGAGTTCAGCTCTCGAAAGCGTTGCCGCAATTATGGCGCAAGCAAGTGTCATTTTGATTGTAGCTGTTATTATATCATTTTTTACGGATTGAATGTTGGCAAAGGGCACAATCATTATGGTCATAGGGGATGGAATCTGATATAATATCTGGGTGTTTGCATATATGATGCATGTATGCGATTAAAAAAAAATCAACGAACAGGAACAAAAAATGAAAGTCTCTGCAAGAGTAATTACGACAGTCTTCGCGGTTGCCGCCGCGTTTATCGGAGCTACATCAAATGCCGCGCCCAAGCGCGAAAAGCCTCTTAAGGTTCTCGCCATCGGCAATTCGTTTTCCATTTGCGTCGGCAAGGAGATGCCCAAGGTCGCTAAGGATCTCGGATGTCCCCTCGATTTCTGCTCGCTTTATATCGGAGGCTGCACGCTCGACAGGCACGCCGCCAACCTGAAGAAGCCCGACTCCAACCCCTATTACATCACGTGGGATTATGTTTCATGCAAGAAGGGCGAGGAGCCTTTCAAGGACGCTCTCGTTCTGATTAAGAACAAGTACGCCCATCTGCGGACTCACAGCAATATCGAAAGAATGCTCAAGGCCGACAAGTGGGATATCGTCACCGTTCAGCAGGGCAGCCACCAGAGCTGGCAGGAGAAGTCCTACGAGCCTCACGGTACGAAACTTCTTGAGATGATCAAGAAGTGCGCACCCCAGGCTAAGGTTTACGTCCAGCAGACATGGTCCTACACGCCTTGGGATCGCCGTCTCGGCAAATGGGGCATCGACCAGAATCAGATGTTCGAGAAGCTCGAGTCCGCTTACGGCAAGTTCGCGGCGAATCATGGTCTTGACGTCATTAAGACGGGTGAGGCCGTTCAGCGCTTCCGCAAAGCTCTTCCCGTAAAGTATGTTAATGATGAAGGTAAAGATTCTAACGCGTACGACGTCGTCGGCGTCAATAAGTTCAAGACTCTCAAAGACGGCAAAATCTGGCTCGACGGCGACGCTTTCCATTTGAACAGAAAGGGCGAATATCTTCAGGCGCTCGTCTGGACGGCTAAACTTTTCAATGTCGACGTAACGAAGTGCAAGTACGTCCCCAAGTATCTTAAAGACGCTCCCGATACCGTTAAGCTTATGCAGAAGATCGCCAACGAAGTCGCGAAGTAAGTTTAAGTCATGACACGGAAAGAATTCATTACCGGCGCGGCGGCTCTTTCGGCCGCCGGCGTTTTTGCAGACGCCTTTAATGTGACAAAGGGTGATTCCCCTGAACTCGCCGCTTCGAAGAAGTGGTTTAAGGAAGCTCAGTTCGGAATGATGGCCCATTGGGGTCTTTATTCGATCTTGGCGGGCGAGTGGGGCGGCAAGCGCTGCGGCTCGTATTCCGAATGGATACAGTGGGCGCGAAAGATCCCGAATAAGGAATACGCAAAACTCGCGACGGTTTTCAATCCGATTTTCTTCGATCCGAAGGATTGGATGAAGCGCGCTCGCGACGCGGGAATGAAGTATTTCGTCATGACGTCGAAACATCACGACGGCTTTGCGATGTACCGATCGAAAGTTTCGAAGTTCAATGTCGTCGACGCGACTCCTTTCAAGCGCGATATCGTCGAAGAACTCGCCGAAGCCTGCCGCGACGCGGGGCTTAAGTTCGGGCTTTACTATTCGCAGGATGTCGACTGGAGCGAGCCAAACGGCGGCGGACTTTTCCGCAAGCATCACATGAAGTCCGAGCCGCGCGTCTGGGGCAACAACTGGGATTTCGGCCACATAAAGAAAGAGGATTACAATTTCGAGGAGTACCTCCAGTCGAAATCCGTTCCTCAGGTCAAGGAGATTCTTACGCAGTACGGCGACCTGTGCCTTATCTGGTTTGATGTTCCGATGACCTCGACCCTGGAGCAGTCGACGATGTTCCGCGATCTCGTAAGGAAGTATCAGCCGGGCTGTCTCATCAACGGCCGCATCGGCAACAAGATGGGCGATTACCATACGCCTACCGATAACGCGCTTGCCGAAAACACGAAGAAGGACGAGCTTTATGAAATGGTCGGAACGATGAACAATTCGTGGGGTTATCATCCGACCGATACGGATTACAAACCGCTCGAAACGATTCTCGGCTTTAAAAACAGGTCGAAGGAGATAGGCTCGAACTATATGCTCAATATAGGTCCCGATCATCTCGGCCGCATACCCGCTCCGGGAATAAAGATTCTAGACGGCCTGGCCGGAAAGACGGACGCCTGATTCGAGGGGGACAGTCCCTCTTCCCGTTGGGGAATGGGGAACGGTAGTGGGGGAATGGGGAACGGTAGTGGGGGAACGGTGTTCCCATTTCTCACCGTTCCCAGTTCCCCGTTCCCAACCATTCCCCGTTCCCCATTCCCCATTCCCCGTTCCCCGTTCCCCGTTCCCAACCGTTCCCCGTTCCCCATTCCCCATTAAGCGGGGCGGTTGACAAAACAGCCGAAGAATCGTATAATTTCGGTGAAATTGTAAACAATGAAAATACCTAAAGAAATAGCTGAAGTTCTCGCTAAACAAAAGGGAACAATTACATCTCAAGATATTAAAGCACTTGGGATTTCTCGCACTATGCTTGGAAGATACGTATCGGCAGGTTTGCTTGAACGTGTCGGAAGAGGGTTGTATACAAGTGTAGATTCATTGCCAGATGAGATTTTTGCGCTTTCAAAGCGGAATGAAAAGATGGTATTCTCCCATGCAACGGCGTTGTTCCTTCTTGGAAAGTCTGAGAGAACTCCATTCAATCATTATGTTACGGTTAAGTCGGGAGACACGATACCTGTCTCCTTGCGTCAGGATTTAATCTGTTTTTATGTGAAGGATGAGTTGTTTGATTTAGGTCGAATGGATATTGCGACTCAATTTGGCAATATTGTACCTTGCTATAATATTGAGCGGACGATTTGCGATTTTATCAGAAATCGCCGTCGCATGGATGATGAGCTCTTCCTTTCGACGATAAAGGCGTACGCTGTCGATAAATCGCGAAACCTTTCACGACTTGGCGAATACGCACAACGCATGGGGATCGAAGAAAAGGTTAATAAAATTTTAGAGGTGATACTATGAGTTCAGAGCAAATGAGTTTTAAAGCGAGGATAAAACGTATCGCAAGTGAAGAGCAGATACCTGCGCAAGTGGTACTTCAGAATTTCATGTTTGAGCGTTTCTTCGCAAGGTTATCTAAGACGACTATCTATGAGAACCTGATCGTTAAAGGCGGAACATTGATCTCTCAGTATTTAGGCTTGTCGAAAAGGTCGACGATGGATATCGACTTGACGATGGTAGGAGCGAAACTTTCTGAAGAGACGATAACGCAATACCTCAACATGGTGTTCACGGTTGATTTAGAAGACGATATTAGTTGGGATCTAAAATCAATTGCACCGATTCGTCATGATGATATGTATGGTGGATTTAGAGTTAAGTTGATTGCTGCATATAAGGGAATCGTTGTACCATTTTCGATAGATATATCGACTGGGGACGCGATAACGCCCGCGCCTCAAGATTTCATCTTCATGAGTCGTTTTACGCCTAACGGTAACTTCCGGATCAAGGCATATACGATCGAAACTGTCCTGGCTGAAAAAATTGAAGCGATACTTTCGCTTGGTGTTCTTTCAACGCGGCCACGTGACTACTATGATGCATATATGATTCTTTGTACTGTAAAGTATGGCAATGCGAGATTATCGAGTGCATTACGGTCAACGGCGATTCATCGTGGTACGGAAGAAGTACTTGAAGGCTGGTCGGCTGGCTTGAGGTTGATCGAGGGTTCAAGTGCAATGCGTGAAAGATGGGAAAAATATTGCCGCGAATTCTCGTATGCTAAAGGAATACCGTTTGATGAAGTATGTGAAAAAATTCGTCAGGTATTGACGGCAATTTTCTGACCATTCCCCATTCCCCATTCCCCGTTCCCCGTTCCCCATTCCCCGTTCCCCGCGGCGAAGCCGCCAAAACCGCGCGAGCGCCTAAAATGCCGCGGTAGCGATATAGAACGCGGGTGGGGAACTTTTACAAATTCCTACTTGCCTTCTGAAACGATATATGAGAAAATACAGGTGATCTTGCTGTTAACGCGGGATCTTCGAGAAGCGGGGGAAGTTCTCCGCCTTAAGAGAATTTTGGACAAAGGATTTATCTGGAGTCCACCGGCTGGCGGGGAAGCCCCTGCCGTTGGCGAGGCGCAAGCCTCGCCATCACTTTATCAAGAACAGACAATGAAGAATGGCGTAAAGGAAATAAGTATCTTTGTTGATGAGTCAGGAAGCTTTTCTCCTGATGTTCATTCTTCTCGATATTACCTTGTCTGCATGGTTTTTCATAATCAGTCAGATTCCGTTTTAGATGACATAGCACGACTCAACGAGATGTTATTGCAGTTGAATTTAGCTGAAGATCATGCGATTCATGCAGGCCCGCTAGTTCGTTGGGAAGAACCATATCGTAATCTGAAACGACAAGATAGGCGCGTTGTATTTAATCGAATGATGTCTTTTATTCGCCATGCGCCGATTAAGTTTCAGACTTTTTGGGTGGATAAAAAATATGTTACAAGCGCTGGAGAATTACATGACCAGCTGCTTCAGCAAATAACGCGCTTCTTGATTACTCATGTTGATGACTTTAATTCGTTTGGGAAGTTGAAGGTATATTACGATAATGGGCAGGAAGAGGTTTTGGCATTATTAAAGACGGCGTTTGCAATATTTTCATCCCGTGTAGATTTTGTGCCAGAAGTGTTGCCATCAAGGTATCGCTTGTTTCAAGCTGCTGATATGATTGCTACGCTTGAATTGCTGCGCATTAAGTTTGAGATAGAGAAGAAGATTTCTGAAACAGAGAAACTATTCTTTCTTAATATACAAAGCTTGAGGAAGAACTTTTTCAAGCCGCTTGAACGCAAGCGCTGGATTTAATCCCATTACCATTCCCCATTCCCCGTTCCCCGTTCCCCAAAAGAGAGGCAAATGAAGGACGAGATTAGAAAAGGGCTGAGGCTCTTGAGGCTCAGCAGGCGAAATGGTCGAGCGAAGAGTGGGAGCGATTTGAAAAGAAGCAGGAGAAGAAGCGAAATCCAAAAGGCTCGCCGCAGTGGTTGGTTAAGGAGGTTGTAAGATACCTCTCTCAAGCTCAACAATTGCCGGAAGAGGTGATAACCGAGAAGCTTATTGAGCTTGGCGGCATGGATTTTCTTGTTAAAGGGGCTGAGTCGATGGGAGAGCAACGATGCGGAACAGCAACAATGGTTATTGCAGCTGTGAGAGCGCTGGCGCTATATCTTGATCCGGAGAGTGCGGTGATGTTTGCGAGTGGCGAAGCCGCAAAGGGATGAGGTATGAGGGATGAGGTATGAGAGGAGAGTCAGGGGTTAGGGGTTAGGAATGGGTCTTCATCATTGAGAGCGTTCTCAATAGAGTTTTTGTATTGTGAATCTAAATAATTGTCATCCTCTTCTTCCTTGTATGGAGTTTTTAAAGAATCCACATAGAGTTCATACTCTCTTGCGTCCATTAAATAACGTAACTCATTTTCCTCTTCCCGTCTTCGCTCTTCTTCCTCTTCTTTTTTCTGTGCTTCCTCTACTTCTTTTTTGTATTGGGAATAACCTTGGGGATATCGTTTAATGAGCTCTTTGTATTCAGCAAGATCATCTTCTTTTAACATCCATTTAGCGGATTGAATATCTGTGCCGTATTTTTGTAAAGCCCAGAATGCCAATGTTTTGGCATCGTATTTACTTCTGTCCCAACCATCATTCCATCTTTTAAAAGAGCGAGGAATTTGAAATATTCCTTTAAAAACGTCGCTAAGAATACCAGTCAAAATTTCGCACAATCCCCCTAGTATGTACTTTAGGGTCATATTCCAGAGTACATCATAAAGTATGCCAAATATGGAAATTATGCATATGTATATGAGTGCAAAAGGAAAGGCTAATATCTTTAATATTGATTTCATCTTGGGTATGTATTATAAAATCATAAGGTATGAGTATAAAAAAATTAGCATTTACTGCTATAATGGTAAAGAACTTAATGGGATATAGATTATTATTTCGAAATTTACGCAGTACGAAAGTCGCATAAGGCTCCCTAGTATTTAACAGAGAGGTTATTGTTGTTTTTTTTCAAATACAGGTCTAGATTCTTGAAAAACATCGCGTATATACCCTTTATCTGCATAACGCTCCTGTAAGATTGTTGCCTTTTCGCCATATTCTTTAATTATTGTGCTAATATCAAAGTCGTCGGAGGTAAAAACGCGACCTTTGAATAGTTCTTTTGAATACATTAAATTATGTTCTAATTCTGATTCTTTGCCAGTGATTTCCATTTCCATAGAATAATGTTCTTCGAGATGATTCCCAAGAGCATCTTCATACTTTATTGTGTAAATATTACATGGCGCACATAGCACAAGGTGCTTGCCATCATTGTTTTTATAGACGTCTTTGATTTGGCTTGTTAGTTTCTTTTGGAAATTTGAAGATTTACAAGAAGCAATAAGCCCTTTAACTTTTCCGCTTTGTGAGAATTGATAGAAATCCTTTACCGGAATATACATTGCTGTACTCTGAATGGTATCATCTGGGCTTAGAGTTAAATAGGCTGTCATTAAATATGTTTCAATCGACACTTGGACGCTTTTTATCCATGCACCATCGTTGAAAATGGTTATGTCTTTGTAGACATCTTCGGGATTGAATGGTAAAGTCCAGCCGTCTCTTGAAAAATCTGTAAAATTAAGAGATTTCGATTGTTCAATACGAAAAATTGGGCGCGTAAGGGCGTTTTGGGCAGAATAGTATTGTGTTGCCATTTTGTTTATATTGGCGGTTTCCTTGAGAGATTCTGTCGTCTGTAATAGACCAACTATAGCACAAATTGCGATAACTATAGTAGCTATGTTTGTGCAAGTGTTAATTATTGAATTAATTTTCATTATACCTCCATTCAAATTTTATGAGTAAGTATTTTATCAAAATTTGAGGATGTGGGAGATTATAAAACTACGTAGGGTATATCTTTAGACTATTAAGTAAATGGGAAAGGCAGTCTTTGGTAGGGGTTTTGAATTTATAGTCCCATTTTATGGTATAATTTAGAATTGTTAGACTTATGCTATAATTAACATATCAGACGATAGTTTTATCAGTAAGTAAGGAGTGTGTCGTGAGAAAAGCGTTGTTAATAGTATTGATAGTCTTTGCTGGAGATCTTGTAGTTCAAGCTCAAGGGTGGAAGGCAGATATTCGATATGCTAACTTTCGTAATCGTATATCAGAATCATCAGTTCTTATTGAGGCGAAAGTTGGTGAAGCTAAATTGATAGGAACAGGTACAATGTTCAAGTTAAACAATCCAAGGAACTTTCCGTTTGGGACAGTTGGTGTACTTACAGTTCGGCATCTTGTAGATGGTGCGGACGCAGTACGCATTTCATTTGTTGGGAGAAGTGCGGATGAGCCGTCAATGCAGAAAAAGTTTTCTTTTTCTTACACTAAAGGGGATATATTGGTTGAGCATCACCCCGATTCAAACGTAGATCTATGCTTAATTATTATTGATAACGATCTTAAAGCCAGCAGAATGAGAGGAAAAGAAATACTATATTTGGCTATGGAGATGTCAGTATTGGCAGATGAGAAATTTTATCTTAGCCAATTACCCTTGGATCCAGTAGTGATGGTTGGTTATCCTAAAGGATTTTTGGATGAGTTTAATTTACAACCTATTTTTAGAAGAGGTGTGTATGCAACTAGACCGTCACTTAATTATAAGGGTAAAAAAGAGTTCTTGTTAGATATACAAAATAATGGCGGTTCAAATGGTTCAGCCGTGTATAGATTTGACGATGGTATGTATAATGATCGGTCTAATGGAGGTGTAAATATTGTACTTGCAGATAGATTAGTTTTAGTTGGAATCTCCTACGACGGAGTGGATATGACTAAAAATAAGGAGTATCGAGAGGTTTTTGGAGGGACTCCAGCCTCCATTGTAAATGTTATAAAAGCGGATAGAATTCGTGAGCTTTGCGATTACGTAATTAGAAAACTGAGTGAAAAAGGCAATATAAGATGAGGAGAGCTATGAAAAAGAAAAAAGGTGATTCGGCTGTTTCGGGTGCTAAAGAAGAGAAAACAAAGCATTCTATGCGGCGCGATATATTATTGTGCATTATAACCACGGTTATAACTTTATCTGGTGTTCTCGGAAAATTGATAGATTCACTGATGCCAATAGACCCTCGTATAGAAAAAGAGATAGAGTACTTGGGGGTGGCTGTTGAGCAACAAAAAGCTTCGATTGAGCATCTGAGTATTACTGAGGAGAAGGACTTAGGTTTTATAGAATTAGCAAAGCGGCTTACAGGACAAGCTGATGATAAAACAGTTGAGATGGTTAAAGGCAGGGTGATTGACTATTTGTCTATGGCTTTGAAGGATTATCCAACATGGGATGATTTCAAGAGGGAGAAAAGTCGGCATGTAGATAAGAAGACGGGGGTTGTATATGAGGTTGTGTTTGAAAATGGAGGTGTTTATAATCGGCCTGTTGGTTTGCGTACCAACGTTAGTGAGAGAGTAATGATTGAGAAGTGATTCAGTTATTAATACCGCGCGAGGGGTGAAAATGCGGCGGTAGCGATGGGAAGGGGAGAGAAAATAAAAGAAATTAAAAAATATTTTTAAGGGGGTGAAAAGTGGGTTTCACCCCTATTTTTATTGGCCGAAATGCACATCCGCGTATAAGTTAGAAGTAGAAGGGGAGTATACCCCACTTTACAAACAATCTCAATATCGTGTAAAATATTGGTGCTTGGGCGGATAGTCGAAACTCAAGGTGGGTTTCATCTGTACAGGCAAAATGAACGAGAACAAGTTGGCGATCAGGGTATCGTAAATGAGTTTTCGTTTTCAAAAACAATTCGGGCTGGGTCCCGGGAGGTTAAAATGAAGAAAATGATGCTTGGTTTGGCTGCTTCACTCTGTGTTGCAGTAACTTTCGCAGAAGGCGTAGAGAGCGCGAACGTCGTTGGATAAAACTATAAGAGGTGGTGAAAAGGGCGGTTTTACAAGGGTTTTTGAGGTTTTTGATATGTGATGGGTTGACATAGACTGGTTTATACTGTACAATAAGCGGCGTTTTGAGGGCAATTGGGCCTTCGGACGCTAATTTTTTTGCAAGGAAGCACTAAGCGAGGCAAGATAGCACAGTATGAATTTGGATCAGAATGAGATCGAAAGTGTAGTTCTTGAGCCTGATCGCGTTGTTGTAAACGTAGAACAGTCTCAAGAAAATTCAACTGTGATGATAGTACAGTCTGAGAATGACGCGGAAGATAAGAATATTTTAGAAAATGATACGGTGGCGATAAACCAGTGCGCAAAAGATTCAAGTGTGATAATAAACCAGTGTAGCGGTGGTGTTGCCAAGGGTGAAGGAGGAGATATGACTGAGGATTTTGAAGTCGAGAGTTCTGAAGGGGAAACACTTAAGCGTAAGGCGCGGGCGAAGGAGACTCGCCGCAGAAGGACTAAGGGCTTGGGTGGCCTTCAGCTTGAGAAGACCGGCATTTGGACTGTAAGGTGTATCATCAACGGCAGGCGTATCAGCAAGTCGACCGGAACTCGCGATAGGGCTGAGGCTGAGCAATTCGCTAAGCGCTTTATGGCTCCTTATGTGAAGGACGACGCCGAGAGGACGTTCGAGAACATTCAGGCTGCCGTTATGACGGAAAGACAGCTTGCGGCGATGAGAGAGGCGGAAGGTCCGCAGCTTACGATTGCCGATATGTGGAGTGCCTATGTTGCCTCACCGATGCGAAGGGATCTTGCTCAGACTACCTTGAACGGTAAGGAGCAGGTGGTCAGGAAGTTTGTCGAACACCTAAATTTACTTTTCCCGGAGGTCACTGAGGTTCGCCACTTAACTCGCTACCATACCGAAAACTACCTCAATTCCCTCCGCAAGGATCATTCAGCCTCCACCTACAATAACCGCCTTTGCGTCTTGCGGGAGGTTCATCGCACGATCATGAAGAAGGCGGCGGCCAAGGAGAACCCTTGGGACGGCTTTCCTTTGAGGGCGGACGATTCCCATACGCGGCGCGAGCTGACGATCGAGGAGCTGGCGAGGCTTGTCGATATGGCTTCGAGGGAGAGCGCGGAGTTCAGGACCCTCTTCGGTATCGCCATGTACACCGGAATGCGACTTGGGGACTGCTGCAAGCTCACCTGGGCGGAGGTGGATATTGTCCGCTCCATCATTCAGAAGGTTCCGGAGAAGACGAAGAAGTACCGTCGCGGACGGCCGGTGACGATTCCGATCCACAAGGTTCTCGCCGATCTTCTTATGCAAACGCCCATCGAGAACCGAACGGGGTATGTTCTTCCGCAAATAGGTGAGTGGGCGGCTCTTGGTCCGAAGGGGATGGGGAGAATTCACCACCGCATCGGTAAGATATTCCACAATGCCGGAATCGTAACCTCGGTAGCGGTCGAGGGGCGAAAGTGGAAGGCTCCGGAGGCTTCATTCCACTCCCTTAGACATACCTTTGTTTCAATGTCCGCGAATGCGGGTGTGCCGCTCCACATCGTCCAGGCGATTGTCGGGCATGAATCGACGGCGATGACGAGGCACTATTACCATGAGAATGTGGCGGCTCTTCAGCAGGCGGTCGAGGCAATCCCCTCGATTTCCGAGACAGGAGACATCTCCGAGGGCAAGGTTGCCCAGCCAGACGCCTCAAGGCTCGCGTACAAGGGCTGTAACGCCCCCACGTCGCCTTTTGTGAAGGGGCAGGCGGTTTTACCCAACAGCGTCCCTAAAGCGCCACAGATCGCCTACGAGGCGGAGCCTGCGATTGTTGTGAGCGCAGATGGCGTAGAGCGGGCGAATCCCCATGTTGAAGCCCCGGCGACGGGACGGTTTGCCGAGCGCTCTCTCGCCCGGCGAGAGGAGAAGCTCGCCAGCGTCGAGGCGGCGAACAGCGATGCACAGCAGCTTGGCGGCTGGGGTGAAAATGCTCCTCAAACGGCTGTGACACCATCGAGGGATCGCAAAGAGCGTAACGAATGGATCGGGCGGTGTGTTAGAAGGTGGTGTCAGTTAAAGAAGACATCGCTATTGGAGGGGACTTCGAAGCTTGTCGGCAATGGCGGGTATCGATTCCTGCAGGAGTTGTGGGAAAGAGGTGCTGCGATATCCTTGGGAGATGCTCTTGATGGGTTGGATGTCTATTTGAACGCAAAGAAGGGATGAGGGAATAAATGGAAAGCGAGAAAGAGATTATGGCGGATGACGGCGAGGAGAAGAAAGTTGCCGTCCCTTCATCGTCCTTTCTCGCTCCGAATTTCATAGGTCGCTGGCGGCATCGGGATAAACTGGTATTTCGGTGTTGGCCGAAATGGAAGCTTGCATACGAGGCTGTTCAAAGGGAAACGGCCTTTACCATCAACGGAATGCGGATAAATCCGGACGGTCATGCGGAACTGTGGCATCAGATATCGGGAACGCGCTCGTATGTATTTGAGATATCGGATGAGGATTTCGACACGATAACGGCCATTCCCAAGGCGGGGGCGAAGATGGGGAAGATGATCGTCCGAGCCCCCGGTACGGCGGATGAGCGCGTCAAGAAGGAGTGCTACCTTGAGGTGGAGGTGGAGATTTACCCGGATGCCTTCAGAAAGCGAATAACGCCGTGGGGACCGTTTTGGAATCAGCGTTCACCGCATGAGATTTTCGGGGAGAGCATTGCAGATGCCTTGGGCCTTGCAGGGATGGCTGGCGCGAGAAGCGTTTTTATAGAGTCTGACGATGATATTGACGAGGATGTGATACTTCACGAAGTCATTAGCAACAATTCATTTATTGTTCTTAATCACCGCTATGAAAAGGAAAGAAAATGCGGTGTTACGACGAGAGCTGGTCGCAGGCTCGTTGAAAAGGCGATGTACTGGGTTGTGCCGGGCAGGGAGCCTTGGGAGGACGGGGGAGCCTTAAGAGGGTATCAGTTTCCGGATAGAATACTTAGGTTCACAAGAAGGGTCGATCCAGAGAACCGAGCGGCGGAAAGAGAGATTCTTTTGGAGAAGATGCATTCGTCTACGAGGGAAAAGGGAAATGCATCGAGAAGGACATACTTCCTTGAAAATGTAGTAACGCGCTTTGCGGAGAGGGTCGGGATGAGCCGGCAGCGTGTGATGGCGAGATTTCTTGATGACGGGGTGGTCGGTTGGCTCATGCGAAGCGTCGACAATGTAAAGGCGATTCAAGGTCGTGAGGCTGAGGCTCTTCTTCGAGGGCGCGTTTCAGATGCGGTCAGAGCGCTTGAGTTCTACTATCGAGCGGTGGAAGGGATGAATACCGGGGGTGGGAATTATGAGTAGAGGTTTCCAGGAGAAGGTTTTTCCACCCAACAGTGAGGTGAGCGATTTAAAGCCATCGAAGTTTTTATTGTTTATTGAAAAGCAGAAGGTGGTATTGAAGGAATATGGTTTTCTGCTCGGCGTCAAGTTGAAAACGGCTGCGGAAAAAGAAGCGCATCGGCGCTATTACAGAGATTGGCAGAAACGATACCGGGAAACGCATCGTGAGGAGTTGAGGGCGAGGCGGCATGAATATTGGGTAAAGGTTCAAAAGCCGGGCTTTGAAAGTATTCATGAGGCGCGTGGCGGTGAAAAGTGGCTAAAGGCGCGAGAAGAGAAAAAGAAGCGCAAGGAGTATGATGCTCAGAAAGCGCATATTCGCGAGAAGTACGGGTTTGACCTGAATACTCCTCCCAAGACTGCAGAAGAGCTTGCCGGTCGGGAACGGTATCGCAAGGATCGTGAGAAGGAATACAGGCTAAAGAACCGAGAGCGGATCGAAGAGCGCCAAAAGAGACAGAACGCGAAACGGCGCGAGGAGAATGAGCGGCGCTTTGAAGAGAGGATGAAGATTCTTGAAGCGACCGATCCAAAGGCTGCTGCCAAGGAGAGGGCGAAACACGAAAAGCTCTGCATGATTCAGCGGATGACGCATGAAGAAAGGGTGCGTTACCGTCAGCAGAAGCTTTACGAGAAACTCAAGGCCCAGGCGGAGCGAGAAGAGCGAATTGCCAAGGAGCGCGAACAGAGGAAACTTGAGAAGGAGCGTTTGGCTAAAGAGCGCCGACAGGCGCATATTGAGAGTAGAGTTCTTCGAATAAAGCTCACAAAGGCAGAGGCGAGGAAGAGGGAGTTCCTTTTAAAGAGGCGAGAGCGGGAGGAGCGGGTGGCTCGGTGGCGTGAGCAGGTCGCGAAGAATGCGGCAAGGCGAGAAGCGGAGCTGGCGCTGGAGGAAAGGTATCGCTTGGAGCGCGAGGCTAATATTCAGCGGTATTTGGAGATGCGACAAGCAGCAAAGAACGAGGCTCAAGAGAAGGGGGAGGATTAAAGATGAGAGAAGAGCTTAGAAGAGAACATGAGGCTCGGCGGTTTTTGCTTGAGCTTGCGAGAGAGACTTATCCGTGGAAGGTAACTGCGTACAAGAACAAGGTGAAGATGATGCGCAGGAAGATGAAGCTTCCGAAGAAGAAAACGGAATGGACGCAAGAGCAGAGAAAAGAATGGAATGCCTGTCTCCTTGAGTGCCGCAAGTCTTTTGAGGATTACTTGATCGCCCGGCTCGAACGCGATCAGAAAAAGTGCGACAAGGCAAGAGAGCGAATGGAGCGCAAGGCTCGAGCCCCGGAAGAATTGGCCGCAAAAGAGAAGAAGCGGCTTTTGCGTGAAGAGCGCAAGGCGTACATTAAGGAGAAGTATGGCTTTAGGCTCGGGAAGAAGCCAGAAACTCCAGAGGAGTTTGAAGGACGCAAGCGGTACGACCGCGATATGGAAGCGGCGATGAGGGAACGCAGGCGCGATAAGATTCGCGTGTACAACAGGGAGTACCGCCGAAAGAGAAGGGCGGCTGCGCTTGCAGTTGAGCAGGAGAAATGGTCGAGCGAGCAGTGGGCGGCGTACAATAAGAAAATGGCGAACAAGGCCTATCCTAAAGGCTCGCCGCAGTGGCTCATAAAAGAAGTGGTGTGTTATCTTGCGCAGATCCAGGATCTCCCGGAAGATGCGGTGACAGCACGGCTTATTGAATTGGGCGGCATGGATTTTCTTGTGAAGGGCGCAGAGTCGATGGGACGGTCACGTTGCGCCAATTCCGGCACAATTCTGGCGGCGGTAAGGGCGCTTGGGCTATACCTTGATCCTGATAATGCGGTGATGTTTTCGAGGGGCGGCGATGCCGCCAAGGATGAGGTATGAGGGATGGTTGTCATTCTTCTGGGGGAGGAAGTGTGATCAGGAGAGAAGATTTGTCAATTTGATACCGAAAATAGTATCAATTTGACAATCTTTTCAAAGCGTCTTGTCAAAATGACCTCATTTATGGTATCATATTGACATGAAAAATTTTGAGAAAGTGTATGATGCCGCCGTTGAAAGATACGGTCTTATTACGGTCGAGGATGCTGCGCGGTTAGGCATTCACCGTAAACAATTGCTTTTTTGGGAAAATATGGGGCGGCTTGAGCGGTGTGGACGTGGCGTATATCGGCTCAATCATCATGTTCCTACTCCTTTTGACCATTATGCAGAGGCGGTTGCTCTTGTTGGAGAAGATGCCATCATATATGGAGACGGAGTTTTGTCCATGCATAATCTTGCGCTGGTAAATCCAAGGCAGATTCAGGTTGCCGTGGGCAAGCGCGTTCGCAAGAAACTTCCGGAATGGATTCGGCTCGTTAAGAAGGATGATTCTGTAAAAGAAGAGGTGTATGAGGGGATTGCTCGTCAAACGGTAGCTGATGCAATTCGCACATGTAAGGGAACTGTAATGAAAGAGCGATTGATGGAAGCGATTGAAGATGCTGGGCGACAAGGTCTTGTCGGAAGGCAGGAATATCAAGAACTTAAAAAGGAATTTGCATAATGAATAGACCTAACACTTGCACAAACCTTATCAAGGCGGTGAACCGAATTGCCGGCCCTGGGCGTGATGCGCTGCGTTTGAGCCGCGCAATCGCAAACGTCATCGTAGCGCAAATGCTGCCTGATGGTGTGGTAAAAGGTGGCAGTTCACTAATGTTTCGCTATGGCGGCGACATGACACGCTATACTCGTGATATGGATACAGCGCGAGTCATGGGTCTTGAAGTTTATCTTGATAAACTTGAAGAACGCCTTAATGCTGGATGGAATGGCTTTACAGGGAGACTTCAGCGAGTAGAGCCGCCGCATCCGGAAGGTGTGCCTCAAGTTTATGTTATGGTTCCCTATGACATAAAACTCTCCTATAACGACAGGCCGTGGCAAACTGTCCGAATTGAGATCGGACATAATGAGATTGGTGACGCAGATGAAGCGGAACTTGAATATCCTTCGGATATTGCCGATGTCCTTGAACAGCTTGGATTTCCTCGACCATTACCAGTTCCGGTGATGAAACTTCCATATCAAATTGCGCAGAAATTACACGCGGTTACAACAGAAGGAGCAGAACGTCCTCACGACCTCATTGATCTCCAACTTATGTGTAGTAATTCAGAAGTCGATTTAGCGGCTACGAGAAAAATCTGCTTAAGGCTTTTCGACTATCGCAGACGCCAAAATTGGCCGCCGAAGGTTGTAAGAGGTTCTACATGGGATACTCTTTATGCCGACGCAGGAAGGGGGCTTGCAGTTCTGGAAACTGTCGACGAAGCCGTCGCGTGGGCGAATGAGTTGATTGAGAGGATTGATAAGGCGTAATTATGGCAATGCAGCAGAGAGATAAGTTGATAGAGGAGATTCGGCGCATCGAGGGATTGATGGCGTATGCGGAGGCTCATGAAGAATGGGAGCAGCTTGATGAACTGAAAGCGCAACTGAAAGCGGTTATTGATAGATTGCCGTGAGGGATGAGAAAGGTATTAAAACTATCCATTCTTGAACTCGGACTTTCAACCTGAACTCTCACCCATGTTCTCATTCATCTCAAACCTACCCACTGTTCTCTATTCTCCATTGTTTTAGAAAATAGTTATCGTGTTTAATATATTGTTGAAGGGTCTGCTGGTTTGGACTCAGAAAACAATAAAGAAAGGAAAACACGATGACAACACCAACTATGGATAAAATGCTCAAGGCCTATGTGGATGCTGCGGCCATTGAGCGAATGAAATGCGGCAGACCTGAAAAGGGGACGGTCAAGAATACGAAGCAGGGCGTTAAGCGCTTTGTTCGGTGGATGAATGAAAGAAGGTTGAAGAACGGGTATGACTATAAAGATTTAGAAGATGGTTTTCCGCTGGTGTCGGTGGTAAAACCTGCCTTAATACACAAGTACCTTGCAGATCTGTTGAAGGGTGGTACTCGGCCAATTACGGCTATGACATATATTTACCAGCTTAGGCAGCTTTTCTCGCGTTGGGTGCGTCCTTATTATGAAGATCACGGCTGGAAAGTGCCGATGTTCCCATCGTTCGGCAAGAAGCCGATGGCTCCCCGGTATTCCCGGCCTTCAAGAGAAATGCTTGGTAAGGTAAAAGAATGGTATCGGTCTATGCCTATCGACCAGCTTTGGTTTGTAACAACAATGATGCTCGAGTTTGCGATGCGAAACGGCGATATCATGAGACTTGGCCGGAGGAATTTTGTTGAACGCGAAGGGCGCGTATATTTAAACTATACTCCGAATAAGACGGTTCACTCCTCGGCGCGGACGGTCAAATGGCCGGTTCATCCTGAAATATGGAATAAGATTCAGACCTTGATGGAGGGCGATCAACTCCCCACTCTTGATGACGATATCTTCATACGCCTCAACCAGAAGATGCGCGATATGGGCTTCAATGGTCCGAAAGGTGCGTATGAACTGAGGAAAATATGCGTCGACCATGTATATCAGAAGTTCGGAGCGGAGATGGCTGTGTCGATTTCAGGCGATGACATAAAGACAATTACCTATTATTACGCCGACCCAGCCCAACCGAATATTGGTGATATTCGCGTAACGGACTTGATTTAACCCCATATACTTATGGTATAATGTTAGGTGCTAAATTAAGGACTTATTATGGTATTTGATGTTACATATCGCAATGCTAAAACAGGAGGTAAGGAGGTGCTTCAAATCGAAGCACCTTCTAAGGATGCCATTTGGCCAAAATTAAAGGAGAAGGGCATCAATCCAATTTCAATAAATGAAGCGACAAAGAAGTCTTCGCGATCCAATAAATCACGGGGAGTCTCATCTAATAATTTTAAGATATTATTGTTGGTACTTGTCGCTATATTGGGATTATGTGGTGCTTTAGTCTATTTTTGTCAGGAAGAAGCGCCTAAGAAGACTCCAGTAAAAGAGAAAAAGCCGCCAAGGACTGTGCGAACCGTAAAACCGGCTCTGCCAAAGGAGCAGCCGCCTGCTCCAGTTGAGGAGGTTTCAAAAGTTGATAAAGAGAAGGCCGAGCGCATCGCGAAATTAAGAGCCATGACCCCGGAAGAGCGGATGCAATATCTCTTTGAGGAGGCAGCCAAAAAGCCGATAGACCTAACTCCGTCAACCAATCGCCTTTTCAAGACCGGCACAGAGCAGGTGATGAGTTGGATATTCACGACAGAATTAGGAGCGATGCCGCCACCGTTGCCACGTATTCCCATTCGTGACGAGGCTCATATGGCTGAAATTCTGATGGCTAAAAATCCAATCTTCGAAGGCGATAGCGAAAAAGCCAAAGAGGCCAAGCAGATGGTCGAGCTTGCAAAGAAGGAGCTGATTAAGTACATCAAAGAAGGTGGCACGGTTGATTCGTTTCTCGAATACTACCGTGGCGAACTGATGCAGGCTCACAATGAGTGGAAAGAATGTCAAAAAAGTGTGTTGCAGGTCGTAAGAGATGAACCCGACCTCGCAGCAGACTACATCGCGGAAATAAATAACAGACTTGCCCAAAAGGGGATCAGGCCTGTAAAATTGCCGCCCAAATTAAAAGAACAATTAGGAATTGAAGACTAAAAAGAAAGGACAGTGAAATGAAGAAGTTAGTAATTGCAATTGTCGCGTTTTGCGCGATAGCCTCGTATGCTCAGGAGAAGGGGGCTGAATTGACAGAAGCGGAGAAGGCTGCGAAGAAGGCGCAGGCTCGTCAGCGGATGATGGAGAAGACAGGCGGCATTATCGAGAAGCCTGGCACAGGGCGGATCGTTATCGTGAATGCGCAGGATAAATATTCTGTTCAGGATATTGATGCACAGGTTAAGAAGTGCAATGGTGCGATTCGCGTGAAAATCGATATCGAGAAGGGGTCGTGGAAATTCGGCGACAAGGTTCCCGCAGGTGCGAATGCGGCTGTTTTCATCGTTAACGACGCAAACCTTCCCTTGACCTTGGTGGCGATGGAAGAGCAGTGGGGCGTTTTGAATGTGGCTAAACTTGAAGGTAATCCTCGCTTCAATAAGGCGCTCGCTCGTGTTATGATTGCAACTCTTGGAGCGGGTGTTTCGCAGTTTAAGGGATCGCCGATGCAGACGGTCAAGAGCGTCAGTGATCTTGATAAATTGCACAGCGAGGGAATCACGTTTGATGCATTGCAGTCAATCATGCGCAACCTTCAGAATCTTGGTGTAACTCAGTCTCGCAAGACAACCTATCGCCGTGCTTGCATGGAGGGTTGGGCGGCGCAACCGACAAACTCCTTCCAAAAGGCGATATGGGATGAAATTCACTCCATTCCGAAGAATCCGATGAAGATTGAGTTTGATCCGAAGAAAGGCCGGTGAGATAGGGAACAGGGAACTGGGAACATGGAAGAGAGAGAGGGATGAGTTGTGGCTCTTGATTATAGAGATTTAGAGGTTTGGAAGCAGTCTATGGAACTGTGCGAAAAGGTGTATGGCCTAGTTCGTAAATTCCCGCAAGAAGAGCGTTATGCATTGTGCGATCAGTTGAGACGTGCTGTTATTTCCATTCCATCGAATATTGCAGAAGGCAATGGGCGTGATTCACGAAGTGAATATGCTCATTTTATCTCTATAGCACGAGGTTCATTATTTGAAGTAAGAACGCAACTCGATCTTGCATTACGATTTCAATATGTAGCTGAGAAGGATATTCCATCTGCTCTGATTGATAGTATCAGCAAGATGCTCTATGTGATGATTCAGAAATTGCGAGGCTGACAATGAATATTCCCTGTTCCCCGTTCCCTGTTCCCCGTTCCCTAAAATGAAATATACATACGCATACAAGACCTCTGACGGCGTTCGCCATGAGGACTCTATGAACGCCTCATCGAGAGATGAGGTGTTCGCTGAACTTCGCAAACGCGGCATTAAGGCTATTAAAGTTGTTGCTGCTGACGGTTCAAAAGCGAATGGGGAAATGAGGGGCGTTCGCAAGCGAGTGGTGTTTGTAGCGATTGTGTGTGTAGCCGTAATTGTCGGAAGTGTCGCTTATTTTACAGGAGCCCGTAAGGGAGAGCATGAAGCGGTCGCACAATTTCAAGAGGATCAGACGCGTCGGCAGATTATAGGGGATGTTGCCGTAATTGAGAAGGGTATTCTGACCGGATGGTCAGATGTTTTTGAGCTTGAGGGGGATCGGTTTCTTGCGAGTTTTGCAATACCGGGCGTTAGACCTGGGCAGCGAAACACGAGCGAGGAATCCTTTATGCAGGCTCTGAATTCTCGACAGGAGATAATGGCATCGGATTCGCTCGAAGTGAGGCAAATAAAGGCAATGGTCGAAGGAATGAAGGATGAGGCTCGTGCGTATCTTCAAGCCGGAGGAACTGTTGTTGAATATGGCAAGCGCCTTACAGAAAGGCAAGATGCCGAGATTGCGATTTATGAGCGAGCCAAGGCGGAATTGAAAAGAGCCAAGGAAACAATGACCTCTGACCGCTATCTTGATCTGTGGGAAGAGCGCAATAATCAGCTCCGCAATCTGGGCATAAAGTTGTTGCAACTAGATTAGGGAAGAGGGAAGCGCTTCGCTTGGGGAACAGGGAACGGGGAAGAGGGAACAGGGAGCGTCGTGTTTCAAAATTCCCCACTTGCTTTCTGAACCGCGATATGAGATAATATGAACCGATCTCAACCGAAAGGTAGGGATCATCGGGATGCGGAGAGAAGACTTCGCGTTGGTGACGGGGAGAGATTTCCGTCACCATCTCATTTTATACGAGGAAAAATGTCTGAAAAAACGTTGAGTATTTTTATTGATGAGTCTGGAAGATTCCAATATCCGGACTCTGACTCACCGTTTTATATTCTTGGAATGATTCTTCACGATCAATCACAGAGCATTGAGAAACACGTAGCCGATTTGGAACGGTTGGAAGAAGAATTGGGATTAGAGGGGCATTGCTTTCATGCAGGTCTACTTATCCGCAAGGAAAAAGGTTACGAAATACTTAGTCGAAAATTCCGGGCGCGTATTCTTTCTCGAATGATGGCATTTGCCCATCATGTGGATTTCCGTTATCATTGCCTAAGCGTCAACAAGAAGTTTATAGATTCAACAGACCAAATTGTTACAAGTCTCAGGAATGATTTGATAGCGTTTTTAAATTCTCGTCATGAAGAATTATCGTGTCTTGATGTGGTTAAGGTCTATTATGATTGCGGTCAATCTCCAGTCACGAATCTATTGCATCAAACATTTGAGAATGATGTAGGTTGCCCAGTTGAATTCGTTCAAAATGTGCGCCCCGCGAAATATAGGCTGTTTCAATTGGCTAATCTTGTCTGTACGTTGCATCTGATGGAATTGAAGATCAAGAATGGCATACCGCTGACTTGTTCAGAGAATCGCTTTTTCGGCGGCCCACGAGATTTCCAGCGCAATATTCTTAAGCGCATCAAGCGCAAAGAGATTTAACCTTTTTACTTGCGCTACGCGCAGACGACTTATATCGACTTTGGCGCAAGCTTTCCTTCTATCTGTCGCACACAAACGTCGTTCTAAGTCGTCGCGCTTTAAGACGCAGTAGAAAAAACTTCGCGGACTTCGCGTACTTTGCGTGAGTTAAAACCGTTCCCTATTCCCTATTCCCTATTCCCTATTCCCCGTTCCCTCTCCCACCGCGGAAAGCCTCGCGAGAGCTCGACAGCGAATGAAATTTTTTTGAAAAAATTTTTCGATCCCCGTCCCCTGTTTCCCATTCCCAGTTCCCCGTTCCCTCATTTCACCCTTATTTTACTGGGGTGAAATGGATTTTTGAGGTAAAAAACACCCATCCAACTTTTTTCATTTATTTTCGCTACTCCCCTTGACTTATGGGCATCACTATGAGATAATGGGCTTGTCCATTTAAGGAGAAATAGGTTCATTCCGGGTGGTTTGGGCTTATCCTTATTGAAGACACTTACAAAACGTCCTGAAAGGCGTCGGGTAAGAGACGAAGAAGGAGACGCGGTCTGGGAATCGCGAGAGTTCTTCGAGGAAGAGATTCCGAATCTCAAGCCTGGAGTTTGATGGACACCTTGAACAAGGATTCAAGGAAAATTAAGGAGAAAAAGAGATGAAGAAATTAATGATTGCTGGGGTCGTAGGACTCTGCGCGGCAGTTACTTTCGCTTTAGAGAGTGCAAATATCGTGGGGTACCAAATGATTAAGGTTCCTTCTGGCTTTACGCTTTTCACTCCTACTTTTAAGGGTGTTGGCGGGGAGCTCGATCTCACTACGATTTCTATCTGCG
>JAFXEU010000066.1 GCA_017520845.1 Kiritimatiellia bacterium | reverse complement strand
TTCAACTTACAGCTTTTTGCTGGTGGCCATAGAGGAGAAGAAATACCTGTTCCCATTCCGAACACAGAAGTCAAGCTCTCCATCGCCGAGGGTAGTGCGGGACTCGCCCGTGCGAGAGTAGGACGCCGCCAGCTTTTTTTTATTTTGCCGTGTGCAAAATAAAAAAAAGCTGCCGGCTACGCCGCACCCCTGCTAGGGCATCCGCTTCGCGGACTCGCTTCGCTCGGGGGATACAGCTTTTTTTTGATTTTTTAGGTTTTATGATGTAAAGGGTTAAGATTATGACACGTATTTTTTTATGTTTATTGCTTTTTGTCGCTACTGCATTAGCCGGTAGCTGTCTTTTTGCTGCGGATTTTGCAGCATGGCGCGGTGAAACTTTGTTTTTTACATGCAAGAATGTTAATCGCGGAGAGACGATAGTTGATTTCAAACCGACCATTGAAGGTTTGCCAAAATCTTTTACCGCCAGAATCGGTATCGCCAGACCCGTAAAATTTGAACGCGAGCCAAATAGCGGCGAGTTTATTGTAGCTTGGGATAAAATCGAATGGGATGGCGGAGAGGCGGCTTTTGCGCCCGGAGCTCACAGGCTGGTAGTATGTGAAATACATATTCCTAAAAACGTCAAAAGCGGAGTTTATAAGTTCAAGGCCGGACTTAAGTCGCATACTCTTAAGGTTGTCGATCGAGTTTTGCCTCCGCCGAGCGAGTGGAAGTATTATCTCGACATCTGGCAGCATCCCTGGGCTGTCGCTCGCTGGGAAGCGTGCAAACCGTTTTCTAAGGAACATTATGCCGCTATGCGTCCGTTATGGGAGCATCTTGCCTCCGCCGGTCAAAAGGTCGTAACGACAACCGTTACAAAATTGCCGTGGAATCACCAATGTTATGACGGTTACGGCACGATGATTCGCCATATTAAAATGAATGACGGTTCATGGAAGTTCGATTATTCCGTTTTTGACGAGTATGTCGAATTTTGCTTCGACTGCGGAATAGGTCCCGATATCGCATGTTATTCCATGGTGCCGTGGAAATACATTGTTTATGCAGAGAACGAAAAAGGTGAAGAGATAAAAATAGAGGCTAAGCCCGGATCAAAGGATTTTGAAGATTATTGGAAACCTTTTTTGATTGATTTTTCAAAACATTTAAAGGAAAAGGGATGGCTTGGGCGCACATATATTTCGATGGATGAGCGCAGCGTCGAAGATATGCGCGCGATATCGGCTTTTGTGAAAAAGCATGCTCCCGAGCTTAAAATTTCAACGGCTGGAAATTTCGATCCTTCAAAGTATCCTGAGTTGAAAATTGATAACTATTGTCCTGTTATAGACAAGGTTACGACCAAGTTCATTGCAAATAATGTTGAGACGCGTCGCAATTCCGGTATGCTGACGACGTATTATGTCTGCTGCGTCCCGCGCAAGCCCAATACGTTTATGGAAAGTCAGCTTGAGGAATCGTTCTGGTGCGGATTTTTCCCGGCTGCGAAAAATCTAGACGGATTTCTCCGTTGGGCGTACAATTCGTGGCCGTATGATCCGCGCAACGACGCGAGTTTCGGTCCATTTAGAGCGGGCGACACGTTTCTCGTATATCCCGACAATCAGCATTCGTGCCGTTTTCTCGAGTTGCGCAACGGAATTCAGGCGGCCGAGAAATTTCGTATTTTAAAGGAATCCGCCTCTAAGGAGCTTCGTGACGAGATGGATGCGCTTTCAGCTGAATACGATTATTTCGCCGCGAGAAAAGAAAAGGCCGATTTAAAGCCTTTGAAAGAGAGGACTCTAGAGCTCGTCAACCGCGATACTCTGAAGTGAGCGGATACGATGCGAAATATGGTATAATATACGAATATGATGAACGTATTCAATTCGCTTACACGCGGCGTCGAGGAGCTTAAGCCTATCGCCGATAACGAGATCCGCCTTTACACCTGCGGACCTACCGTCTATAATTTTGCCCATATCGGGAACTTCCGCGCTTACGCGTTCGAGGATATCCTAAGGCGTGTCATCCAGTTCAACGGGATGAAGGTAAAGCACGTCATGAATCTTACCGACGTCGACGATAAGACGATTCGAGGCGCGAATGCCGCGGGCGTCGCGCTTACAGATTACACGAAGACTTACAAAGACGCGTTCTTTGCAGATCTTAAAAAGCTCAACATAATTCCTGCCGACGTTTATCCCGCGGCTACCGACCATATTCCCGAGATGATCGCCCTTGTCGAAAGTCTCGTCGAAAAGGGTGTCGCCTACAAAAGCGACGACGGCAGCGTTTACTTCAATGTCCGCAAGTTCCCCGGCTACGGTAAGCTCGCCCATATCGACTTTGATAATCAGCGCACAGGTCAGCGTTGCGCGGCCGACGAGTACGACAAGGAGAACGTCGGAGATTTCGCCCTTTGGAAAGCGTGGGAAGATTCCGATGGTCCTGTCGGCTGGGATTCTCCCTGGGGTCGTGGCCGCCCAGGCTGGCATATCGAGTGCTCCGCGATGTCGATGAAATATCTCGGCGAGACGTTCGATCTTCATACGGGCGGAATCGATAACCTCTTCCCGCATCATGAAAACGAAATCGCCCAGGCTGAGGCTTCGACCGGTAAGCCGTTCGTGAATACGTGGATGCACTGCGCCCACCTTAAGGTGAATGGTGAGAAGATGTCCAAGTCGGCGGGTAACTTCTTTACTTTGCGCGAGCTTTTGGAAAAAGGTTTCACGGGCCGCGAAATCCGCTACGTTCTCGTGAACGCCCATTATCGCCAGGGGCTTAACTTCGCTTTCTCGGCTCTTGAGGACGCACGCAAGTCGCTTGAACGTATCGACCGTTGCGTTGATGCTCTTGAAAAGCGTATTGATCCCGCCGCCGAGACGCCCGATTTCGTCGCGAAGGCGCTTGAAGATTTTACCGCCGCCGTCAACGACGACCTTAATATCCCGCGCGCGTTCGCAGCGCTCTTTGAGCTTGTCCGCGAGACGAATGCGTCTAATACGACGGCGAAGGGTGTACTTGACGCGTTTAAGCGCATGGATGAGGTTTTAGGCATAATCTTTTTCGGTAAGAGCGAGAAGGAGGATGTTCCCGCCGAGGTCGCCTCGCTTCTCGAGGAACGCGCCGCTGCGCGCGCCGCGAAGAATTGGGCCGAATCCGATCGTTTGCGCGACGCCATCGCCGCTCTCGGTTGGGTCGTAAAGGATTCGCGCGAGGGCCAGAGCGTTACAAAGAAGTAATGAAAACAGGGAACTGGGAACGGGAATGGATTCTCTACCTCTGAACTTAAAACACTAAACTCTAAACTTCTAACTATCTTATGAAAATTGCAATTGTAGGTGCAGCCGGTCGAATGGGCAAGAAGCTTTGTGAGCTCGCCCAGGGTATGAATCTTGAGGTCGTCTCGAAGGTCGATGTCGCCGAAGGGTACGACCGCGAGTGGAGCGCCGAGACAGAGGGTGTTATCGATTTTTCGCATCACAGCTGCCTCGCCGTGAACGTTACCAAGGCCGCGAACGAGGGTATTCCATACGTAATCGGAACTACCGGCGTTACGGCAGAGGAACAGCTTTCCGTCGATGAAGCGGCGAAGAAGATTCCCGTTGTTCAAAGCGGAAACTATTCTCTCGGCGTCAATATTCTCCTTGAGCTTGTCGAGAAGACGGCCGCCGCGCTTTCCGACGAATACGATATCGAAATCACCGAGATGCATCACTGCCATAAGAAGGATGCTCCTTCCGGAACGGCCCTTATGTTAGCGAAGTCAGCCGCGAAAGGCCGCGGCGTCGATCTCGCAGACAAGGCTGTTTATGGTCGCTACGGCGATACAGGCGAGCGTCCTCGCGGCGAAATCGCGGTTCACGCGCTTCGCGGCGGCAGCGTCGTCGGCGATCATACGGTAATGTTCGCGGGCGAGCTTGAAAGAGTCGAGCTTACCCATAAGGCCCAGGACCGCGCGGCATTCGCCGCCGGTGCGCTTAAGGCTCTTAAATGGGCTAAGGGCAAGGGCGCGAAAATCTACACGATGCGCGACGTCCTTTTTGGTAATTAATTAAGTTGCGATTGAGCATAAAGACACGCGCTAGAGCCCTTAAAAATGGGCATCAGCGCGTGTCAAGCATTTAAAAAGGCGTTTTTTAAGGCTTTTTTAATTTTTCCTCTTGCAAAACCCAATAAATACTGATATATTATGGACATACTCGCATAAGAGTGGTTCTTGTGCGAAAATAAAAGGATCAAAAAAAATGGCTAAGAAAGAAATCGTTCCCACCACCAAGAGCGGAATCATGGCAGCCCTCGCTGAGACTGCCGGCATCACGAAGAAGCAGGCTCTCGCCGTTTACGAGAGACTCGTCGACCTCGCGGTCAAGGGCGCCAAGCAGGAAGAGAAGGGCTATATGCTCCCCGCTATCGGCAAGGTCAAGCTCGTCAAGCGTCCTGCCCGTACCGGTCGCAACCCCATGACCGGCGAAACGATCAAGATCAAGGCCAAGAAGGTCGTCAAGGTCGTCGCGTGCAAGGCTCTCAAGGACGCGATCCTCGGCTAATTGATTTCGCATCAATCAGTACTAAAAACGCGGACTCGTTCGAGTTCGCGTTTTTGATGTATGGGGATAAATTTTGTGATATAATTTATGTAGATAAGTGGGCTTTAGACAATATCTCAATATGAGGTTGTCGATGTTCCGTTAAAAGAAAATATTGACAAAAAGAAAGGAAAACAAAAATGAACTATTGGTTGGATTGCCTCAATAAGTACGCTGAGTTCTCCGGGCGTGCCCGTCGCGCGGAATATTGGATGTTTACCGCGTTCAATATTTTGTTCGGCATCGGGTTTCAGATAGTTGATGTTTTGCTTGGCACCGGCGGCATATTGGGCGGTTTGTTTTCCCTCGCGCTTCTTTTGCCGGGATTGGCTGTGTTTGTACGTCGTATGCACGATACCGGCAGGAGCGGTTGGTGGTGGCTAATAGTGTTCGTGCCGATTGTAGGAGTGATAGTGGCAATCGTGTTTCTTTGTCAAGATAGCCAGCCTGGCGAAAACGCTTACGGGCCGAATCCGAAGGGATTGTGATATAAATTCGGTGCAATAACAAATTATGGAAACAAAGACAAATCAATTTAAGGCCGAGATCAGCGAGATGCTTGATCTCGTGGTTAACTCTCTTTATTCAAAGAAAGAAATTTTTCTTCGCGAGCTTATTTCGAACGCGTCCGACGCGATCGACCGCGCGAAGTTCCTTTCGCTTACCGACAAAACGCTCGCCCAGGACAATCCGGATTGGAAGATAAATATCGTCGTAGACAAGGCCCAGCATACGCTTATGATCAGCGACAACGGCATCGGTATGGATGCTGCGGAACTTGAGGCGAATCTCGGTACAATCGCAAACTCCGGAACGAAGGCTTTCCGCAAGGCGCTTAAGGAGAAGGGCGGCGAGAATCTGCCCGAGCTTATCGGCCAGTTCGGCGTCGGCTTCTATGCGGCGTTCATGGTTGCCGACAAGGTTCGTGTAGTTTCTAAGAAGCGCGGTGGAGATGCGGCGTTCATGTGGGAGTCCGATATGAGCGCGGAATATACGATTTCCGATTCCGTCCGCGACGATTACGGCACGAGCGTGATGCTTCATCTGCGTGACGAGCATATCGAATATCTCGACCGTTGGCGCGTTGCCGAGCTTGTCAAGAAGTATTCCGATTTCATCTCCGTTCCGATTTATTTCTCTCAGATCGACATTCCCGCCGACGAGAAGGACGAGGATAAAAAGCGCCGCGAGGAGGACGAGGCCAAGGCGCTCAACACGATGGTCGCTCTCTGGAAGCGCGCCAAAAAAGACGTCAAGGACGAGGAATACGCGGAGTTCTACAGGCACTTGACCCATGACTGGGACGAGCCTTTCGAGACGATTCCGTTTTCCGGCGAAGGCCAGGTAGAGTTCAAGGCGCTTCTCTTCATCCCGAAGAAGGCGACGATGGATATCTATATGCCAAACCAGAAGCGCGGGCTTTCGCTCTACGTGAGGAACGTCTTCATCGGCGACGATATCGAGATGCTTCTTCCGAGTTATCTGCGTTTCGTAAAGGGCGTTGTCGATTCGAGCGATCTGCCGCTCAACGTTTCGCGCGAAATGCTTCAGGACGATGCGGTCATCGCGAAGATCAAGAGCGCGGTCACCGCGAAGATTCTTTCGACTCTTGAGTCGATGAAGAAGGACGAGAAGAGGTACAACGAATTCTGGAACGCGTTCGGCACCGTTCTTAAAGAGGGTGTCCACGTCGATTATTCGAACGCCGACAGGATTAAAAAGCTTCTTAAGTGGCCGTCCGCCCGCAATGATCCGGGTAAGAGCGTCTTTCTCGAAGATTACGTAAAGGACATGGGGTCAGAGCAGAAGGATATTTATTATATTCTCTCCGAGCGTGAGGACGACGCCCGAAAGGCTCCGCAGCTCGAGGCCGCCCGCAAGCACGGGTGCGACGTTCTTCTTTTCTGCGATCCCGTCGACGAGTATCTTACGGAGTCTCTGCGCGAATTTGACGGTAAAAAATTTGTCGATGTCGGCCGCGGCGACGTGAGCTTCGGCAGCGAGGCGGAGCAGAAGGCCGAAAAGGACGCGAACGAAAAAGCGTCGAAGGAACTGAAGGGCTTTCTTGATTCCGTCAAGACCGAACTCGGCGAGAAGGTTTCGGACGTGAGGGTTTCGACCCGGCTTATCGATTCGCCGTGCTGTCTCGTCGCCAAGGAGAACGCGCTGCCGCCTTCGATGGTGCGTATGATGCGCGCGATGAAGAGCGACGTTCCCGAAGAAAAGCGCATTCTCGAACTGAATGCCTCACATCCGCTCGTCAAGAAGGTCGCCGGCATGAAGGGCGAAGAGCTTTCCGACGCCGTGACGCTTCTTTACGACGCCGCGCTCATCGCCGAAGGCTCTCCCGTCACCGACGGAGCGCGTTTTACGAAACTTCTCGCCGCTCTCATGCTTAAATAATTGTGCTATAATATACAGACTGTACAGGTGCTTGGGATGGCCTTGTCGTCTAAGGCATTTTGAGAGTCTTGAAGCCGTTAGGATTAAAAATATAAGAAGGAAATCAATGATGACAACAAAAATGATGGTTGCTGCGGTAAGTGTTATGGCTGCGGTATCGTTATTCGCGCAAACTGAGAACAAGCGCGAATACCCCAAGACGACTAAAGAACTCGCCGCGCTGCCGCGTCTTCCTACGACAAAGACGCCCGTTCCCGAGGATGCCGGCATCTATATCGGCTCCGGCGTTTATCCCAACCACGGCAAGATGCTTACCGGCGGATTCTGCTTCACCTACTGGGAGCCCGGAACTCTCGACCCCACAGGCGCCGTCGAACTTTGCGTAAAGGAGAAGGTCGGCAATACCCTCCAGTTCTGGCGCGGCAACGAGATTCTTCGCGATCTGTGCCGCCTTGCCAAGGAGAAGGGGCTTTATTCGACCTGCATCTATTCCCGCGGCGAGCGCGGTATTCCTCATGTGATTACCAATGAGCTCGGCGCGACATGGCTCGGTTACGACTTCGGCGAGAAGTTCTCGTTCGCTCTCGACGACTGGGGCGATCGCGGTCAGACGCTCGAGACCATCGCCGCCGATTATATGAAGCGCGTGCGCACCCATGTCGACAAGCTTCACGATATGGGTTGGGGCAATGTCATGGCCACATCCGCCAACTTCGGTCTCGATATCGAAGTAGCCGCGGGCGTCGAGATTCCCTGCACCGAGGACTTCCCCTTCGGCAGCCTTACGCTCTCCTCGTCGCTCGGCCGCGGTCTTTACCGTCAGTACAACCTGCCGATGTGGGGCTCTCACCTCGCTCACGAATGGTACAGCTGGATTCCCCACAAGAATCCCTACAAGATGAAAACGCTCGAAACGGCTTTTTATCTCAAATACATGACGGGTGCGAAGATCATCATCAACGAATCCGGCAACTGGCAGCTCCAGAGCTCGCTCTGCGAAGATTCCCCGATGTCCAAAATGCCCAAGCCTTTGAGAAAGCTCAACGTTCCCGTCACCGACGAAATGCGCAAGAAGTACGTCGAGCCGATAATGCCCGAGGCGAGAAAGAAATTCCCGATGCTCGATTACCGCTCGCCCGTCGCGACGAAGTACCGCAAGATAATCTCCGACTTCTACAAGTTCTGCCTCAAGAACCCCGCTCCCGCCGGTCAGCCCGAAGCCACATGGGCGATCGCGAAGGGTAACCTCGACCTTGGCGGCGCGGGCTATGCTCCCACCGCCGTAATCTGCGGCGCCGTCGAACTCGCCAAAAAGAATCCCAACTGGATGTCCGGCACGCCCGAAATGAGCTGGGGAACGGTTTTGAATTCCGTCATGCCCAAGCCGCCGATGCTCGCTCCCAACAAGAACATCCACTTCTCGGCGACCCCCTACGGCCAGTGCGATATCGTTTCGTTCGCCGCCGACAACGTGACCGCCGACCACCTCATCAACAACTACAAGGTCGTCATGTTCGGCGGCTGGAACACCTGCTCCGAGAAGCAGTACAAGGTCTTGAGCGAATACGTCAACCGCGGCGGCATTCTCGTTATCGGTCTTTGCCATCTTTCGACCGACAACAAGCGCGAGTATCTCGACATGAAGCCCGAGAAGCTCGTCAACGGCGGCGATCTGAGCGAGCTCTGCGGCCTTAAGGTCATCGGCATGTCGAACCGCAAATGGTGGGCTACCGGCCCGAGCGAGAAGCCCAACGATCTCGGTTTCGTCGCGCGCCGCCGTTTCGGCAAGATGATGGTCGCTCTCGGCAGGTTAGAGTTCACGCAGGATGCCTCGAACTATGAGGAGATTGCCGTGGATGACGAGGATGGTGAACCCTTCATTCTCCGCTGCCAGAAGGGCAAAGGACAGGTCTTCCTCATGAACTGGTGGAACTATCCCGCCGCCTGCAACTCCGATATCGGCTGCGGCGCCGAGATCGCCGACATCGGCATGGTCGGCTACCTCTACAAGCACGCCGCCAAGCTCGGTCGCGGCAACGTGTACATTACGGGCAACGACTTCGAGAATCCCGATGAGGATTGCAACTGGATCGTCTACTCCTACTTCCCGGACGCCGGCAAGGTTTACATGCTCAACCTCGACTACAAGAACGAGAGAAAGTGCGTTCTCCAGCAGTTCGGAGACAAGGACTTCATCACTCTTAATCCCGGCGAATTCAGGATTATCGATTCCGTCAAGCTTCGCCCCGAAGAGAAGCTGAACGTAGAGTAAGATGCGCTCTGTTGTAGTAACAGGGGGCACGACGCGGCTAGGCGCGGCGATCGCTGAACATCTTGAAACCCTAGGTTGGCACGTTATCCGCTCTTCGCATCGCAATGATGCGGGAGCGGATATTGTCGCAGATCTCTCTCGCCGTGGCGGAGCCGAAGAGCTTTATGCCGCGGCGGTTTCGCTTTTAGACGGCAAAGAGCCTGATGCGCTTGTAAATAACGCAGCGCTTTTCGCGCTTGACGATACGGACGTGATGACGCTTAATTATCATGCCCCAAAGCGTCTTATTGAACTCATGTCCGAACGCCGGATGCCCGGTGCGGTGGTGAACATTCTAGATTCCCGCATTTTAAAACGCGCCCCTTCCACGCCTTATGAAAAGTCTAAGGCCGCATTGATGGATTGCACCGTTGAATACGCTAGACGATATTCGGAGGTTCTGCGCATTAACGCCGTTGCGCCAGGTCCCGTGCTTGCGCCTGTAGATGTGCATGAGCCGGCCGGAACAACGCCTTTAGGACGGCCGACTCCCGGCGACGTGGCGGCGGCTGTCGCGTTTCTTCTTGATGCGCGCGCAACGAGCGGATGCATAATCCCCGTGGATGGCGGTCAGGCCGTGTAAGACTTGGCTTTTGTGCGTCCGACTTTGACTTTTTAAAGCAAATTGCGTATAATTCAAAATCAGAATTATTGATAATACGAAGGCTCAGTTATGAAAAATTTTAAATTCTTCGCTTCATTGATTTTCGCTGCGGCTATTGGCGCCGTTCTTTTTGCCGACGATTCGGTGGAGATTACAAAATTTTCCCTGAAAGACGGAACAAAGGTGGCGGCGGTCGTTTATGTGCCGACGAACGCGACCGGCAAGGTCGCCGCAGAGCTTACGCTTTCGCCCTACAAGAGAACGCGCATCGCCAAGCATATGAACAAAAAGAACTACGACAAGATCGGTTTTGCAAATGTCGGAGTCGATTGGCGCGGTACCGGCAACAGTGAGGGCAAGTTCGATCCTTACGGTCCTGATTTTCCGGTTGATGCTGGCGATGTTGTCGATAATGTCGTCGCTGCTCAGCCTTGGTGCAACGGTAAGGTTTTTATGGTAGGGGGATCTTTTCCGGCCGCCACGCAGTTCGCCGCGATGCGCGCGGGAGCTAAAAAACTCGTCGCCTGCGCTCCCAGCGTGATGACGCTCGATCCGTATTCGCTTTATTTCTCCAACGGCGTCAGAGTCGATATTTTCAAGAGCGGCTGGCACATCAAGTTCGCGGGGCAGAAGGCCTACGACGAACTCGCCTCCTACACCGATCCCGACGATCCGTTCTGGACATCCAGAGCGGATCTCGGCAAGCTCGACGAATGCAAGGCTTCCGTCTTTTATCAGGGCGGCTGGTTCGACATGATGGGTGCCGAGACGATGAGCACCTACAATACCTTAAGGCGCAACGGACGCCGCGTCTTTTTAAGGCAGGGCCCCTGGGCGCACGGCGTCAACGTCTTTTCGGGCGACATCAATTACAAGATGCTCGGCGGGCGCGTGACGGAGGATCTTGAGCTCGACTTCCTCCATAAGATCGTTCGCGGCGAAAAGCCTTCGACCGACAGCATGCCCGGACAGATTCTTCTTTATGTCATGGGGCGTAACGAGTGGTGCTTCGTTGACGCGTGGCCCGTCAGCGGCACTCTGCCTACGGACTGGAATTTCGGCGAGGGTGCGAAATCCTTTAAGCACGATCCGAAGAATCCCGTTCCTTCCTGCGGCGGACGTCTGACCCCGGGCGGCGGTCAGATGGAGCAGTCCAAGATTGCCGCGCGCAAGGACGTGATCAGCTTTGAGGGCGAAACCCTTACGGATGATCTCGACATAATCGGTGACGTTTATGCCAAGGTGGTTCTTTCGTCCACGGCAAGTTCCGCCGATGTCGCGATCAAGCTCATCGACGTTTATCCCGACGGTAAGGCGTACAACGTCGTCGATTCCATCTGCCGCGCGAAGGATTTGAAGCCGGGCGAGAAGAGAGTTCTCGAGTTCAAGGTTGATTCGACGGCCTACAGATTCTTCAAGGGGCATAAGCTTCGTGTCGACATCGCCGGTTCAAGCGCGCGTCACTACGAGGTCAATCCCGCCGCGGGCGAAACGACGATTTACGCCGACGGTTCGAAGTTCATACTGCCTGTGATCCCGAGCGGAAACAAGAACGTTATCCCGATGAAGTGACAAACCCTGGAAGGGTCGTGTAATGGATCGTAGATCCTTTATCGAGGCTATGGGGCTATGCGCGGTGAGCGCTCTCGCGCATCGCTCTTTCGCTTATGTCGGGGGTAAATTCTGTGAGACTGGTGAAGCGCTTCAACATCTCGGTTCCGGCAAGCGCCCCAATGTGATTCTCGTCCTGTGCGACGATCTCGGGTGGGGGGATATAGGATATTGGCAGAATAGGCGAAACGCCCAAAACAGGATTTCGACCCCCGGGCTCGATAAGATGATTCGCGACGGTGTCGTCTGCACGAACGCCTATACGACGGCTCCCGTCTGCGCGCCTGCGCGCGCGTCGATGATTACGGGTAAGCATCAGGGTCATTGCAATCTCCGAGACAACATGTTCGACCGTCCGATCGCGACCGATCTTACGATCGCCTCGGTGATGAAGGCCGCCGGATATTCGACCTGGCATATCGGTAAGTGGGGTGTCGGCGGCGGGTACGAAAGCAACGGCGAAAAGCGCGTTGCTATGGCGTGTGACGCAGGGTTTGATTATTCCTACGGCTATCCCGGTCATTCCCACGGGCATTCCTTCTATCACTGGGAGCCCAAGAACGTCGATTGGCGTACGCATAGAGGCGAGTCGCCCGTTATTGAGAATGTTTCCGGCGAGGTGAAGTCCGACGAAAAACTTTTAAACCGTTATAAATCCCTTTCGGCCGGGGCGTGCGATTTTGAGCGCGATGAGGAAGGTTCGTACTACCGCAGGCTCATTGCGGACAGCGAAGTAAAATACTGTTACGATACGGATCTTTTTGCCGCTAAAATCAAGCAGCTCGTAAAAACTCATCTTGAAGACGCGGAGGAGAAAAAGAAGCCGTTTTTCTGTTACGCCTGCTTTACGACGGTTCACGGCACGGGGAATTCGAGCGACTTGAGTGCGGCGGCGGAAATGGATCTTTCGCGCGGCTTTACTCTGCATATTCCGCCGAGCGGAGCGGAGCCGTCCGGCGCCGACGGGAACGGCAAGGCGTACGGGACGGAAATCGATTATCCCTCGCTTGATAAGTCTGATGCCGAATGGGGCGGCGGCATTAAGTGGGAGAAGAACGCGAAAGGCCATCTCCCTTTTAAGGGTACGCGCACGACCGCCAATAAAGGATACAATCCGAAGTACACCGATTTTAAAAAGTATCCCGCCTTTCAGGGGCGCTATGCGACAGCGGTTACGCGCCTTGACGCCGCTATAAACGACATCAGAAATTTCCTTGAAGTTAAGGGGCTTGATAAAAATACGCTCGTTATTTTCACTTCCGACAACGGCCCCGCCGCTGAGCATCTTGGAAGATGGACGCCGGAGACTATGGATTCCAACGGGCCATTCACGGGGATGAAGCGTTGGATTTACGAGGGCGGCCTAAGAGAGCCCGCAATAGCCGTGTGGCCCGGAACGATTCCTTGCGGCGGGGGAGATAATCCGCGAGTGTGTTCGAGACCTTTTCAGTTTCCCGCATGGATGGCGACGCTCGCGGATGTGGCGGGGCTTCCGCAGCCGGCTCATTGCGACGGCATTTCCATTTTACCGTTCCTTACAGGTCAACCGGGGCCAAATCCCTGTATAGAATCGGCGCGCATATACGCCGAGTATGTGGACGGCGGCTCAGGACAGGGCTTCGGGTTTGAGCAGATGGTGCGCGACGGCGATTTTGTTCTTTTGCGCAACAGCGGCAGGGAAAACATGGTCGAGCTTTATAATGTCGTAAAAGATCCCGCTCAGCGCGTTAACCTCGCGAATGACGGCGCGTACACCGAGCGCGTGAAGATTATGACGGATATGCTCGCTCAATCGCGCATTCCATGCTCCAAGGTAGGCGACGCGTTCGGCGCTAAGGGGTACGCCAATAATACGCCGGGGCGTATAGAGGCGGATGCGCTCGCGATTCCGAAGGCGACCGTCTTGCAAAGAATTCCTGTCTTGAACAACATGACGCGCGAGTTCGCGTATTTTGTCAGTTTTTTCGATAAAGGCGCGAAGTCTTGGCCTTGGGTTCCAAATTTCCATACGATGAAGGCCGACGGCGGGGCGTTTCTGTTGAATCTCAAGGATATGAAAGCGATGCTTAAGGCCCGAAAGGGCGCTTTCGGCGTTGCGATCAATGGGCTTATACAAGTGCCTGAAACAGGCGATGTCACTTTCAGCGCGAAGGGTGCGGGCGGATGTCAGCTCTGGCTTCACGAGGCGCACATTTTCGAATACGAGAAGGGCGATTTGATCGCGGGCAGGTCGATAACGCTGAAACTTGAAAATGGAGTGCATCCGTTCAGGCTGTATCTCACGACCGACGACGGGTACGAAGCGCTCGCAAAGGTTACCTCCGCATTTTTTAAAATGTGAGAGTAATCCCCATTGATTACTTCGCTGGAAAAATTGCGGTTGTTATGATATAATTTGTTTAATTAAACAAAGGAAAACGTTATGGTCAACAGAATCATACTCAACGAAACCTCGTATCATGGCGCCGGCGCGATCGCGTCAATTACGGCTGAACTTGCGCAGCGCGGTCTTAAGAAACCCATCGTGTTTACCGATCCCGATCTCATCAAGTTCGGTGTGTCAAAGAAGGTAACCGATATTCTTGACAAGGCTAAGGTCAAGTACGCTGTTTATTCGGACATCAAGGCCAATCCCACCATCAAGAACGTCAAGGACGGTGTAAAGGCTTTCAAGGCGGCAAAGGCCGACTCGATCATCGCCATCGGCGGCGGTTCCGCGATGGATACCGCTAAAGCCGTCGGCATCATCATCGCCAACCCTAAGTTCGCCGATGTTCGCTCTTTAGAGGGCGTTGCTCCCACGAAGAATCCTTCGAAGCCGATTCTCGCGGTTCCCACGACGGCCGGCACTGCGGCTGAGGTTACGATAAACTACGTCATCACCGACGTCGAGAAAAAGCGCAAGTTCGTCTGCGTCGATCCTCACGACATTCCCGTCGTCGCTTTCGTCGATCCTGAAATGATGTCTTCAATGCCTAAGGGCCTTACGGCTTTTACGGGTATGGACGCTCTCACCCACGCGATCGAGGGCTATATCACAAAGGGCGCCTGCGCGATCACCGATATGCTCCATCTCGAGGCGATCCGTCTTATTTCGTCGTCTCTGCGCGATGCCGTCGCCAACAAGCCTTCGGGCCGCGCGGGAATGGCTCTCGGCCAGTATATCGCCGGCATGGGCTTTTCGAACGTCGGTCTCGGCGTCGATCATGCGATGGCTCACGGACTTTCGGCTCTCTACGATATGCCTCACGGCAAGGCGTGCGCGATTCTGCTCCCGACGGCGATGAAGTTCAACGCTGCGAAGACGGGTACCAAATACCGCGAGATCGCCCGCGCGATGGGTGTTAAGAACGTCGACAAGATGACGATGCCCCAGTACCGCAAGGCCGCCGTCGAAGCCGTCGAGAAGCTCGCAAAGGACGTCGGTATTCCGGCCGACCTGAAGGGCGTTCTCAAGAAGGAGGACATAAAGTTTCTCGCAGAGTCCGCGTATGCCGACGCGTGCCGTCCCGGCAATCCGCGCGACTGCTCGGTTAAGGATATCGAGAAGCTTTACAAGTCGCTCGCTTGATCTTATGGTTAAAGATATGTTAAATAAAAGAAGCACTCTTGAATGAGGGTGCTTCTTTTACATAAGTTTGCGGGGGTCTGACCCCATTGGTGGGGTGAGACTGGTGGGGTGAATGTTTTTATGCTATACTATAATAGCTTGGGGGACTGTCCTCATTCGCGATAAGGACAAAGGAATGGTATGATGGCGCACATGCAAACACAGATGACGCGGATTGGCATCGGCTTCGCGGCGCTTGCGGCGCTCGCGGCGGAGGGCAAGGACTTCAACCGCGCGGAGCTGAACGCGATGCTCGACAAACTCGCGGCCTCGCCCGAGCCGAAGGTTCGACGCGGACCGCAGGCGACGTGCTATAAAATGGCGATGCCGCAGCCGGAACGCTTTGAGTACGTCTGCAAGAAATGCGGCACGCACACCGTCTATGCCGAGAATAGAAATCGGATGGCG
>JAFXEU010000006.1 GCA_017520845.1 Kiritimatiellia bacterium | reverse complement strand
GGGATGGGAACAACAATTAGTATAGAGTTGGCTTCCCATTACAAGGTGTATTATATGTACAGAGTGTTATTTTTTTTTTTTTTTTTTTTTAGTGTGCTAAAGTGCATCGAGTCCCGTGTCCGTGCCGGCTGCCTGCATCGAGCTGCAACTGCTGCTGCATCGGCTGGCCAGCGGGGGGTATGTCCTAGGGGGGGCAAGGAACGCAGCCCCCCCGGACACAGCCTCCGGCAGGCGATCTCGATCGAGCCGGCCGCCAAAAAATCTATGTTGAAACACAGCATAATGCACAAACAAATCGTGAACGTGTATATTAATTGCATAATATGCACGGCATAAAACTGTATATAATGTATACAATTTTCAACAAAAAATCACGCCGGCCGCGGGGGGGGCGATGCATAATATATTTGTATAGCATTGATATACAAAAAGTATCTTGCAATATATTGCAAGATATAGTATAATGATAATAGGGAGAGATCCCGGAAAAAATAAGGGGGTGTAACTAATGGCAAAGGCAGCGCAGATCATATGCCTGAATGATGGCACGATCTACAGAACACAAGCCGAGGCGGCTGCGGCGCTGGGCGTCCACGAGTCCACCGTGAGCAAGGCCGTTACAGGCAAAACGAGAACGATCAATGATAAGATCTACAGGCGATACACCAAGGACACGCCCCCAACCGCCGAGGAACTGGAAGAGATGCGTCGACAAGCATCCGCCGAGATCCTGGGACTGTAATCAGGAACGAAGGAAACACCCAGACACGGCGCACGGCGCCGGCAGGAAAGGAAGGAAAAATCATGAGAAACTATGCATTGATGATGCTGATCGGCGATGTGGACGCCTTCGAGGGCTACGTCTACACCTGGACGCCCTGGACAAAGGATCTGGAAGACTGGCTGATCCACAACGAGTTCGCGACTGACGCCGAAAGCGTCGAGCTGGCACTGTTCGCGATGCCAGAGGGCTACACGCTGGACGAGGACGTGAGCGGGGCGCTGATAATCTACGATCCTAGCGGCTACCAGGCTAACGTCGTAACGTCTAAGAACGGCGCGATCTATGCGACGGAATACCCCAACAGCCACAAGTATTTTAACAAGATCGTCACTATCTGGAAGCGCGAGGACGGCAAAAAGGTATATAACGAAAAAATCACAAAGATTCACGGCCGGCTGAGCGATGCCGCGATCAATCAGATCCATGTCGCGATCGCCTATGATCTGGGCGATGATGCTGCAAACGCAATGCTGGAAAGCGACAAGAGGATCAAGGCATACTACCTGGAGAACGTGAAGCTGATCGCAGCCGATGATGCGGCTGCCGGCATCATCCAGGACGCCGTCCTGGTGCATCGTTTCGGCGACTGTTTCGGGATCCGTGACTGCATCCTCGCTGGCTGCACCAAAGACGATTTTGAAACTGACAACGAGGTAACAAACGCCCTGAAAAATTGCCGCCCGATCAATAACTGGTGGGAAGACGGCGCCGGCATCATGCACGAAGAGATCCCGGAAGAGATGACGGACGAAGAGCTGGAGATCCGGCCGGACGATGACGAGGAGGCGTGAAGAATGGCTAAGAAGTGGACCCCGCCGGCGCCGATCAAGCGCACGGCAGAGCAGCTGGAGCAGCTGGAACAGGCAATCAAGGCAGCATATCCGGACAGATCCAAGGACACGCTGATCAAGTGGATCGGCAAGGATCAGATCTGCTGGAGCTATGACACGATCATGATCAAGAAGACGGCGCGATCCCAGTGGCAGACGATCGCCGTCTGGAGACCCGAAAGCAACGAGTTTTGGTGGACTGACGGCGTCGAGATCGCCGCCTGACATCATAGGAGATCAGACAGCCGGCTGTGATCGCAGCCGGCTGTGAAGGGGGCGGACTATGGCACGGAATAAAAACGAGATCTACGTCCCGCAGACCGGGCAGATCTACCCTACCATATCGGCAGCGTCAAAGGCGCTGGGCGTTGATGCATCAAACATAGGAAAAGTATTGAGATTCGAGCGCGAGAGCGCCGGAGGATATAATTTCCATTACGTCGAACCGGGTGCATCAATCGAGACGCTGCGAGGAATAGATGAAGCCATGCAAAACCAGAGCAGCCCAAAGAAACGGGAACGCATGGCACAGACCCGCAAAAAGAACGAGGGCCGGCTGTCCTCCGAAGAACGGCAGCGACGCAGGGAAAAAAGAGAGTCCGCCCAAAGGCTGCATAATGTCCTAGTAAAGGCAAATAGAGCGATCGGCGAATTGCAAAAGCAAGGCGTCGCTGACATCTCGGATCCTGTCACCAACCTGGAAAATATCAAGGCGGTCATAGGGACGAACAAGATCGGAGGTTTTGACACGTCCATCAAAAATTTGATGGAACTGAACATAGACATCGAGAAAACAATTGCAGAAGTAGAACACGAACTAACACGAATCGAACGGACGCCGGCAGAAAAACTGAAAAAACGACGGGCGGCTGTCGCGTTTCAGCTGGGTATAACAGAAGAAGAGCTTGAACCCTATGAAGACGTTTTGCCCGTGTTGTGGCAATTACTAGCCCTAGCACGCAAGCAGCAGGAAAAAGGCTATAGTTTGTCATTGTATGACGCCGTTGTGGATGCGGTAAACATTGCAAAAAAACCGGAGGATCTGCGAAGGATCCTGGAAGAGACCCTAACAGAATATCGCGGCCGCCTGGAGGACGAGACCGGAGAAGATCTCGACGACATCCTCCAGCGGGGCGCCGAGAAACTGCAAGGAAAATACCAGACGCCAGAAGAGGCGGCCCACGACGAAGACGTCGAACCGGAGGCGATCCAGACCCTAGCAGACGTCATGAAGGAGGAAGACGAAAACGGAGAGGACTGGACGTCCGGATGGGTGAAGATTCCGACAACCTAAAGGGGGCGAAGGAATGGATTATGTAAAATGGACCGATTTCGATTTCGACCGGTATCCGCGCACGTCCGCGCGGTACCGTCGGGATCGGAAATGCAGCCCGATCGTCGCAGCGTTCGACCTGGAGTCGACAAACTACGAAGATCGGATCGCGTGGATGTACGTCTGGACGTTTGGCATCGGCGATCAAATCGCATACGGCCGGACGTGGGCCGATCTCCGCGAGTTCCTGGCCAACGTCCGAGCTGAATTCCAGCTGAATCACAGCTACCGGATGATCGTCTTCGACCATAACCTGAAATTTGATTTCGGTTTTTTCTGTTCAGAATTATCCATCGACGGCGAAATGATCGCCAAGTCGAATCACGAGGTCATATTGTCGACCGTCTTCGACGTGTTTTCATTTCGCGATTCGTTGCAATACACGGAGGAGTCGCTGGATAAAATGGGCGAGGAGATCGGGATCCCAAAAATCAAGGGCTACGACTACGCAAAGATCAGGCATCAAGAAACGCCGTTGACTGACGAAGAGCACAAGTATATAAAGCGAGACTGCGAGATCCTACTAAAATACTACCAGGAACAGGCGGCGATCTACGGCACGCCGAACAAGATCCCGCTGACGGCGACGCAGCGTACAAAACGAATCATAACGCAAAAAATGGCCAGTGCAGACGGCGGTCAACACATTTTAGCCGGAATGATCAAAAAACGGCAGCTGAAACCAGAAAACGAAGACGACCTAAAGGTCCTAAAAAAATTGAGGACTGCATTTTTCGGCGGCTATAACTATGTAACGTCACTATACAAAAATCAGGTGATCGAAGACGTCGACGACTGGGACGCCAACAGTCACTATATAGCACAAATACTGCTGCATAAATTCCCGCTGGAGCGCTTTAAGCTATTACCGACGCCGAAGTCGCCGGAAGAGATCGAGCAGATGGCAGCGCACAAGGGCGTCTATAAGAATCGCGCCCTGATGATCACGCTGGAAGTAAAAAACCTGGAGTCCAAATTGCCTGACGTCGCATTTTTACCTATTTACGCTAAAAACTACCATAAGATCGATCTGACAGATCGACGCAGCATGAAAAACAAAAAACTGTTCAAACTGGATCGCGGCGTTCTGACGCTGACGGACGTCGATTTTTATCTACTACGCAAATTTTACACCGGCAGCTATAGGATCCTGGAGGTCGTCGGCAGTAGATACGGATCACTGCCTGACTACATCACAAATACCTGCATCGATCTCTACGCCCAAAAGCAGGACGCCAAGAGGCGGCTGCAGGAGATCGAGCTGGAGCGAGTCGCGACACCGGAAGAGCTGGCAGCATACCAGCTGATCAAGTCGTTTCTAAATCGAATCTATGGAATATTTGTGCAGGATCCCGTCCGCACAAACTACCGCTGGAATCCCGAAAAATGCGTTGTGGAAATCGACAAGACGCAGCGTGTCAACACAAAAAAGACCCAGTTCCAGCCGGTTTTGTATCAGTGGGGCGTGTGGGTGGCAGCGTGGGCGCGATTCGAGTTGCTGACTCTCTTCCACGCCCTGGCCCATGACGGTGGGGCGTATAATCACAAAATACTATATAGCGACACGGATTCGATTAAAGGCAAGGATTTGAACGAGGATTTGATCGCATCGTATAACGCACATATCCGGCAGCGTGTCCGGGACTACTGCGACCGGCGCCACATCGATCCCGCGATCCTGATCGGGATCGGGGAATTTGAACGCAAACATTATACCAGATTCAAGACAACCGGTCTGAAACAATACTGTTTCGAGACCCCCGGCGGGAATTTTGTATACCACGTTTCCGGACTGGCGCAGCCGTGGGAGGACGAGAACGGGAATCAAAAATCATTTTTCAGTAAATTTGAAAATAACGGCCAAAGATTCGAGGTCTTCGACGCTGACATGGTGATCAACCCAGAGGAAACAGGGCTGAAGCAATCCGTCTACGGCGGGGAACGGCCGGCAGAAGAGATCACCGACTACACCGGCAGAACGGCGATGGTCAAGGTCCGGTCGTTTGTCCTGCTGCGTGATCAGGGATTTAATTTTACTGACGATCCGCTGGAGTATCTGGACGAGCTGGACCCGGATCGCGTCGAGATGCTTCGACAAAAATTTTTTGTACGGTCGGGGGGTGCTGCATAAATGCTGGATTTTAGCCCGATCGCCCCTTGACGATCGGGGCAGATCGTGTTATAATAAAGGGGGTGTAAGTATGCAAAATATGCAAAATTTTTTGGATGATCTCGCAGAGATCACGAAGAAATATGGAATCGAGATATGTGGCTGCGGATGCTGTGGATCACCGTGGCTTAGGGACATGAATCAAAATCGTGATATAGCAGATCAATTGACATATGATGAACAATTGGAAAAATATGAAGTGATCAAAAATGAAGAATAGCTATTACAGCAGCCGGAAGATCGACGCGACCGGCGCGACGTACCGCCTGATCATCGGTCAAAGATCAAACGGCAAAACGTTTGACTGTTGCCGGAAGATCATAGATACATACATCGACCACGGAATCCCGTCGGCATATATCCGCCGCATGGACGAAATGATCAAACCGTCCAACATTCAGAACCTATTCAGGCCCCACTATTTTGATCTACAGAAAGACGGCAGCGTCAAGAACTACATCGACGAAAAAACCGAACACAAATATAATAGCGTGACCTATTGGCGCCGCGCCTGGTATTTGTGCCGTTTCGATACCGACGACGCAGGCAGGACCATCAAAACGGCACAGGATAAAGATCCATTTTGCCGAGCCTATAGCATCAACGCCGCCGAGACGACCAAAGGCCAGGACGCCGGCGAGATCAAGTATATCTGTTTCGACGAATTCATAACACGTCAATTTTACCTGGCTAACGAATTTGTCAAATTTCAAAATCTGCTGTCTAGCCTGATTCGAGACCGTGACGGCGTTATCATTTATATGTTGGCGAATACTGTATCTAAACACTGTCCCTATTTCCGCGATATGGGCCTATTTAGGATCCAGCAACAGCAGCAGGGGACGATCGACGTGTACACGATGGGCGACACAAAGACCAAGATCGCGGTCGAATACTGCAGCCCCACAAAGGCGACGACGAAAGTATCCAAGTATTTTGCGTTTGACAATCCGCAGTTGAAAATGATCACGACGGGTACATGGGAGATTGCGCTATATCGACACGCCCCCGAGCATCTGTCACAGCATCCAATTATTTTGACATTTTTCGTGATCTATGACGGGCGCACGATCCAAGGCGATATATATCAATATAACGACGCCCCGCTGATCTTTTGGCATCCAAAAACGACCAAGATCAAGGACCCAGAGCACACTATAATTTACAAAGAGGATCAAGAAGATTCGAATCCGCTGCACCAGATCTATTACATGGCCGGACAGACCAAGGCCCAGAAGGTGATCGCCGCGCTGATCCGGCAGCAAAAAACATTCTACGCAGATAACGAAACAGGCGAGAACGTCAAGGCCTGGATGCGCTTTACGTCGAAGGCGGTGATCTAAATGTTTAAAATCAAAATCACAAAAATGAAAGTCCCGATCCCGAGCTGGATCGAGCTGGAGTCCAAAACCCTCGACGAGGCGCGGCGATGCTGTCGGAACGAGGCCCAGGATCCCGACACGATCGGCTACAAGATTGAGGACGACGCCGGAAACATCATTGAGAAATGGGGGTCTGTATAATGGCTGACAAATACCCCCGGGAACAGTACGGGAATCTAGTTACACCGTTTGGATCCTACGATTTTGATATGCATTTTACGCCGCTATACCGTTTTTATTTTCGGCAGCTGACGTATATATGCATGCGACTGTTCGTCTTCGACGGCATCCCTAAAACGATTGACGAAACATTTTTTAAATACTGTCTGATCATCAATGGAAACGCCGCATTTTTTAAACTGGATCAAGCGATTTTGGATAATCGTCAATCCGGGATCTACACGCTGAATCCTGGTGATCTGGTAGTGCAACCCTGCAACCGCGCCGAGAACCAGACTATTTACTATATGCATAGGCGCGTGCTGGTAACGAATCCGGTATTTTCAAAAACATACAATCTGACTCCGGGCGTCGACTGCGAGATCGTCTATCTGACCGAACCAGATAAATATTTTTACAGTATGTATGGCGGCCTGTTTGCGCTGATCGGCCGGACTGCAACGATCCTAGCAGATAACGACATTTCGATAAACGTCGCCCAAAAAAACACCAGGCTGACCAACGTGATCAGCGCGGACGACAAACCGACGGCGATCTCAGCCGAGGCGGCTATCGAGGCGATGTATGATGGCGACCCGTACAAGATCGCCCAAAGTAGCCTAGTGTCTGATTTGCATAGTTTTCCAATGACCCAATCAACCAGCAGCCGGGAGATCGTGCAACTAGTAGAGATCCGGCAATATATCTATAGTCATTTTTACGAATCAATCGGAATTGGATCCACGCACGACAACATGAAACGTGAACGCCTAATATCAGCGGAATTGGACGACGGCGTCGACCTGGCCGCGATCAATATCGACGATATGCTGGCAACAGTCCGGGAGGGCCTGGACCGTATCAACGCGATGTTTGGAACGTCGATCACAGTCGAACTGAATCCGATCATCCAGCGTGCCACCGAACAGGAAGACGGCAGCGTCGACGACCCGCAGCCGGCAGACCAGGACGGCGATCCACAGCAGGCAGATCAAGACGACGACCTGCAGCCGGCAGAGCAGGACGACGATCCCGCGCCGGCAGAGCAGGACGACGATCCCGCGCCGGCAGAGAAGGACGACGATCCCGCGCCGGCAGAGCAGGACGACGATCCCGCGCCGGCAGAGCAGGACGACGATCCCGCGCCGGCAGAGCAGGACGACGACCCAGCGCCGGCAGAAAACTCGGCCGCCGATGCGGCACCGACTCTGGAAGAACCGGCACCGATCGAGATCAAGATTGAGGCAAACGACGAGTCAAAGGTGATCGTTAAAATCGACTCGGACGGAGAGGATCGCGTCGAGGACGACTCGTCCCCGCCGGAACGGGAAGACGAAGAACCGGCTGAGCCGGCGGAGCAGGACGATGACCGGAAAGAGGGTGATTCGTGATGTACGACGATCTGAAACCCTGGCACGAGGTTTTAGAGGACTGGGACGTGAATCCATTTTTGACGATCCTAGATTTTTTGACCGAGATCGGGATCGACGGCGACATCGCCCTATCATCATTTACGGCGGACTATTGGGACGCCATGACCTGGTACGACAGCATAGGCGACACACAGCGAATCATGCAGGCGACACTTTCGGAGAATCGGCTGATATATGATGCGATGATCGACGGCATGCCATACGCACAAATACGCCAAAAAACACGCACACCGGATTTGACGCGATCCACGACCGGCAGCAGCACCGGCAGCAGCACGGCGCAACGGAATCAATCCGTCACGACGACTGACACGCCGAACAATTACAGAACGACGTCGATCAACAGCGTCAACCCCTACGACAACCCCGGCTGGCAAGACGACCGGAAAAATGAAACGACCGAAACGGGATCCAGGTCGACAACAACATCCTACACCGGCACGCCGGACACGGCATCATCAACCACGACCGGCAGCAAGACAGAGACGGAGACCGGCACCGATACCACAACGGAAACGATCACCGGTAGCATGGACCCCGCCGCTGCGGCCGAGCTGATCGAGCTGGGCCTGACCGTATTCGGCAAGTACAAAAAAGACCTGGCAAAACGCCTATTTTTACAAGTTTGGAGGTAATATTATGACTGTAACACAGATTGCAACGATCTTGAATACGATCAATAGCGAGGTCGCCGAGGGCGCCGCGCTGGTAAATGAAGATCTGTCAAACGTCGTCGACATCGGGACGACTGTCTTCGACGCGACGTGGAAGGATAACTATGTAAAATCCCTGATCGATCAGATCGGGAAGATGGTATTTGTAGATCGGCCCTATGCCGGTTATGCGCCGTCTATCCTTCGAAGCGCCTGGGAGTATGGCAGCATCCTCGCGAAGGTTCGAACGAAGGATTTCGACGCCAAACAGAATCCGTCCTGGCAGCTGACGCCGGGAACGACAGTAAACCAGTTTGAATTCAACCCCCCTGAGGTGAAGCAGACGTTTTGGAATCAAAAAGAGGCCTGGTAGATTGACTGTTCCTTCGCCGAAGAGCAGGTAAAGAGTGCGTTCCGGAGCGTCGAGCAGCTTAACGCTTTCTTTTCGATGATCGAGTCCACAATCGACAACAGCAGGACCCAGAAGATGGACTCTCTTGTGATGCGGACGATCAACAGGCTGATCGCGTCGACGATCAACACGGCCGGCGCCCAGGTGATCCCGCTCCTGACGCTCTATAATACCGACTATGCACCCGCGACTCCGCTGACCGCAGCGCGCGCACACACTGACCCGCAGTTTTTACGTTATCTCGCGTTCATGATGCTTGACGTAAAAGATCGGCTGAAGGTCAGAACGACCACATACAACCAGGGCGGCACCGGCTATCCGACGTATACGCCGGACACCGATCTGCACGTCGTGATCAATTCCCTGTATGGCCGCGCGATGGACGTCTTCATGCAGGCGGACACGTTCCATAATGATCTAACGAAGGTCGGCAGCTATGAAACGGTGCCGTTCTGGCAGGGTTCCGGAACGACCTATGCAGTCGCTGACCGGACAAAGATCGACGTGACGATCGGCAATGATACGGTCCAGCAGTCCTACATCGTCGGCGTCATGTTCGACGAGGACGCCGCAGCGATCAATAATAACAATATGCGAGTCACCTCGGCATATAATGCCAATGGCGAATATTACAACAACTTTTACAAGGTCGAGACCTCGTGCATGAATGACGTAGGCGAGAACGTCGTCGTCTTCACGCTGACTTGACACCCGCCCCAGCTGGGGCGCCTTAGATTTGACGGTTCCATAATTTCCTTCACCGCCCCCAGATGGGGGCGGTTCCTGCAAGGGGGCGATAAAATGATTTTGACCTATGGGATATGCACAGCAGACCCGAAACGCCTGGACAAACGTCCCTATTATACGCAGCTACACACGGCGATCATCCTGGCAAAAAAAACGATCGCCGAGAATCAGCCCTACATCATCATAGCAGCGACGGCAGATAATACCGACACGGATCGCTGCAATTATGCCGTATTGGATGGTATGTATTACACCATAGCAGACGTCGACAAACTGACCGGCGGCCGGTATGGGCTGCGCCTGGTGCTGGATGATCTGACATCATATGCAGACTATATCATGCAGATCGACACCACGATCACACGGCAGCAGGGAATCCGGCAGCCTATGCTATCCGATCCTGCATACACAAAAAAATCTAATATCCAGGTCGAAACGATCCAGTTCAACAGATCGCCGTTTGTGGTAAACTATGCAACTGATTTCTGCTATGTTATGTCAGTGATAGGGGGTGCAAATACATGATCACGGCGGGACAGTTTCCAACGGTCATTGACTGGCCGGCACAAAATTTCCAGGCGACTGACAAAATAATAAACGATCTAAATATAGATGATCCAAATTTTTCGGATGCGTATTGGATCGGGTGGATAAACTACGACAAACTACCGGCGGCGTTTAAACTGTCACGTTATACCGTAGATTCAGAAAATGAACGTGTGATCGTGCAAAATGCCACAATACCAGAAAATGTAGATGTATGTCTAGTATCGTGCGCGGAAACAAACACGTCCAACGAAAACAACCCGTATCTATCACTATATAAAAATGATCTGTGGTCTGCATTTAGTCAAATACCATTGGGAACTAGCTATAATACATATAACGCGCGGTTGCTGAACAAATACGATCCAAACACGACGCGCGTCGATAATACATATTTAGTATTGACGGCGACATTTGATGACACGTCATACGGATATGCGATTATCACGATTTCGCATGAAGAACTAGTGGCGCGTGCGTTTACCCGCGATAATGTCACATTTTCGGGGCATACCGGCCTAACACCTATCACCGTAACAGACGCCAACCTGGACGGTACCATGCAGACGGTCACAGTTAACGGCGTAAAAATTGACTATGCATGCAGCGCGTTTGGCGTGTCCGGTTTTGCGCGTCCTATCAATACATCGGGCGGCGTCGCCGGATATTACCAGCCGTCACCGGCCGTTTTACTGCATAGGGACGACGACACCCCCTATTTGATCGGCGGATCCCGTTTTTATCAGCAGTCAACATCATGGCTGAATGGTGGATACCGTGTCAGCCCGTCGACCGGTCAACTATTTTTCGGCGACACCACGATCGCGGACGCTACCGCTCCAGATATTATGCTAGGCGGCTATATAGGTACGCTGTCATTGGATGATATACGATCTACTAGCATGACAGCTAAAATGGTGCCGGCTACAAACGGAAATTTTACTGTTCAGGGCGTCAGACGGTCTGACATCGCTATCATTAGACGCATGTACACATTTGACGAATACTGCACGACTATGTCCTATCAAATGCGTTACTGTCATAGCGCTGATCATACCTATGCAACTGATAGCAGCAAATATTATCCAGCTATTTCAGATAATAACGAATTTTTGGGATATTTGCTGAACGGCGAAACAGATCACGACGAGCTGCGTCCGTGGCAGATCGCCGGAACGGCGTTAGATGTTGACAGCAACGATTACAAATCCAGCGACAAACCGCAATATATACCCCCCGATCCAGATGATCGGGACAAGATCGGCGTTTCGATCGACTTCAACCGCACATTTCCAACCGGATCGGCGACTGGGCTTTTCACCCTCTACGCCCTTCGTCAGGTTCACGTCTCCAAGCTGGGCGCGAAACTGTGGGCAACTCTCAACGATCCAGATCAAAACTTCTGGCAAAATTTACAGTTTGCGATCGGAGCCTTCGCCGAGACAGGCAGCGCGGACATTTCCAGCGTCCTGGAATACATCACATCTATTAGGATCTACCCCTTCGCGCTGATCAACCTCCCAGGCTACACAAACGCCGGAACAGGCGCGATTCGTCTCGGAACGGGCCGTGTCGCCTTAGATCTCGGCACGGAGGGCGCGGGAAATGTAGGGATCATGGGGCAGTACACCGGCCTAATAGATGCAGGATCGGCATATATACCGCAGCATTTTGAAGACTTCCGAGATCTCGAAGACGTGACGATCTCGGTGTATCTGCCGTACATCGGCAACATTCAGCTAAACCCGGCCGAAGTCACCGGATGCACGATCGCAGCCGAATATGCGGTTGATCTGACGTCTGGCAGCTGCGTTGCATACCTTCTCCTTTCCGGCCGTTGGGGCTTTTATCCCATAGGCATATACAGCGGGACGATCGGCGCAGACATCCCCCTCACAGCGTCACAGGGCAACCGCCTTTTCTCGCGTCAGATCGCGGCCACGATCTCACCGATTTTGGCTTCGTCCTCGGCGCTGCAAACCGAGTCACAAAATGACGCACCAGGTGTAAACGTGTCGTCGGCAATAGCAGCAGCGCGGACTGCAGTCCAGGCAGTACAGGGGCTGACAGGCAGCAGCTTGACGCCCCCAGTTCTCAACGGCGGCGGCGCAAACTTCACCGGGTTTGGAGCACCTCAAACGGCGTATATCCAGATCCGCCGCGCACAATACGCATACACGGCGCGATCCTTCCCGTCAGCCACATTCGGCAACCGCACGGCACAGCGTGCGACGATCGGATCACTGTCAGGCTTTACGCGCTGCATCAATCCGGATGTATCAAAAATACCGGCCCCCGCCGCGATCCAGCAGTCGATCAAGGCCAAGTTGGAGTCAGGTGTATACATTTGATGTAATGCCCCCTATTACAGGGGGCATTTTTTGAGAAAAAAGCCAATGTACCACTACTGGACCATTGTACGCCAATGGGAACCATCTGTCTGCACATGGTGTACGGCTATCCC
>JAFXEU010000065.1 GCA_017520845.1 Kiritimatiellia bacterium | reverse complement strand
GCCAGCGGCGATGAGTAATGCCGTTGGTCTTGTTATTGAACATGCGGGGCCAGTATTCGTAAAAGTCGTGTAGGGTGGTGGATTTGAGGATGTCGGAATGAATACGAGCGACGCCGTTGACGCTGTGGGAGCCGACGATAGCGAGACGAGCCATATGGACTTCGCCGTTTTCGATAATGGACATGGCGCGGAGTTTGTCGACGTTGTCGGGATAACGAGCTTTGACGTATTCGACGTGGCGGCGGTTGAGTTCTTCGATAATCATGTAGATACGAGGGAGCAAGGTTTTGAACATGTCGACAGGCCACTTTTCGAGAGCTTCGGGCATGATGGTATGGTTGGTGTAAGCGACGACGGCGCGAGTAATCGTCCAAGCTTCGTTCCATTCGAGATTGTATTCGTCGACGAGGATACGCATAAGTTCGGCGACGCACAGGGCGGGATGAGTGTCGTTGATGTGGATGGCGATTTTCTTATCGAGTTCGCGGATATTCATGCCGGCACGGTCGTAGTGACGGATAATGGATTGAGTGCCCGCGGAAACGAGGAAGTATTCTTGAATCAAGCGCATCCGCTTGCCTTCGTTGGAGGAATCGTCGGGGTAAAGGTATTCGGTAATTGATTCGACGAAATGACGGTACTCATTCTTTTGACGCATTTGTTCATGATTCAACATGCCGTAATCGGAGAAGTCGCGGTTAACCTCGGCGTTCCACAGCCTTAAAGTGTTGACAGTCTTATTATGATAACCGACGATCGGCACATCATACGGCACCGCCATCACCGTCATCGCATTCTCATGCACCAGCTTCAGGGAGCCGTCGGGTTGTTTCTGCATGTAAGCGTTTCCGTTAAACTTGACGTTGATTGATTTGTCCGGTTTTCTGTACTCCCACGCGAAACCCAAAACGTCGCTCATGACGTCTTTGGTGAAGACGCCCTGGTATTTCAAGTTGTGGATCGTGTAGATTGTCTTGATTTTTTCGTAGCGGGCGTCGCCCTGGTGTTCCAGTTTCAACAGTACCGGTACCAATCCCGCGTGCCAGTCGTTGGCATTTATTACGTCCGGGAAAAAGTCTATCGCCGGCAGACAATTCAAGATTGCTCGGCACAAGAACGAATAGCGTTCCGCGTCGTCGTCGTAGCCGTAGAGTCCTTCGCGTGAAAAATATTCCTCGTTGTCCACGAAATAATATGTCACGCCTTCCAACTCGTATTTGTCTATCCCGACGTATTTTGTCCGCCACGAAACGGGAATTGTCCCGTCGTAAACGTGTTCCATCGCGTCCCGATATTTCTCGCTGATCTTGCCGAATTTCGGAAGTATTACTCGCACGTCTACTCCCTGCTCCTTGAGTGCTTTGGGAAGGCTCCCCGCCACATCCGCCAGGCCGCCCGTTTTGATAAACGGTACCGCTTCCGACGCCACGTAAAGAACTTTCATATCAAGAACTCCCTCCTATGTGTTTATCTTTTGAGGCTTGAGCGCCTCGTGTTTCAGGTAAATCGTAGATAGAGGCGGTAATGTCAGTTGTATTGATTGACTGTTGTTCGCAATTAACCTGCCTATATTTTTGACTCCGCTGCCGCCGTATTCAGTCGCGTCCGTATTGAATACTTCGACGTAAGCACCTGTTTCCGGCACGCCGATTCGGTATTCGTGATGTACTTCGGGGGTGAAATTGCTGATCACGATTAAATAATCCGTGGCGTCGGAAGCCTTGCGTATAAACGATACTACGCTGTTTTCATTATCGCCGGCGTCTATCCAGCGGAACCCGTTACTATCGAAATCGACTTGCCAAAGCGCTTTGTTCGCCAGGTAAAACTTGTTCAATGCCCGCGAATAATTTTGCATCTGCTCATGCCAACCGGCTTGTTCTTCGGAGCCTTGCGCGAATTCGCCGCCCATGAACAATAGTTTTTTGCCGGGATGCGCCATCCAGTAACCGTAGAAACATCTTAACCCCGCCAACTTTTGCCAATTATCGCCGGGCATTTTTTCTATCAACGACCGCTTGGGCAGCGGCAGTATAAAATTTTCCGCGAACGCATACATTAACGAGAACGTTACTTTGTCGTGATTCCACTTGCGATAAACAGGCTCCAGTCTCACGTAGTCCAGCATGTCGTTGAGCCAACACATATTCCACTTGTAATTGAAGCCCATGCCGCCCATGTACACCGGTTTGGATATGAGCGGCCACGACGTGGATTCTTCTGCCATCATCAACGCTTGGGGGTTGTACTTGAATACTGTTTCGTTAAGTTTCTTGAGAAACTCGACCGCCTCCAGGTTGCCCGTGTCGCCATAGCGATTCGGAGGGAGTATGTAGTTTTCAAAGAGCTGGTGTCTACGCTATTTTTTCGTAGACTTTGTGGTTGAAATTGTCTGTGATTGCGTCGCAAACTTTCCAACCTGGTTTATATTCGTGACTTCGTCGCTTAGGTGGAATTCCTAGCGATTCGATGTAGTTAAATAGTAGTTCCTCGTGTTCGGGATTTTGAGCAAGATATAGAATGTTGGCGATAACCGGTGCGTGTCGATTTTTAGAATATATTTCGTACCAGTCGTCGGCGTAGAAAAAAGTGACGGTCTCCCATGTATTTTTTTTTTGGACATTTTCGGAGGTCACATCGTGCGTTTTCTGCCACTCGGCAAGCCGCTTGCAGATTCCGTTCTTTGAAAAGTTTAGTCGGTGATGGACGGGCTTTCTTGTGACAGCTAAGCAAAAATCTATGTAAACGCGTGCCCAATGTTTGTCGAACTCCGCCATTTCCAGAATTTGATAAGGCGTGTAGTGGTTTTTGTGGCTCGCTTCTTTTTTTCTGTTTCCTGTCAGTTCGCGGTCGGCGGTCCAGCCGGTCATATAATTCGCCGATGTCGCTTTTAGTAGTTTGCCGTTTCCGTCGCGTGAAAATTTCAGTGCCTGTTTCCATTCTTCTGTTCTCGCAAAAACCAGATTGGCGAAGGTTTCGAGGTCTTGGTTTTCGTGCAATTTATTATCGCGCCAATATTTGATAGCGATTCGCCGCGCCTGTTGGAGCCAGAAATCACACAGCTTTTCTTCCCAATCAAGCACGGTGTCAAAGTTCTCTTTCGGAACCCAAAAGATACAATGAAAATGCGGGTGCCATCCGTTGGCTTTGCCGTATGTGTATTCGCACACACGAACCCACGAATTGACGCCCGTTTCATTTATAAAAGCACGGTATGGATGAACCCACGTTGAATTTGCATGTGAGCTTTTGTTTTTGCATTTAAAATATTGCCACGTTTTGTAAAGAATGTCAGTTGTCTCGCGGCACGACATAGAACTAATGTGCGGAATTGTGAAAGTCGCCATGAATCCCCATTCGCCGCTTGCTTCCTGCATATCGATAGCAGAGGCAATTTTTGCGCGATAACCTTCCATTATTTTTGCAGAGCACGCAGGACAGCAGAAAGGGTTTTTGCAATGAACGTGTCCGAAAAGCGTCGACTGTTTGTCGTCCGAGCGCAAGACCGCCACAACAGGAAGCGAGCCAACCCCAGGAGGAATTAGCCTTTGCCCGCACTTCAAGATATTTCTCAGTTGACGTCTCGTTTCCGACGGCTCGTTGTCAATTATCCGCCGTAACACGTGTTGTAGATGGTAATCAATGATACTCATGGCGACTTTCTCCTTTTTTTATTGGGATTGAATGTCTAGTTGAACCGTCGTCGTTTCTTGAATGCCCGCGTCTTTAAATCTTGTGAATGCCGCGCCGTATTTGTCGCCGATTATCACGCCGCTTGCTAGCGAATCAAGTGCCTTTATTGCCGCCGCGCTCACAGTTGCCGACGGGTTGTCGATTGAAATTGTGCGTTCATCACCGTCCGCGAAACCCGCGACAAGTTTCAACTGATTGCTTGTTTTCACTGTGTCAGCCATTGTTGTCGCCTCCTCAAAGTTGTTCCCATGTTGGTGCGGCTTCGTATCTGATTGTCAGTCGGTAAGTCGTGCGTGCGGTTTCCTCTGTCTCGTCGAAATAGAATTCAACGGTGAGGGTGTCGCCGGATTTCCAATTCTCGATATGACCCGCGAGTCCAATGCCGTCCAGAATTTCGCTCGCGTTTCTGTTTGAACCAAAGCTGATGGCTGCTACTCTGGCGTTTGCGTCGCCTTCATTTTTAACGGCAATCGGCGAAGTGAATTTGTAAGTGTAACTCGGAACTGCCTGAGTAGACAATCGAACCATCATAAATTCATTTTTAAAACCCGTGAGTTTTAGAAATGACGGATTGTCAATCATCGCGACAGTCAATTTGGGTTTGTTGCCGTTGGTGATGTCGGTTTTCTCAACGCGGTCAATCTGTGAAAGGGTGTTTGTCGTTAGCCCCAACAATCCGACGCAAAAATTTTTGATTGACCCGTTGTCGGCGTTCGGGCTAATGTCGGTTATTGCCTTCGTTCCTTTGTTGTTGTTCGCGTCAAGGTAAGTTATCGAAGCGGAAATTTTATCTGCCATTGCCCGTCACCTCAATTCAAATTAATCCGCGTGTATTCGACAGTCTCATATTGCGCCGCCGTGATTGAAGCGAGGGAGCCGATTATTTCTTCGGGGTCGCTGTTGTCGTAGTCGTCGCTGATGAAAATCTGTTTGTCCGCCTCCGGTAGATTCGCATTGTAATCCAGGACATTTGCTTTCACAGAAGAAAGAACACTGTCGGAAACGCCGTCCAGTTTGTATTTGCGCGTGAAGTCGGTGCCACTGTAAGCCATTGTTAGAGTGATTGAATTCGACACGCTCATTACGATTCAACCCCTTTCTCTTTTTTCGTGCGCGTGATGTCGGTGATGACCGCCGATAATCCGCCGATGTTTAGAATTCTGTTCGCCGCAGCCAGGAACTGTTCCGGAGTTCCCGCGGAGTTCGACGCGTTGACGCCTTCAAATCCGAAAGTGTCGCTGGTGCCCTGCTTTCTGACAGTTAGACGCGCCGTCGGTTGGTCGTTCCATGTGTACGCCATAAAAAATCACACTCCTGCTTCAACCAAATATTCCAGTAACGGAACCCACTTTTTCGGCAAGTGCTTTAAATCCGTAACCATATATTGCAACAAGTATGCATATCCGTCAAGCTCATTTTCGAAGATTAATTCGGGATTTCTCGCCGCGTCGTCAAGAATCAATCTTATGACGATTTTTTTCGCCCGAACAACTTCTTTGCCGCTCTGTTCACATTTGTAAACGTCCTCGGCAATCGGTCGCACATCTTCACAAAAACAAAGCCTTGCACGTTTAACGCGCTTTTCGTCGTCGAGTGCTGCGTAAAAATTGTCCCAATCAATTAGTTCTTTCGTACTCATAATAAAAAACCCCCTTCAACAAGCCACGGAGCGGAGCCAGCCGGCGCGGTCGGAGTAACGAGCGTAAATTTCTTCGTGAGCGTCAATGTAAGAGTTGAAGTCTTTGAGAATAAAGAATTCGTCATTGCCTTGAATCAGATAGTCGCGAATCGACCGGAAATCGCCAAAGGTGCCGTCAGTAAGTTTGTCAACGACAAGGCGAGCATTGGGATTGCCCGTGTATTCGTTCCAAGCAGAGTAAGTGCCGTTTTCGTAGTAAGCAAGAACTTCAGCCGCTTTCAAGCCGAAAATAACAATGTTGTCGTCGCCGACAGCTTCACGAATCTCAACGTTGGCGCCGTCGAGAGTTCCGAGGGTAATCGCGCCGTTCATCATGAATTTCATGTTGCCCGTGCCCGAAGCTTCCTTGGAGGCAGTGGAAATTTGTTCGGAAACGTCCGCCGCCGGATAAACAATCTCGCCAATAGAAACGCCGAAATTCTCAATGAAGAGAACCGTCAAACGGTGGTCAATGGACGTGTCGTTGTTGACTTTGTCGGCAATGGCGTTGATAAGGCGAATGGTCTCTTTGGCAATGTAGTAACCGGCAGCAGCCTTGCCGCCGAAAAGGTAGGTAGTCGGAAGCGGTTTGTAACCGGGATCGGACTTGATTTTCTCGTACTGCCGGATAATGTGCAGAGCGTTCATAAGCTGACGTTTGTAAGAGTGAATGCGCTTGACTTGAATGTCGAAAATGGTATTGGGGTCAAGTTCAACGCCCTGATGTTTCTTGATGAAGTCGGCAAGAGCAGTTTTGCGAATGAGTTTGATTTCGTCAAGCTCCTTTTGGACTTTGCGGTCGTCGACAGCCTCGTTGAAAAGGTCGAGTTGTTCGGGGTGCCTGTGCCAAACGCGGCTTCTGATAGTGCGGTCGATAAGGTCGGCAAGTTCGGGATTAGCGCCCATGAGCCAGCGGCGATGAGTAATGCCGTTGGTCTTGTTATTGAACATGCGGGGCCAGTATTCGTAAAAGTCGTGTAGGGTGGTGGATTTGAGGATGTCGGAATGAATACGAGCGACGCCGTTGACGCTGTGGGAGCCGACGATAG
>JAFXEU010000064.1 GCA_017520845.1 Kiritimatiellia bacterium | reverse complement strand
TGCTAAACGCGGCCTCGGTTTGGGCCGTAGCCGGGCGCATACTTTTTAGATGAGCCGATTTATGCAGGACTCGACCCCGAGCCAAATCTAAAGATTGGCGAGCGGGTCTAGAGGACGCAGAAATCGGCCATATCAAAAGTGAAGCACGGTTGCCCAAATCCGTGGCCGCATTTATACAAGCACAGCAAGCAACAAGCAAAAGGAATGCGGAAGCACCTTTCCACTTTTTTACATCTCAAAAAACTCATTTCACCCAATAAAATTAGGATTGAGAGTGAAATACTACCTCAAAAACTGGGGATATTCCAGCGATAATACTATCGCTTTGTCGCGCGATTTATAATCGACATTGCCGTCGGGATCGCGACGACAAGCGCGAAAAGGACCGCCCCCAGCGCGCCTTCGGCGATTATGCGCCATGGCACAACGAAATAATGAGGCATTCCGGGCCAGACGGACGCCGTCTTTATCGCAAAGAGCCAGCCTGCCAGAGCGCCGAAAGGCAGAGCGATCACAATACCCCACGCCGCCGTCTTCAACGCCGCCGCCGCCAACCGGGCAACCAGCTGAGAGCGCGTCGCGCCGACCGCGCGAAGAACGGCATACGCATTTTTCGCCGCATCAGCCTCAGCGACAAGCATAGCGATAAAGCCGATTGCAAGAATCGCAAGAAATACGAACGGAACGCGCGCGGCCTGGCCGATAAGATCGGAGCCGTGGGCCAATGTCCCGTCGGCGATTTCATCACGCGCATGAAGACGGACGGTAAAATCATTTGAACCGCCGAGCCGGGAAGCGATTTCGCGCTCAATTATGCGGGCCGAGCCGAATACCCCGTTTTTATCGAGAAAATCCTTCTCGTATTCGACCCAAAGGTGCGTCATCCGCACATGCGCCGCCGGACGCGGATCTAGAGACTCCACCGTATCGAACGACGCAAAGACGGGCCCGTCTGTCATGCCGCTCGCTCCGTTCATTCCGCGAACGAGGCCGCGGCTCGTAACCATGTGCCAATTGACGTCGACAACGCCGACGATCGGAAGCGAAACTTCAGTCTTGGGTCCGCGTCCGCCGACAAGAACTTTAAGTTCATCCCCTTTATGAAGCGAACGCGCGCGCGACATCATAAGTGAAATCACACATCCGTCGCCTTCTCGGAGCGCCTTTGTCGCCGAGGTGTGGTCACCCTCGACGAAATTGAACTCAGGTAGCCATTCCGCCGCAAGAAAAAGCGCGTTGGGGCGATATTCACCCCTCTTGGGCGATTTAGCGGCCTTCGCCGACGCCCCGTCTTTCAGATCGACCTGAAGCGGCAGAAGTTCACTTATGCGTTTCACACCTTTGATGTCGCGAAGTTTCCCGATGTCGAACGGACTCGCGCCGCCCGGCAGAAGAGAAACGATCGCATCGGGCCACTCCGGGGAAGGAACGAATCCGCGCATCAGACTCGCTCCCCAAATTTCGACCGCGACGAACGCGCCGAAACCGAACGCGAACGCGACCGCCATGCCGAGACGGCGGGAGCGGGGGCGAAGAGACGACGCGTCCAGAGCTCTGACGGAAAGAAAACTTTTAAGAGCAAAAAGAACGGCCACAGGCGCGATCGCAAGCGCTGAACCGAACGCGATCGCCATAATGCGGAAGTTGAACGCGACCCCGGCGGGGAACGCGACGGGATCGAGCGAGACGTAAGCATACAGCGCCAAAGCGGCGAGCAGAACTCCCGATAAAGCGCCGGCGCACGTCGAAAGAAGCGATTCGGCAAAAGCGAAGCGAACGACACCGAAACGCGTCAACCCGACGGTTCTCAGAATCGCGAGCGAACCTCTGTTGGCTTCAACCGACAGAAGAAGCGAATTCACCAGCAGAGCGAGCGCCGTCAAAATCGCCGCGGCGAGCATCAACGGCCGGGCGTAATCCATTCTCCGTTGCTCATCGCCCTTAAAAGACTCGACCACCCTTTCCGAAGATGGCGTCAAAACGCCCGGACCGTCGACATTATCGCGCCAAAGTGAAATGGAACCTTTCTTCTCACCGGCAAAACCGTCAAAGGCGGCATTGTTCGCGAAAACCGAGGGGAATCCCATAGGCAGTTTCTGATCGTCCAAAAAGCCTACGATCTTTGCGCTCATCGTTCCCGTGCCGCCGACAAACTTTACAGTGTCGCCCACTTTCGCCAAAGCCTCGCCGCGGAATCGTTTCAAAGTATTTCGGGTGCATACGACCTCGCATGACGAGGAATTCAAATCGACCCACCGCCCTTCTATGAGCTTTGTCGACTCATAAGGATTTTGCGCCGGCGAACGGGCTATCACCGCGCGCATCGGCGGGCCCTGCAGCGCCCGCCCGCCGGGACGGCAATCGATCGTCGCGCCGATCAGCTCCATCTTAAGATCGCACTTCGGAATCCCCGCGGGCGCTTTACGCTCCGCGCGCGCCTCGCTCCGCTCCGCGGGCGGCTTCCCGCCGCGACGCCGACCGAAGCCGAACTCTCCTTCGATTTTCCATGCGCTCCACGGCCGAACGGCTTCCTTTGCAAGATATGGAGCCTGGGCGGAATTCGTCGCAGAAAGGGACGTTACGAACGTAACCGCGCCGACGGCCGACGCGACGCCGACAATCGCGCAGATGAACCGCGCCTTGCCTCCCGCGAGAGATTTCAAAACGGTTTTAAAAATCATGCGACCCCTTTTCAGCGATACGTTTCGAGATAATGTGCCGATACGGCGGCCGGATCGCCCGACGGATCGAAGGACGACGCAAGTCGCCCGTCCTTTATAAAGTGGACGGTCTTCGCGGCGGCGGCCACGACGGGATCGTGGGTTACGAGAAGTATCGCGCTCTTCTCGGTCGAATTGAGCGCCTTTAAAATTTCGCAGATGGAACGCGATGAGTGAACATCAAGATTGCCGGTAGGTTCGTCGGCGAGAATAACGGCAGGCTTCGGGTAAAGCGCCCGGGCGATGGCGACGCGCTGACGCTCTCCGCCGGAGAGTTCTCCCGGAAGCTTTTTCTCCGATCCTTTCAACCCCAGTTTTTCAATCAGCTCGGCAAGCCTTGTTTTATCCGCCCGGCCATGATCAAGTCTCACGGGCAGAAGTATATTGTCGGAGACGGAAAGCGAAGGCAGAAGATTGTACGCCTGGAAAACGACACCGATATTGCGGCGGCGGAATTTGGCCGCGGCGGAATCGCTTTTCAAAAGAATATCTTCGCCCGCGATTTCAACATGACCGCCGTCGGCATCTATCAATCCGGCGGCAATATGCAGAAAAGTGGATTTTCCGCTGCCGCTCGGCCCCATGAGAGAAGCGAAGCCTCCCTCCTCGAGCGTCAACGAAAATCCGTTCAGCACCTTGCAGTCCGCATATGAACGATGTACGTCCGTTGCCTTCAAAGCTTCCATATCTGCAGAATCCTCCGATTAATTCAGTTTAAAAACGATCTTTATCTCCGTCGTCGAAAACACGGCCTCTCCGTCAATCGTGGCGGGAATGAACCTGGCCGCCTTCGCAGCCTTTACGGCCGCGTCGTCGAGGAGCTTAAAGCCTGTAGATCCCACAACCTCGACGCTTTCGACCAACCCTCTGACGTTAACGCCGAGCTTTAACCTGACCTCACCCTTTTCGCCGCGCCTGCGGGACGCCCTGGGATATTCGGGTTCTCTGAAAAAATTGTTTTTAAGCTTCGCTTCTACACGCACCTTAACGGGACTTATCTCCTCGGGTCGGGACGGCCCGGAATTTCCGGACTCATTCTGCGCGGCGGATACCGTCTTTTTTTCCACGGGCGAGGCAGAGACTTTTCGGACCGCTTTTTTTAAATCTTCAGGCATGTCCATCTTCGGGGGAACAGGGTCTTCGGCAACGGGGATTTTCAGCGGCTCCGCCTCAGGAACAGTCTCCGCGACCTCATAATCGCTTTCCTGAACGTTCAGCGCCCCGGGATTTACGATTGAATCGGGAGGAGTCGGCTCCGGAAGCGCCGGCGGCTCGTCGAACTTCACCTCTTTCAGTTCAACCTCGTCATTCTGAAGAGAAAGCTCGACCGATGAAAGATCGAGTTTCGCCGCTCTGTCCGGATCATCGCGGAAGTCGAAATAAAAAACCGTCAATGCGATCAGAAGCGCATGAACGGCGGCGGATATGAGAATTGCGAATAAAATCCGCATCACCTGCCGCCCTTTTCGCCGTCGACCTGAAACGTCACCTTCTCGAATCCGGCCGCCTTCAGTTCCGAAAGAAGTTCGATTCCCGTGCCGAGAGAGGATTTTCTGTCGCCCGAAATGAGGATGGGAAAATCCATTTTGACGCCCTTCAGCTCCTTGAACCGCCCGACGATCTCATCCCTGGTCATCGGCATTCCGTTGAACCGCATGGAATCGTCGGAGGCGATAGTCACTACAATACGCTCGCCGCGCTCCACAGCCCCGGCGGCTGAAGGCAGATCAACCTTCAGTCCCTTGTGGACCGACATATCGAAAATGCAGTAGATGAAAAAGACGAGAACGAGAAACATGACATCCATCAGGGATGTCATTTCAAGTCTTACTCCTCTGCGCCTTCTGCGTCCCATCCGTTATTTCTTCCGAGTATCCTCTTCAGTTTCGTCATCGACCATCGAATCAAGCGCGTTGTACGGGAAAAGAAGAATGAGAGACGCGACAAGCCCAGCGGCCGTCGTGATAAGCGCCTCACCGATACCGGCGGTGGCGGCGAGGGGACTACCCGCACCTTCCGAGGCGTTCAGAGCCGAAAAGGTCCGCATAATACCCGTAACAGTCCCCAGTATCCCGAGCATCGGCTCGGCCGTTATTATCGTCGAGACTACACCCAGACCTTTCGCGCTGCGACGCCCGGAGCGGAACTCAAGCGCCTTCCAGATAAGAATCGCAAGACCTAAAACCGAAAGCGCCAATATCGGCCACATCACAGGGCCGCCTTTGACGAACCATTCTGAAATTCTGTTCATACTCATTTAAACGACAGAGCAAAAAGCCCGGTTCATTCGAACCGGACTTTTTAACTTACTTGTTTTTATGGCGCTGAGCCTTCGTACGCTTGTCGTATTTATGCTTCGACATTTTTTTGCGCCTTTTCTTCTTGATAGAACCCATGGTTACTCCTTATTTGTGATTTGTGGCAGATTTATTTCAGTAAATTATTTTATTGAGCGGAATTTCAATTATGCCCGTCGCGCCGGCCTTGGTGAGCGCGGGGATGAGATCGCGGACCTTCTTCTCCTCGACGACGGACTCGACGGCGAACCACTTCTCGTCGTTGAGCCTGTTTACCGTCGGCGCGTGAAGCGCAGGAAGAACCTTGACGATCTTTTCAAGGGACTTCGCGGGGGCGTTGCACTTGAGAAGCACGCGGCGCTGGGCCTCGAGAGCGCCCGTCAGAAGCATCTTGAGCTGCTCGAGCTTGGCGCGCTTGGCCTTGTTCTTCCAGCTCGCCTTGTTGGCGATGAATCGGGTCGTCGAGGTAAGAATCGTATCGACGATGCGGAGATTGTTGGCGCGGAGCGAACTGCCGGTCTCGGTAAGATCGACGATCGCGTCGACGAGCTCGGGAGCCTTGACCTCGGTCGCGCCCCAGCTGAACTCGACGTCGGCCTTGACGCCGTTCTTCTTGAGATAGCGCTTGACGAGACCGACGGCCTCGGTGGAAATACGCTTGCCGTTCAAATCCTTGACGGACTTGATCTTCGAATCGTTCGGAACGGCGAGAACCCAACGGACGGGATTCGAGGTCGCCTTGGAATAGTTGAGCTCGCAGATCTCTTCGACGTCACTGCCGTTCTCATAGACCCAGTCAAAACCGCAGATGCCCGCGTCAAGAAGACCGAGCTCGACATAACGGCTCATCTCCTGGGGTCTCAAGAGGCGGCACTTGATCTCTTCGTCGTCGATCGACGGAATATAACTGCGGCTTGAGCACGAAACGTTGAAGCCCGCGCGCTTGAAAAGCGCGAAGGTCGATTCCTGCAAGCTGCCCTTTGGAAGTCCTAAAACTATGGCCATTGTATACCTTTTGTTGAAATTTATCGCAAAATTATATCATAAAGCGTCGCCGCTTGTCTAGTCCGGCATCGCGCTGGAATATCCACCTTTCCCCATTTGCCTTTATTCATTCTGTACAACAGTAATTCTTAATTAATGGCTTCGCGCTTTGTTGTTGCTTGCTTGTTGCTATGCTATGTATAAATGCGGCCACGGATTTGGGCAACCGTGCTCCTCTTTTGATATGGCCGATTTCTGCGTCCTCTAGACCCGCTCGCCAATCTTTAGATTTGGCTCGGGGTCGAGTCCTGCATAAATCGGCTCATCTAAAAAGTATGCGCCC
>JAFXEU010000063.1 GCA_017520845.1 Kiritimatiellia bacterium | reverse complement strand
GTCGCGCTTTTCGCCATCAAGTATCTTCGTTCGCTCGGATATCAAGCTTCGAATGACTTATTCGCTGCGAAGTCATGGTATTTCCGCAATGCGCTTGTAAGGGCTAATTATGAGAATGTGCGCTTGCAGATCGAGAAGACGCAATTGTCGCTTGAAGAGTTCTTTAAGGTGTTGCTATTCGGTTGTGAAATAGAACTTAAGAATCGTTATCTTCGCGTCGGGTGCGAATACGGTTCGCGGCATGCGGTAGATAAAGGACCTTCATAGGCGTAATGATGATACAAATGTCGTAACAAAATCTTCAAATGTCGTAATAAAACCATCGGATGTCGTAATAAATAACGTGGTGAAGAGAGCGGATGTCATAATAAAGTTCACGCCGGTTGAAGAAAAGGCGATAAACATTCTTTTTCGAAATCCGAAAATTTCAGCATCGCAATTGGGCGATCAGCTTGGTGTCGTACTTCGTCAGGCGCAACGTGTTATGGACTCTCTGAAGAAAAAGGCCGGGCTTAAGCGTCGAGGCGCGAGAAAGAACGGCGAATGGTATTTTGAGTGGCAGTGGAAGGTCTGACCGTTTTGTGCCAGAATTTTTATTTCGCCAATTTTAAAATATGATATAATGAACGGACGTTATAGGTAAGGCTTAAGATGAATGATTTAATCGTAGAAGAATTATCTAATTCTGATGTTATTCGTTCGCGAATTTTTACGATTCGTGGCGTTCAGGTTATGCTTGATAGAGATTTGGCGGAATTATATGGAGTTGCGACAAAGGTATTAAATCAAGCAGTAAAACGTAATATTGAACGCTTTCCTTCGGAATTTACTTTCTTAATTACATCTGATGAGATGATTGAACTGGTCACAAATTGTGACCGGTTCAAGAATATGAAGCATTCATCAGTCCCGATGCGAGCATTTACCGAACATGGAATTATAATGCTTGCAAGTGTCCTCAAAAGCGATATTGCCACTCAGGTTAGTGTTAGAATAACAAAAGCGTTTGTAGCTATGCGTCGTACTTTAGCGTCAATCGCGCCGCTTTTGTCGCGTATTGAGGCTACGGAGCGGCGGCAGTTGAAGCTTGAAGATGCGCAGGTTGAGAATGAAGAGCGCTTTAAGTTGATACTTGACGCGATGCAGGATAAGAAGTTTCCTCCGCAGAAAGTGTTTTTCGATGGCCAGGTTTATGACGCGTTTGAGCAGATGAAGAAGTTTGTGCGCATGGCGAAGAAGGAATTGATTATCATTGATTCTTATTTCGCTGACTCGGTTCTTTCGCTAATTGCTCAAAAGAGAAAAGATGTTGAAGTAGTCGTTATTAAAAATTCACGCAATAAACTTCTTCACGATGTTGATGTAGCGCAGTTTAATGCGCAATATGCTAATTCGCTTACAGTTAAAGTTTCGGATAAGTTCCACGACCGCTTTCTTGTTATCGACAAAACGACATTGATTCACGTTGGCGCGTCGCTTAATCATCTTGGCAAGAAGTGCTTCGCTTTTTCATCGCTTGATAAGTCCAATATTCCGGATATTTTGGCGAAGATATGAAGTGGGATAGTAAGCGATAATCGTAGTGCTTCGGTTGGGACGCTGTCACTCGATCTCCTCGTTCGGTTTTGTGCTTCTCAATTAAGACAAGTAAGAGGGTGAGGGGATTGTCCCCACGGGTGAAAAGTGATAGAAATGAGAGGAAAGTGGGTGGTTTTGGGTGTGTTTTACAAAATGAGAATCTTGTGCGGAGGCGTTGCTCGGACGTGGCGATGCCTTGCTAAAAGACAGCAATGGGGAACTTGTTCGATTGCAAGTCCCTTATATTCGTGACGAGGCGATTATGCGGATTGTCGAATCGGCGATTGTGAGATATCCCGGACGGCAGCTTGCCGATGGAGTTGCATCTCCATCAGCCGAAAAGGAGGATCATGAGTCGATGTATGCACGGGCCTTGAATTTAGTCCGCACAACGCGGCGGGCTTCGATATCTTGGCTTCAGCGGCAGTTGAATATCGGATACAAGGATGCGGCTCATGTTATGTCGCTACTTGAAGAGCGCGGCATAATCGGCCCGGCAAACGACAAGGGACAACGTGAGATCCTGATCGAGGATAGTTGAGAGGGGCGTGTTATGGAACATAATGAAATCACGGTATTTCAGCGGTCGATAGAGACTTGCGCCGACCCGGCGGAAATTGCGCGGAAGGTGAAACTGGCATTCAAGAAGATGCCAGGGGAGATGGCGCTTGCCTGTTTCGCCAGGGTGATGACGGCGGAACTGCCGCATCCGGTAAAGGTGGCGGTGTGGGACACTGTCCGCTACTCGCATATCTGGTGGGGAGTGGATGAGGTGTTGCAGGGGGCGGTGATGGAGAATCCAACTGTGCAGCAAGCGTTTGCCGACGCTGTGCCGATGCGGAAATGGTTAGTGGATAGAAAGTTATCAGGGTGGGAGAGTGTTTGCATGACGCTTGACCCTGAAATTGCATTCACACATGGGTTTTCCCAATTAGAATTGCATCGGCTTATATTTCTCATTACCCATTTTTCGGATGAGGATGCCGCAGAAAGGATTAGAAGCCATGTGGCATTACATGGGGATGCCACATCCATCATAAATTACTTGGATATGAGGGGCAACAATCTTCTCTGGTATCTCACCTATCGCGACGACCAAAACGCGCAAGGCGGGTTCGCTTGTCCTTGCATCGAACGCGAGCTGTTGCGGCTTGGAGTAGATCCAACCCGCCGTAACAACCTCGGCCTTTGCTGGAACGACGTCAAACGTCATGTCATTAGGCAGAAGCTGTAGCGAGACCCTAAGCTTTCTGTCGATGCAGTAGATGTCATGAGAACGGGCGTCAGCAGAAATTATTTTGCTTGAAATCCTTTGATAGAATATGCGCCGACAAAGGACAAACAGTATTATGAAACAGAGAAAAGAAATGATAGATGATGAACGCGGGTACTTCTTCGGATTTGCCCGTGGAACTTACGGAGAGGTGCTGGGGGAACTCAGCAGGACGCGCGTCAATTCGTGGCGGACAAGTTCGATTCCGCTCGCGGAATTCTGGCAGCCGGCGAACCTCGGCAGGATCGGGAGGCTTCTTAGCGAGCATCTTCCCGACTTCAACCCCGTCTGCGCGCTCAAGTTCTTTGAGTTCCCCACGGACGCGCTTTCCGACGGCGAGCGAATCGGACGTCCTTCGATGACGGATATCATGATTCTTGAGGCGGGCGTACAGATCGCCGTGGAGGGTAAGATGACGGAGTATGTCCGCTTTGCAGACAAGACAGTTCGTGAATGGCTCGACGAGGGCGTTGGCGCGGCGGACATTCTCCTCCGCCATCGCATACTCAAGGCGTGGCTGTGCTACATCCACAACGCCGGCTGCACCGGGCTTGGCGGATTTGCGGATTTCAAGTCGAACTGCATGGACGTCTCGTACCAGTTCCTGCATCGGACGGCATCCGCCTGCAACAAGGCCGGGCTCAAGGGCGGCACGATACCCGTTCTTCTGTACCAGCTCTTCTATGACGTAAACGACGCAGAGCACGTCCAGAAAATGGAGACATTCAAGGCAGAATTGCGTCGGTGGGCGGCGGCGCTCAAGTTGCAGAAGATGAAATTTCTCGTCATATCCGCCCCTGTCGTCAACATGGATGAGGTGAAGGCTCGTTTCGACGGAATGCACGGCGAGATATTCGACGCCATGCGCGACGAATCCATCTACCGTTTTGACTTCGACGCGACAACGGTCGAGGCTGTCATTGACACGGACGGAGAGGAGAAGTGACATGAACGACTACGTGCCTTTCGACGTCCGTTCGTCGTATTCGATGGGCGATTCCATCTGCCAGATTCCACGCCTTGTCCGCAAGGCGAGGGAGATGGGGTTCCCTGCGCTTGCGCTCGCCGACCGAAACTTTATGTTCGGCGCAGCCGAGTTTCATGCGGCATGTCACTCGCGGCAGGGAAGTGTCTATGAATCTCTTCCGCCCATCAAGCCGATAATCGGACGATTCATCACGACGACTGTTCATGAGACGCCTCATGCCATGCGTCTTTTTGCAAAGAACAAAACCGGCTATCGCAACCTTGTCCGCATCTCGTCGGCTGAAGTGCAGCCACAAGGCGCCAAAGACCGATTCATAGAATTTTCGGACGTCGAGAAATGGCATGACGGTCTTATCTGCATGACGAGCGACACGGAACCGGAATTCGTGAACATGTGCCTGCGTACATTTGGAGACGATTTCGTATTCATGGCAGACAGCGACGACTTCGACAGTTCTATATGGCCGTCCGTCATGGTCTGCGCGGCAAATCCTGTGAGGTTCATCGAAAAAGACGATGCCGAGGCGTTTGACTCCTACTGCGCAATTTTCGACAACAGGAAATTATCGGATGCCGCGCGCAGACGTTGCAACGGGGATGAGTATCTGATGTCGCGAGAGGAGATGCCCGTGCGGTTTCTGAAGCATCCTGAATGGATCGAGAACACAGTCAAGATTGCGGAGCGAATCGAAGATTACGAGATATGCGAAGCGCCAAAAGTCCCAGTCTTCCATATTCCCCCGAAGTTCAGTAACGAGGCGGACTATCTAGCCTCGCTCGCGTATGAGGGCATGAAGAAGCGTTGGGGAGACCCGACGCCATCGGAAATAGTAGCGCGGATCGACTTCGAGTTGCGCGTCATCAAGAAGATGGGTTTCCCCGGTTACTTCCTCATCGTCCACGATTACGTAGAGGCGGCGCGGCGAATGGGTGTGTGGGTCGGTCCAGCACGCGGTTCGGCGACCGGTTCGGCGGTTGCGTATGCGCTCGGCATAACCTCCGTCGATCCCATCAAGTATAGACTTCTCTTTGAACGGTTCCTCAGTCCCGACAGAATATCAATGCCGGATATCGATATTGACTTTGAGGACAAAGGACGAATGAAAGTATTGCGGTACATCACTGAAAAATACGGGCGTGAGCACGTCGCCCGCATTGTCACTTTCGGGCAAATGGCACCACGGAGTGCGATAAAGGACGTGGCACGTGTGTTGGAGTATCCAATCCGTAAAGCCAACGAGCTTGCCGGACTTGTCCCCGAAGAGACAAGAATGACGTTTAGGCGCGCGCTGAACGGTTCGGCGAAATTTCGTCAGGTGTATGAGAGTGGCGAGAGTGTGCAGAAGAAGATCCTTCACTTAGCCGAGAAACTTGAAGGGTGCGTCAGACATCCCGGTGTCCACGCCTGCGGAATCGTCATCTCGCGCAAGCCGCTTTCTGAGACATTGCCCGTAATGCAGGTCGGTGCGCGAGCGCGTGAGTCGGACGAATCCGAACTCATCACGCAATACGACGGAAACTTTGTTGAACCTGTTGGACTCGTAAAGTTTGACATCCTTGGATTGACGACTTTGGCAATCCACAAGGATTGCGTGAAGTTGATTAGAGAACGGAAAGGAGAAGTGCTTGATCTCGAAAAGATCCAGTATGACGAGCCTGAAACGATGGCGGTCTTTGAACGAGGCGACACGGAGCATGTTTTTCAGTTTGAGTCAAGCGGAATGAAACGGTGGCTCAAAGCGCTCAAGCCGAAATGCCTTGACGACCTTGTGGCAATGAACGCGCTCTACCGACCTGGGCCGATAGCCTACATTCCTACATTAGTGCGACGCAAGAACGGCGAAGAGCCTGTCGCATACGATCACCCCCTCATGGAGGAGGAACTGCGCGAGACATACGGTGTTACCATCTATCAGGAGCAAATCATGATACTCTCGCGGAAGCTGGCCGGTTTCACGCGGGGCGAGTCGGACAAGCTTCGCAAGGCGATGGGCAAAAAGCTGCTCGACATCATGGAAGAGATGAAGGTCAAGTTCACAGAAGGCTGTCTCGCCAATCCGGAGTTCCGCGTTGGCAGCTGGAAGGACGAAAGCGAAGCCCGTAGGCTCATCGACAAGATATGGGACGATTGGCGCGCGTTCTCGTCGTATGCGTTCAACAAGTCGCACGCTGTTGCATACGCCTGGCTTGCCTACCAGACTGCATACCTCAAGGCGCACTATCCCGAGGAGTTTACAGAGGCCGTTCAATGAAAGACGATAAATCGGCAAATCAAGGTTATGGTATAATATTAGCCATGCGCGGCAGACATAAAATATACAAGACAGAGGCGCAACGTCAAGATTCCAGACTGGAATCGTCGAGGCGGTCTCATGCCAAGGCACGGCGGGAAGCATGGAGCAAACTGCATAAGTCGCCCTCACGCACATCCACCAATCCGCCGCCGCCGCTGGATGAGCTGCGCGAAGCATATCGGCTGCGCAATGAATCGTGTGAGGCGATGATCCGGCTCGGCTCGATGCTTGAGGACATCGAGGCGGCACACGGCGTTGGCTACAAGTTCGAGTCATACGGCATTGACGGGACGGATGCCGACTATTTCGTAGATGAATATGACGCGCCGTGGCAGACGGGGATTCGCGGCTTCCTCAAGGATGCGCCCGATCTGCTTGCCGTTTACAAGACGCTCATGCGCTACAAGAAACTCTCGGCCGACTTCCGCGATTCAATTGAGCTTTACGACCCCAACCCAGCCTCGCTTGTGTTCGACGGTCCGGATGAGGCGTGGCTCTTGCCTGCGCGGAAACACGCTCATGAAATACTTAATGGCTGCGGGCGGTCGTTTCGCGCGTTGGTGAAGAGAATTGCGGATTTCAGACAACAATCGGGGCTGAGCCCCGAACCCCGAAGGGAGATTCCTCCGAACGCCAACCCGCAAACGAAACAACGGCCGGCGATGTGCGCAGAACCGCGCCGTGACGTGACGGTGGGGGTTCGGGGGAAACTTCCCCCGGTCGATGTTGGAAGGAGGCGCGACGCATGAGATTGCAATTCGACAAGAGCGGGCGGCGTTTCTTCTTTCTCACTTTTTGCGTGCGGGGGAGGAAAGCGGTATTGTCGCGCATCGTAACGAAGATGGAGCGCGACGGCAAACCGGGGTACGCCGTTGAATTGACGCCGGCGGGCAAGGGCATGGCCGACCTTTGGCGCGGCGTCCATGCCCGGTGGCCGTTCCTGACGGCGAGCAATTTCATCATCATGCCAGACCATCTGCATTTGCTCTTGATAGTCGATTACGGCAAGGCGCGGGAATTTGACATTCTCGACTGGTTTCAGCATTTCAGGCGAGAAGGAGAAGACTTGCTCGCCCCTTTGATCGGCGAAAGGGCACCGCTCGTGTGGGAGGATCATTTCTGGCTGCTGCTCGTCAACGCCGGACGGCCGCTGGCGGCCGTGCGCAAGTACATCAAGATGAACCCGGCGCGGAAGATGTGGAAGATGCTCAATCCCGATCGCTTTGTCCGAAGAAGCGGACTGAAGCATGCGGTTCTCGATCCGTCGCTTTCGTGGACCGCCATCGGCGACTTGACGCTTCTGGCGTCGCCTTTCATGTTTCCCGTGCGGCTGACACGCAAGATGACGGTCGAGCAGCATTCGCCAGAGATTGAACGAATGGTTGAGAAGGCTCGTCGCGGGATGTTGCCGGTGTGTGGTTTCCTTTCGCCGGGCGAGAAGGAGCTGGAGCGGCGCTTGCGGCAAGAGCCGTTCGCGCGGTGGATCAAGACGGTGGCGCATGGCCTTCCGCAACGATTTGACCCCACGGTCGAGGACTCGCGGTTTCTTGCCGACGGACGTCAGTTGATCTTGAGTTCGTTTTCAAGCGACGTGCCGGTCTTCCCCGTGAACTACGACAACTGCCATCTGATGAATGCCCGCAACGAGGCGTTGTGCAGAAGAGCGACGGGGGTGGATGAATGATGAGCGATAAGCTTGGTTTTTGTGCCTCACGCGGAGGCGCGGAGACGCGGAGAAAGAAAACAACAAAAGAAAGGATGAAAAATGAGTTCGTACCATTATGGGAATCCGGAAAATTCTAATTCGTGGGAATATGCGGCAAGCATATTCGCAGCACATGAATCGGTTGCTAGCAAGAGGACATCGTCTTTACCACTAGTACAATTTTGGAAGCCAAATCCCAAAGGTCGCTTATCGGAATATGCAGAGACTTTCCTTAAAGCGTGTGGACAGTCATTAAACTTGGGGAGTTCAAAACTTTGCTTTGAATATCCTGTGCCGGTAAAGCGTAATAGTGGCAAAGGTAAAGCATCAATGACGGATTTGATGATACTTGCCGACAGTTATGCCATGGCGATAGAGGCTAAGTGGACGGAATGTAAAAGTAAGTATGAGCTTATCAGGGAATGGGAACAGTCTGGGGATGTACAAAACCATAAAAAGGTCTTAAATGGATGGATTGCGTACATAAATGAATATCTTGAAGAGCGTGGAAGTAATTGGAAAATGAAAATTGCAGAAACGATAAAAGAGGTACCGTATCAATTATTACATAGGGTTGCATCCGCATGTTATGCTGCAAAAGAGGGGAAAAAAGCGATTGTGGTATATCATCTATTTTATGATACCGGTAAAAGTGGAACGGAATCCCATATGATGAATAATTATGCAGACAAACTTGAAAAATGGTTTTCAATGATGTTTGAACCGTCTGACGAAGAGACGCTTCCAATTGCTTTTCATGTCATTTTGACTGAAGTTAAGTTGCCGTCGAATGACTCTATCATCGGGAAACTGGTGGGTAACATAAAAAGAAGAGATTACAATGACATCTTTGTTTTGATGCAGGAGAAAGATGTGTATTCTTTTGTCCTTACATCCGTGATGAGGCATGGCAATTCCTGACTACTCGTTCAAACTTTGACCACCTTCAAGCCCTGAAATCGTAAGGTTTCGGGACTTTGTAGGCCATGGCACGGGAATTGCTATCAATTATGAAAACAGAGAATGAGATTACGGTGCGGACGAAATTGCGGGGTAGATACCGCGAAGAGAAGTTGCCGCTCACAGAAATGAAGGACACGCTCGATGGCGGCGGGCGCGTTACGCTGCTTATCCGCCACGCGGAACGTCCGCCGCTTGAGCCGGGCGACAAGACGTTTGGCGCGAGCCTTTCACTCACGGAAAACGGCTGGCGTTGGGCGCGCTACTTTGGCTTGATGCTGGCGAACAACCTTCTGCCCAAGTCTGTCGCGTTCTATGCAAGCGAGACGTTCCGCACGCTTCAGACGGCGTGTGCGATGGCAATGGGCCTTGACCTCGTCGGAACTGGGCAGTCAATTGAGCGCAAGGTGCGCCTTGCCCCGTTTCTCGGCAGCGAGTCGCCGTTCTTCGGTTCCGTTAAAAAGCGCATGGAACTTGCCGCCGAGGGGAACTACCACGAACGCCTGAACGATTACTTCCGCACCGGGAAGCAGCGAGGATTCAAACGCCTCAGTTGTGCCGCGAATAATATGGAACGGCATCTGAACGCCCTGCATGACAAGGACTGGCCGCTCGTCGTGGCCGTCACGCACGACATCAACGTCGCGGCATTCCTTGCCGCGCGCGGCGTCGTAGAGTCGTTCACGGATGAGACGTGGCCGGACTACCTTGATGCCGCCGCCATCGTCAAGAAAGCGGGTGGAAAAGCAAAGTACAGCTACTTCCGCTGGAACCAAGACATGGGCGCAATAAGTCTTTGAAATGTAAAAAACAATGAGAACCAATATCAACGTTGACACCGACACAATCCGTCGGCTTCATTCAATCGCAAAGGAGCTGACGTCGTTGGCAGACTCACTCGGCCGACACGAGCGGGTGGCATTCGCCGATGTGTGGACGGAATCACTCGATCCGAAAGATAAGCAGCGGATGCTGTTGCCGCTCTGCCTCGGCATGACATCGCAAAACGAGAAACTGGTCATCGACCTTGCACGGATGCCGCATCTGCTTATCGGCGGTGCAAGTGGGCAGGGGAAGACGAATCTGCTCAATTGCATCATCGGGGGCCTTGCCAGACTTCTGCCTCCCGAACAGCTCCGTTTCGTACTCTTCGATCCTAAATGCGTGGAATTCATACAATACGCGGCATTGCCGCATCTGGCATTCCCCGTGGTAACCGACGGTTGCAAATTCGTTCATGTCCTCCGCTGGCTTGCAGACGAGCTGGAAAAACGCCTGAAGGAATTTACCGGAGCAGTTTGCCGCAACATTGAGACATATCGCGAAGCCGGGAATCAAATGCCGTACATTATCGTCGTCATCGATGAGATCGTAGACTTGATGGCGAATTGCGGCAAAGAGGTAGAGCCGCTTATCACACGGCTTGCCGCACTTGCACGTGCCGTTGGCATACATCTTGTGATTGCAACGCAAGTTGCCGACCACAAAGTGCTGTCCGCAATTTCCCGATGCAACATTCCGGGTCGGATTGCGTTCAGGACCCGCAGCCGATCGGAATCGAGAATGATCATCGGAGTCCCAGATGCCGACGCCCTGTGCGCGCCTGGCGATATGCTCGTGCGCCGGAATGACGGGACTCTTGCCCGCGCTCAATGCGCGTATCTCTCGGGGCAAGAAGAGGCTCGGATCATCGAGACGGTCGAAAAACGGTACGGCAGTCCAAATTTTCTTTTTCACTTATAGGTAATAGGTATGAATAATTAATAGCTTGGGGGACTCCCCACAGGCGAAAAGTGGTGTAATGTGGCGGTTAATGCGGTGTTTTGATAATATTTTATGAAAAGAGACAGTTTCAAGGCAGTCGAGTATGGAATAGGAAGGCTCGGAAAATGAAACGCGAAATGAAAACGGAATGATCGGGGCGATTGTCGGGGATAAGGTCTGCGGCTATAAGGACGATACAACGAAGATGGTGTTTGAGCTGTCGGCGAGATTGAAGAATCAATACCGAAATCGCCTCAAAGACTGCGGCGCTAAGAAAAGCGAACTTGCCCTTGAAATCTGGACCGAAAACGATACCGCCGTCTTCTATTCCCTAAAGGCGGCTAATCCATAAGTTATAGCGAGAAGTTTAGCCGATAGTTACCACCGCATTTATATAAATGCGGTGGTCAGTCGCGACCGAAGCGGCGGCTTAATTCGCGCTCGGAGGTAAAGATCATCGTAGGTCGGCCGCGGGGGCAGACGTACGGCATCCGGCAGGACGCGAGATCTTCAACGAGTTTTACGGCGCTTTCTTCGGTAAGGCGAAGCCGGCTTCCGGCGAATGTGCGCGCGATCGACTTTGCGACAAGCTCCTCTTTCCAGCGGACGCTGGCGCGTTTCGACCCGGCGTCGGAAAGATCCCTCGCCAATGTCAGAAGAATAAGGGACGGCGCGGCGTCTCCGAGAATCTGCGGCACGCCTTCGACTTTAAAGGTATCGCTTCCGAACTCCTCAAGCTGGAAGCCGGCGGCTCTGACGGCGTCGAGAGCTCCTTTAAGCCGCGCAAAGTCCGCGAGCGGCAGTTTAACCGTTTCCGGGATCAAAAGGGCCTGGGAAAGCGTCTCGCCGGATGATGCCGATGCGGTGAGGATTTTCTCGTAGGCGATTCTCTCGTATGCCGCGCGGGGCCAGACCGTCACGATTCCCGAATCTGTTTCTATCAGCAGATATCCGGATTCCGTGACGGAAAGAAAGTTGAACCATTTCCACGGGCTTGAGGATGTCGATTCAGGATCCGTCGCGAATTCGACCTGGATCGGTCTCGCTTCGTTTTCGCTTGGAGATGCGCTTTGCCTGTTGAAGAACGACGGTGCCGTCGAGGGACTGGCGACGTTTCTTGTATCTGAAACCGGTTCTTTCGCGGGCGCATCCGAAAAAAGGGGTGTGCGGGTTTCGTTTTCGGCGGGCGCTTCAGACGGGAACTTCGGGAAAATTTCCGGAGCGTCTGTCTGAAATTGCGGCGTACCTGTCGCGGCCGGAATTGCAAACGCCGCTTCGATCGCGCCGGCTATTGCCGCTTTTACCGCGATATTGTCGCGGAAGCGGACTTCGCGCTTCATCGGATGTACGTTGACGTCTACCTGAGACGGAGGCAAAGTGATGAAGATTATCGCGGCGGGTTTAACGTCGCCCTGTTTCCGCGGGTACGCTTCTCTTAACGCGTACGCTACCGACGGGGCGCTTGCGGCGCGGCCGTTTACGAACACATACTGTTCGCGTCTGGTAGGAACGGACTGGTTGGGCCTCTCGATAAAACCGCTGACGCGGACTCCCTTGACCGGGGACGGCGATTCCACCGGTATAAGGCTTTCGAAAAAATCGCGGCCGAACAGCTCCCGGATTCTGTCCGCCGTGTTTTCGGACGGCGCGAGCCGCGACGTTTCGCGGCCGTCGACGGTGAGTGAAAAACCTATCGAGGGATTCGCGAGGGCCGCCACGGTGAAAATGTGCTTTATGTGGCTTTCCTCGGTCGTGTCGGACTTCAGGAATTTGCGCCGCGCGGGAACGTTGCAAAAAAGATCGCGCACTTCTACGGAAGTTCCCGGCGGACATCCGGCCGAGCCTGTCGCGTCGAGCGATCCCGCGTTGACCTGGAGTGAAAAGCCTTCGTCGACGTCCCGCTTTCGCGTCGTAAGAGTAAAGCGCGAGACGGATGCGATTGAAGGAATCGCTTCGCCGCGAAATCCGAGAGTGGAGATATTTTCGATGTCGTCGACGTCCAGGATTTTAGACGTGGCCTGGCGCTCGAGCGAGAGAAGCGCGTCGTCGCGCGTCATTCCCGAGCCGTCGTCGTAGACGCCGACGAGTTTCTTTCCGCCTGAGGCTATCGCGATTCTGATGTTTCTGGCGCCCGCGTCGATGGAGTTCTCTATGAGTTCTTTCGCGACGGACGCGGGTCGTTCGACGACTTCGCCCGCCGCGATTTTATTCGCGACATGAATCGGCAGAATTCTTACATGGCCGTCGAGAGCGTGCATTTCGTCAGATATCCAGGATTATGTTTCGGCGTGAGAACGTCGGAACGTCAAGATCTTCGCCGTTGTAGATCGTCGGCTCGACGTTTGTGAAGCGTCCGCGGCCCTTCGGCCCCTGCGAGAGGGGATTGGCGTCCCTCCTGCGCCGTTTCTGGCCCGTGGCGCTTACGGCTTCGCCGTCGTCGGCCTGGGCTCTTCCGGCCTCGAACAGCATCAGTACGGCCGAAAGGCGACCGGAGAAGGTGGACTCGTCGTTTACCGTAGCGAGATCGAAAGACGCCTGACGTCCGAAAGCGTCGCGCACTCCGTCGGCTATCGTGCCGATTTCGGAAAGTCTCAGGTCGTCGCCGGCGAGGATTCCGAGAAGGATGGATCTTACCGGGCCCTGGTTCGCGGCCAGGAGCGGGGATCGCGAGAGCGCGTCAACCGCGTCGCCGGCTCGCGTGGGTCCTTGTACGCTGACCGTGGCGAAGCGGCCTCGTCCCGCGGTTGCGATTATCTTTTTGACTCGCTCGGTGTCAAGGCGGATGTAGCCTGGCTTCTGAAGGATTCTCCAGAAAAGCGTAACGCCCGAGGCGAGAGTGTCGACCGCGCGGCGCATCGCCTCGGCCATGTTGTCGGTATTGTCGATAAGGTTGTCGAGCTGGGTGAAGATCGCCGCTCCCGCCGCCTCCTCGATCATTGAGGTGATTCCGCGCGCTCGGCAGGCGCGCTCTTCGCCTTCGAACGAGAATGGCAGCGTCGCGAACACTATTCCCGGGACGCCGAGCTGTCTGAGGTGCTTGAGAATCTCCAGCGTGGCGCCGCCGCCCGTGCCGCCGCCTAACGACGTGACGATCACGGCTAGCCTCACTCCGTCCAGACATTCGTCGAACGCGTGCTTGGAGTCTTCCGCCGCAAGTCTCGCCTGCGCGACGTCTCCGCCGGAGCCGTGTCCGGAAAGCCTGTCGCCGCCGAGCAGTATGAATCTGGAGTTTTCCCTCGCGCTGACGGCGTCCGTGTCGCAGAGGACATGGCGCATTGATTCTCCGAACGCGCGGTTTACTCCGTGGGCGATCGCGCATCCCGCGCCGCCGACGCCGATGAGCAGTATCGGTGAGACCTGGTTCATTTAAAGAGTCCTTTGAAGATTGAAAGAAGAGGTTTGCATTCGTAGTTTCTGTGCGCGAACATGAGCGCCCCCGCGATCGCCGCGAACGACTCGGGGTTCGGAACGTCGGAAAGGCCGTCGACGTGGATCGGGCGTCCGAGGCGTACCGGAAGACCGAATTCCTTCTGGGCGAGCGCATCAAGGCCTTTGAGAGCGGCTCCGCCGCCGGTAAGGACGACGCCGGAGTGAAGCCTGTGCAGAAGATCCTGGTCTTCAAGCTCGCGGCGGATTATGGAGAAGAGTTCCTTGAGTCTCAGGTTCACGACCGTATCCAACGCGCGTCGGGAAACGGTTCGCGTTTCCATAAGCGGCGACGAGCCGGGAAGCGGGATGCGAGCGGAGGCGGCTCCCGCCGGAAGAAGCACGGCGGAAGACTCTTTCTTCTTAAGCTCTTCAGACTGGGCGTGGGTCGTTTGGAACGCGTATGCGATATCGCTCGATATGTGGTCGCCTCCGATGCCGATGGCGTTTGCGGCGGCGAGATAGCCGTCGAAATAAACGGCGTAGCCGGTTGAGCCGCCGCCCAGATCGAGAACCAGGGCTCCGTTGCGTTTTTCGGAGTCGTTCAGTACGGCGTCGGCCGCGCAGGATACCGCAAAGAGGGGGTCGCGCAATTCGAGGTTTGCTTCGCCCGCCGCGGTTCTGGCGTCGTTTATCCTGTTGGTGTCGCCGTGGATGTGAAGGGTGTTGAGACGCAGCATTCTGCCGCTCATGCCCTTGGGAGAGGAAATCCCGCCTAGCGCGTCAAGTCCGTATGTCTGGTAAATGATGTCCAGCGTTTCGCGCTCTTTCGGCAGAATCATCATCTGGCAGGCGCGCTCGACCTCTTCGATGTCGCGGTTGGTAACCTTCGAGCCTTCGACCTGGACGCTGCTGCAGTACGGATCGACTTTTATGTGCTGACCGGAGACCACGAGAAACGCGTTGCCGATATTGAGGGAATCGTCGTCCTTGCCGCGTTTCTGCTCGATGGCTTTCAAGACGCTTTTTATCGACTGCGTCACCTGGTGTATGTTGAGAATCTGACTTTTGCGAACGCCGGACGAATTGATTTCGGCATGTCGGATTATTTTAAGTCTTGATCCCGTTTTCGCTTCGGCGACCGCCAGTACCGTCTGGGTGGTGCCTAATTCTATCGCAGCGTATATGTTCGTCATCTGATAAATTCCTTCTCGTTTGTTGAAGTCGTGACGCGGTATCTTTCTGTGACGATGAATGTCTGATAATGTCCGGTTTTCAGGTCGGCGCTGATGATGCTGCTGATCTTTCGGATCGCGTCGTCCATGTTGCCGGCGTCGTGCACGCCTTTTTCGCAGATATAGTCCCACAGAAGTTCGATCTTGTTGTATTCGCGGGTTCTGGCGACGAGGTAGATGCCGTTTGAGACGTCGACTTCGGTAAGATGGATGTTTGCAATGTCCTTGGAGGAGCACAGCTCGATAAGACGCAGCGCCATCTGCGCCTTTCCGGAGACCTTCTGTCCCTTGTTCGCGCTGTTCTTGGCTTCCCTTATTATGGGCAGGGTGTTGGAGTCTCTGAGCGGAAAATTGAAGACGACGCCTTCGGAGTCGACCACAAGCCATTTGACTCTCCCGGACGAATCCTTTTCGAAATTTATCCTGGCGATCGGTTTGCGTTCCTCGACGGCTATCGTCACCTTGTCCGGCAGACGTTTCGTTATTTTTATATTGCTGAAAAGAGGATATTTCCTGAGGGCTTCCTGACGTCGCTTGTTGAAATCTATTTCCGCGAGATTGCATCCGTTCGTAAGATTGAACAGCGCGCGCACGTTTGCCTCGGGGAAATGGGGCGACGCTTTGATTTCGATCTGGGTCGCCTGATCGGTCACGATCGACTGCGAATCGCGTATGCTGATTCCCTTGTCGTATATTTTCACCGCAAGGTAGCAGACGAGCGCGCAAACGGCGAAAGCCAGAAAAATCAAAATGCCCGCCTTGAGCAGCCGGCTGTTTACGGTTGATGAACGGCCGTTGACGGATTTCAGGGACGCGTGACGTTTTACGGGTTTGTTTTTTTTGTTTTTCATCTGTCGTAATCGGCGCTGGAAAGAATTTTGTCGCAGACTTCGGCGAAAGTAAGTCCTGTTTTCATGCCCGCCATGGGCACGAGCGAGTGTGATGTAAATCCTGGCGAAGTGTTGAGCTCGAGAACATACAGCCTGCCGACAGGTGAGACTCTGAAATCAATGCGCGTTACACCTCTGCAGCCGAGGGCGTTATACGCTTCGACGGCGGTTTTCTTGAGTTTTTCGGAGAGCTCTCCGTCTTCAAGAAACGGATAGCGCGTTTCGTCGGATTTGTACTTTTCGTCAAAGCCGTACCAGCCGTCTTTGGCGAGGATCTCGATTACGGGCAGAGCCTTCCCGTCGATCACGGCTACCGTCATTTCGCGCCCCGGGATGAATTCCTCGACGAGAATTTCGCCCTTGCCGCCCTGGGCGTCGAGCGCGGCCGACAATGCGCCTTTCCACTGTTCCGGGGTCGAGACCTTTGATATGCCTACCGACGAACCATCGCTCGGCGGCTTTACGACAACCGGCAGCGGAAGGGGGGACGATCCGGTTCCCGGACTTGCGAGCGACCACGCGGCGGTGGGCACGCCTTTCATCTCAAGAACCATTTTCGTTTTTATTTTGTCCATGGCGATGCGCGATGTCATCGCCCCGGGGCCGGTATAGGGAATTTTCAGCTGATTCAGGGCAGTCTGCACGCCGCCGTTTTCGCCCCAGCCGCCGTGAAGGGCGATGTAAACGGCGTCGACGCCTTCGGGGAGAGCCGTAAGGTCGTCAGATTCAAGAACAACGGGAATCACCTCATATTTTCCCAAAGAGGAGAGCGCCTCGGCTACATTGGCACCGCTGTCGAGCGAGACTTCGCGCTCGTTCGACCTGCCACCCATCAATACAGCAATTTTTTTCATATATAATAGTATATCAAATTTGACGCTATTGCCGTTGTGAAAAAAAATTAAAAATACCCCCTTGCGCGTCGGAAAAAGATTTGATAAACTATGTCCTCGTTCGCCCGAAAGGGTGAGCGACCGATCTTTGAAAGTCGATATTGGAGAAAACAGTAATGTTTGTGTGAGGAGCTACGAAAGTTCCGCGAGGGACTTTCAAACTAAAAACTTTCTTTTTCTGAGAGTTTGATTCTGGCTCAGAACGAACGCTGGCAGCGTGGATTAGGCATGCAAGTCGAACGGGATCACC
>JAFXEU010000062.1 GCA_017520845.1 Kiritimatiellia bacterium | reverse complement strand
TGTATAATGTGTCAAAAAGTTAGGGGGGGGGGTAATTTATTGCAAATAACGCAATTTACAGGGTTGACGAAAAACGTCAGGATGTGATATCATTCACTCAAACAAAAGAAAGGTGCCATCCCGCCTATGGGATGGTAGTGATGATTTTGATAAAATTCAATCTGACGGCGATATAGTTTATAAATTATCGGTAGTATATAAAACAAAAACCGCAAAGGAAAAAAGACTATGGAAAAAATGAATTTACGTTATCTTGCGAACTTTTCGGAGAGGGCGCGCTCAATTGGAGCGAAATTGTTGCGCTGTGCATTTGGGATGGCTATAGGCATTTCACTTTTTTCTTTTTCTGCAAATGCGGAAACTAAGGTATATGTCGTCAAGGATAATCCGAACGCCGCCGAGCCGTATAATACGTGGGAGACGGCGGCGGCTACTGTAAAGACGGCAACGATTTTTGCAACGAATCTTGTAGGAACTGCTCAAGCAGAATCTGTTGAAGTGCTTGTAGGTAAGGGAGAGTATAATAATGATAATAACATCTATCTCTGCGCAGGGGTAACGCTGCGTGGCGCGACTGGTAATAGAGATGATGTTATTATCGGTCAAAGTTCATATACATCTGCGACGACAAAGCGAATTGTTGTTGCTAAAGGTGCTGGAGCTGTAATAGCTGATTTGACTATTACAGGCGGGTATGTGTATGCGCATGCAGGAAATAGCAAATATGATTATGGCGGCGGGGTGTATTTGACACAAGGCGCAATGATTACTAATTGTCATATTACAGCTTGTACGGGTCATTATGGTGGTCAGGCGGCAGGTTTGTACGTTTCTTCTTCGTACGCGTATGACACCTTGGTGGATAAATGTGTCACTAAACCGTATAAATCGTCAAGTCCAATTCCAACTTACGGTTATGCTGTTTATGTGACGGGAAACAGTGTCGTTGACAGGTGTCAGATAGTCGACAATAAGGCTACAGGAACAAAGTACGACACCAATAGGACCGGCGGTGCTCTTTGTATCTATAATAGTGCGGCGTCTAGTACAATTGTCAGAAATTCTCTTATTGCCAGAAACTCCGCCACTTATCAAAGGACGGGGAAAGATGTGTGGATGGGTAGTGGCGTTTCGATACGATATGGAACGCTTGAAAACTGTACGGTCGTCAGTAATACGACTGTGGATGTAAGTGCTTATACTACGGGCAGTGCTGCCGGAGTTGTTGTGCGCAAAGATCAGGGTACGGTCAGAAACTGTCACATTGCAGAAAATTATGATGAGTCTGTTTTGAAAAATTATGGGGTTTCTGATGCAAATGAAAATGGACTTGATCAGTTTGAATATTGCTGCACTTCACCATTGCACGCGAAGTTTGTTTCTTGCGTTCTTGACGACAAAACGAAGTGGACTTTCGATCGCAAAGGCCGCATAAAACTTCTTAAAGGTTCGCCTTGCATTGATGCCGCGTCGCAGCAGTCATGGATGGTTGGCGCTACTGACCTTTACGGCAGAGATCGCAAACTTTACGGAAAGGCCGATATCGGTGCTGTTGAATATGTGAAGCCTATGGGATTTAATGTTATTGTGAGGTAGGGGTTAGGAGTTAGGGGTTAGGAGTTAGTGATTAGTGGTTAGTCGTTAGTCGTTAGTGATTAGGGGTTAGTTGTTAGCGATTAGTCGTTAGTAGGAGGTAGAAGGGATGAATGATATGGTTTCGAGGCGCGGTTTTTTAACCGGGCTTGGTGCGATCGGCTTATTCGGTCATAAAGTTTTCGCCGTGCCGCACGGTGCGTTTTCAAATGGCGAGCCGAATCTTAGGTTTGCTCTTATGTCGGATGTGCATATCAGCATGAAGATTAAGGACGGCAAGTGGCATAATGATGCGACGAAATTTATCCATGCTCTTAAATGGTTTCGCGATAAAAAAATCGACGCTGTCGTAATTGCCGGTGATTTGGCGAACTATGGAATGATAGAAGAGTTAGAAGTGATGGCAGCGGCTTGGGAAAAGGTTTTCCCGGGCGGCAAAGCTCCCGACGGGCGGAAGGTTGAGAAGGTCTTTGTTACCGGCAATCACGATTGGGAAGGGCCGATCTACAGCGGAGGCTTTTCAAAGCAGCTTTATCCGGACCCGATTGTCCGCAAAGAAAAGGAATTTTACGTCAACAGGGCGAAGGCGTGGGAAAAACTCTTCGGCGAAAAGTATGAGCCCATTTATTCAAAGACCGTTCGCGGCTATACTTTTATCGGTCAGCACTGGGATCCGAAGGCGTGGAAGGGCTGCGGCTTTTTCGGGCTTGTGAAAAAATTCATCGAGGAGAGGGCGGCGGAACTTTCAGGGGCGCGTCCGTTTTTCTATGTTCAGCACCCGCCGCTTAAGGCTACATGCAACGGCCCTAAGGCATGGGGGCAGGATGTGGGCATAGCGACAAAGGCGCTTTCGAAATTTTCCAATGCCGTCGCCTTCAGCGGTCACACCCATTACACTCTCACCGACGAAACCTCAATATGGCAGGACGCGTTCACCGCCGTCAACGCGAGTTCTTTGTGGTATACGGGCAAGCCCAATCTGTTTCAGCCCGTAAGCCCGAAAACGAAAATGTACAATACGACCCAAGGTGCGCTCGTTGAAGTTTACGACGACAGAATCGTTATTGTCCGCCGTCAATTCATGCCTGACGAAACGCTTGCCGAAGATTGGGTGGTGCCGCTGCCGGTAAAGGAGAATAAGCCGTATAAGCCATCAAACAGGCTCGGCAAGTCGCCTTCACCTCAATTCCCTTTAGGGAGCGCGGTTTCTGCCGTTTTGGCGGGCGGCGCTCTTAAGATGAAATTTCCGCAGGCGCTCGGTGAGCCGAATGCGCGTGTATTTAAATATGAGGTAACTGTTGAATCTGAAGGCGCTGAAACAAGAAGCCATGAATTTATGGATCCGCGCTTTAACAAGGCGCCGTCGCAGAAGGATGCTGAAGAGAGTGTTCAACTTATGGTTAGAGCCAAATCTCTGCCGCCCGGCGAAAAATATCGCGTGAGCGTAACGCCTTGCGATAGCTTGGGCAATAAAGGTAAGGCGATTTCAAGCGAATGGATCTTGAGGAAGAAAAAGATTTCAAAATCATGAAGAAAATAATCATCGCGTTTCTTTTTGCAGTTTCGTTTTTCGCGGTCGCAGAGGCGATGGTCATCGCTAAGCGCGGCGAGACGAGTGAAGTTAAAATAGTAATTCCTCAAAATCCGTCCAAGGTCGTGGAATATGCGGCCAAAGAATTCAAAACATTTACAAAGCGCATGACAGGCGTCGATCTTGAGGTTGTAAGCGATGCGCAAGAGAAGCCGCAAAAGGCCGTATTGATCGGGTTAAGCCGCCATTCGTCGAAAAAGCCGGAAGGAGTTGAAGATTCGTTTCGAATTTTATCCTCCGGTGAAACGCTTGAGATTGTCGCCGACGGTCGCGGCGCACTCTATGGAGTGTACGAAGTTTTAGAGCGCTTCGGCGGCTGCGAGTGGTTCGCGCCTGGCGTGGAGACGATTCCTTCTCTTGAAATTTTCGAGGTTCCGGATAAGACTGATATCAGCGAGACGCCCGCTTTTGAACTGCGTGAAACGGACTGGCGTCATCTTATAAAAGATCACGCTTTCGCGGCGCGACTCAGGTTTAACGGCCAGTGGCATTCGAAGGCGTTGTTCGGCGGTTCTTCATTGAAGTTCGCTAAGGGGACCGGGTGGTGCCATACGTTCTGGAGAATAGTTCCGCCGAAAAAATATTTTGCCGAGCACCCGGAATGGTTCAGTCTCGTAAACGGAAAGCGCGTCGGTGAAAACGCTCAGATCTGCTGGTCTAATCCTGAAGTGACGGCTCATGTCATCGAAGAGGCGAAGAGGCTTCTTCGCGCTGATCCCGCCGCCAAGATTATCGGCATAAGCCAAAATGACTGCGGGAATTACTGCACTTGTAATGAGTGTCAGAAATGCACCGAAGAGGAAGGCTCACCCGCAGGCCCCAATCTAAGGTTTGTCAATCGTGTGGCCGAGGCGATCGAAAAGGAGTTTCCCGATGTTCTCGTTGAGACGCTCGCCTATCAGTTTACGCGCAGACCCCCAAAGAACATACGTCCGCGAAAGAACGTGGCTGTGTGCCTTTGTTCTTTCGAGTGCGTTTTCGCGACGCCCTTTGAAGAATCGTGGGACGCGGACACCAAGCGCTTTGCCGATGATGTCCGCAGCTGGGGCGCGATATGCGAGAATCTTCTTATTTACAATTATGCGGTCAACTTCAGGAACTATCTTTTCCCGTTTCCGAATGTGCCGACGATGGCCGCGAATTATAAGCTCTTTAAGTCAAACGGCGCGCGCTGGGTTTACGACCAGGCCGACAGCAACGCTTACGGGGCTGATTTCGCCGAGCTTAAGGCGTATGTCCAATCGAAGTTGATGTGGAACCCAAAGCGCGAAGTGGCGCCTCTCGTCGATAAGTTCATGGCGGCTTTTTACGGCGCCGGTGCTCCATACGTTAAGGAATATTTCAAGAAGTGCAACGAGCTTCTTAAACATCCGTCAAAAGAGGATGCATTGGGCGATACTGACGCATATCCGATGTCGACGGGGATTTACGGCGAGAATCTGCCGCAGCTTTCGGAGGAGTTTCTTGATGAGGCGATTGAGCTTTGGAACAAGGCGGCCGAGGCGGTGAAGGGCGATAAGGAAAGAGAGATAAATGTCGCTACCGGTGCGCTCGCGCCGCGCTACATCCGTCTCAAAAGACTCTATGAGCGCGATTTCAAGTCTGTCTGGCTTACGGAGAATCCCGCCGCGTTTCTCGCTCGGATGGAAAAACTGAAACCGCTCGCGGCGGATTTCGTCTCCCGCCTTGACGCGCTCAGAAAACATAAGCGCGGCGTTTCGTTGAGCGAAGGATATAAGCGCAGCCAGAAGATGTGCGCCGATTTCAAGGCGCTTTCGATAAAGCCCATAGAGCCGAAATCGGCTGACAAAGTTTTCATTTCAACGAATGTTCTCGCGAGAGTTCACGGCGCGTGGCAGTTTCCCTTGCGTGAAATCGCCTGCGATGAAGGAGTAAAGTATCGCCTTCGCGTCAAAGCGCGGCTTAAACGCGGTTCAACTTCGAGCGCCGGGTTTTCGGCCGGATTGAACGTTCCGTGGCTGCCGCATGCGCCCGGTCAGTTCAAGCGAGAGATATTAGATCTTACCGAAGAGTGGCAGTGGCGCGAAGTCGGCGTTTTTGATTTCGCCGCGCTTCAGAAGCATCCGCTTCCGACGATGGACGGGCTTGTTGTTTATGCATCAAGGGGCGCGGATATAGAAGGCTTTGAAATAGAACGGCTGATGCCGCCGGTCGCGCCGCTTGACAGCGAGGCGTGGGGTGAAAGCGAATGGATTTCCGCCGTCGATCAGAAGGTGTATGAGAAAGGCGCTTTTTCCGGCGTGCGCGCGGCTGAAGGCGTAAGCTGGTTTTATCACTCCTTTACCAACTCGGGCTCGATAAAGTCGGCTCGGTTCATGACGACGGCGCTCGGTGTCTATGACGTCTACGTCAACGGCGTCCGCGTCGGGAACGATTTTTTAAAACCCGGTTTCACGCATTGCCGCAAGACGCGCTATTCGTTCACATACGATGTGACTGAACTTCTGAAGAAGGCGCATGGCGATGTGAATGTTCTCGCCGCCGAGGTCGGCGCCGGATGGTGGCGCGACAAGATCGTAACGCCGAACGGGCATAAAGGTTTTATGGGCAATAAGAGCGCGTTCCGCGGCGTTCTGGAAATCGTTTATGCGGACGGAACGAGAAAGCTTGTCGGGACGAAAGCCTCTGCGTGGCGAAGCGGCATGTGCGGTCGTATCAGAGGCTCTTCAATCTTCGACGGGGAATGGTATGACGAGCGCCGCAAAGAAGGTGTCAATGTTGATTTCAATCGGCTGAAGGAGAGTGAAGTCAATGATGAGTTTAAAGGAAAGATCGTTCCTACAGACGGCGCAGAGGTTGTGCTCAGGCGCGATTTGACGCTCGACATGAAAGAGGCGTACGTGTGGAAGGGCGTTACGGGGAAAACAACGAATGAATTCGGGCGTGTCCGCGTTTTGCGCCGTTATTCTCCGGGCGAAGAAATGACGGTTAAATCGGGCGAAACTCTTGTTGTCGATTTCGCTCAGAATGCCGCAGCCGTACCGGAGTTCGAGTTCGCCGCGAAAAAGGATGTAAGAGTCATCGTGAAGCCCGCCGAGATGCTCAATGACGGCAACGGAGAGAAATCGCGCGGCAACAACGGACCTCAGGGCAGCGTCTATCGCGCCAATCTGCGTGAGGCGGCGGGGTCGGGATGCAGAGCCGTATACACGTTTGGCGGAGGGGGCGAAAACCATTTTCGCAAGTATCATCCTAAGTTTACGTTCTACGGATATCGTTATATTTCCGTAACGGCTACGGGAACTTTAAAAATCCGCTCCGTCAAGTCTATTCCCGTAACGTCGATCACGAAGGAGATGGAGCGCGGGTCAATCGTGACCGGTGTGCCGGAACTTAACAGATTTATAGAAAACGTCAAGTGGAGTCAGTATTCAAATTATCTGTCGATACCGAGCGACTGCCCTCAGAGAAACGAGCGTCTCGGCTGGACCGCCGATACGCAGATTTTCGCCAGAACCGGCGCGTACAATGCCGATACTTACGACTTTATGCGCAAGTGGATGCGCGATATGCGCGATAGCCAGCATAAGAGCGGGGCGTTTCCATCGGTCGCGCCGTATGCGCAGTACGGCAATGAAGGGCGGCGTTTCGGGTGGGGAGATGCTGGAATAATCGTCCCCTACGAGATGTGGCGGCATTTCGGCGACAAGCGTATAATCGAAGAGAACTGGGCGGCGATGACGGCTTATTCGCGGATGCAGAAAAAAACGGGTTTCCGTTTCGGACGCGGCGATATGCAGTATGCCGACTGGCTGAGTTTCGAGAAATACGAATCATACAGCAGAAAATGCTTTGTGAAAGACAAGTCGGGGAAAAGAAAGGTTAGCGACGAGGCTTTGGCGTATTGGAATTATCTCGCCGGATGTTATTGGATTATTGATTCCGAAATGATGAGTGAAATGGCGCTGGCACTTGGTCGCGAAGACGAGTCGCGGCTATACGCCAAGACGGCTCAGGATGTACGGTTAAAAATCCGCAGAGAGTTTTTCTCTTCCGGCGACGGAATGATTTTGGAGTCCTTGCGCGATATGCAAACACCAGCTCTTTTCGCGCTTAAGTGCCGCCTCGTGGATGGAGACGCGAAGGAAAAGACGATAGAGGCGCTTAAAAACAATTTTGCGGCCCGAGGCAACAGAATGAGCACCGGGTTTCTCGGGACTTCCGTTCTTCTCGATACTTTGAGCGAGAATGGTCTTGAAGAATTAGCCTATACGATTCTTCTCGGGCACGGATTCCCGGGCTGGCTTTATTCCGTTGACCAGGGAGCGACGACGATCTGGGAGAGATGGAACAGCTATACCCACGAGAAGGGCTTCGGTCCCGTAGGGATGAACAGCTTCAATCATTACGCTTACGGTTCGGTCGTCGGTTGGCTTTATCATACGGCCGCGGGCATTGCCTCCGATCCCGCGAATCCGGGCTTTAAAAACGTGATCATGCGTCCGAAATTCGATCGGCGGCTTGGTTTTGTCAAGGCCGAGTACCGTTCGCGTTTTGGCGTCATAAAGAGCGAGTGGAAGTATGTGAACGGCAAGTGGGTGTGGTCGTTCACGATTCCTGAAGGCGCGACGGCGGATGTTACTCTTCCCGGCGGGAAGGATTCAAGGCGGTATACCTCCGGCTGTTATACATTGCATGAATAGATGTTGTCCGGAAGATTTGCCTTGAGCGCCAAAGCATTGTATAATAAGGGCAAAGAAAGTGATGGTAGATAAAATGAAGAGAGTTTTAACGTTGTTGTCCGCAATCGGTTTGATTTCATGCGGTACGTTTGCCGCCGAGTTGGTGATTGTGTCTTCGGGGCGCTCTAAAGCTAAAATCGTCGCGTCTTCCCAGGCTCCCGCCGTTAAGTTTGCCGGAGAGGAGCTTTCCCGCTATATCGAAAAGATGACCGGAGCTAAACTTCCTGTCGTTAAAACCGATAATTCAACAGGCGAGACGAAGATCGTTCTTGAGGATGCCGACGCGAATCTCGCTTTTGAAGAGTTCAGCATCGGAACCGAGGGCCGCACAATCCGAATATCGGGCGGGAGTCCCAGAGCGGTTTTGTACGGCGTTTACGAGCTCATGGAACATTTCGGCTGCGGTTTCTGGTCGCCGGTCAATGAGAGCGTTCCATCGTTGAAGAAGCTTTCGATCGACCCGAAATGGAAGGTCGTTTCAAAGCCCGCGTTCGCCTGGCGGCAGGTTCACAGCCAATACGGTTACAATATAAAGTGGAAGCCTAAAGCGAGAATCAACGGCAGCATGTGGACTTCGCCGACGCCTAAGGAGTTGGGCGGCAGCGATTCCATGGCGATGGGCCAGGCGTTGGCGGGCATCAACAATAACGAAGGCTCGAAGAAACTTTTTGCGGAACATCCCGAATGGTTCGCCTGGCGTGAAGACGAGAAGAGACATGTTCGTCAGCAGATGTGCACATTGAACGATGATGTCGTAAAAGCCATCGTCTCTAAAATACGAAGCAGATACAGATCGAATCCTTCCCGGATTTCCTATCAATCCGTTTCGATGCGCGACAACGGGAAAATATGCCAGTGCAAAAAGTGTTCGCGCTTCGCGAAAAAGCATGGAGGCGCCTCGTCTCTGATCGTAGAATGCGCCAACCGCGTCGCGCGCGAAATCGCAGGAGATCTTCCGAACGTCAGGATCGTTTTTCTCGCCTATTGGATAACCTCCGCGCCTCCGAAGGGTCTGACGATAGAGCCTAACGTGACCGTATGCTGGGCTAAACTCAGGAATTTCGCCGTTCCCCCTTCAAAGGTCGAGGGGCATGACAAGGCTCTTGACAGATGGCGCAAGCTTGCCGACGGGAATGTCGTCATCTGGGACTACAACGCGCAGTTCAGAGGTTTTCTTCTTCCTACGCCGATTGTAGACATGATGGGGCCGTCTTTGCGCGAATATTCGGAGAAGGAGATAAAAGGAGTTTTGATGCAGATGGCGGGGTTCGGGGCTATACTTATGGATTTTGCGGAACTGCGGACCTGGCTTTGCGCGAAGCTGATGTGGAATCCGGCGCAGGACGAATGGGAACTTATAAACCGCTGGTGCGACGGCGCGTGCGGTGAGGGGGCGGATGAGGTCAAGGAGTGGCTTAAGATACGAAAGACCGCCCGCGACCGAAAACGCAGCTACGGTCCGTACGATCCGGACAGCCTTCATGTCTTTAAGCCTAAGGAGCTCATCGACGGTTATCTGCTGATGAAAAAGGGCATGAAGGAGACGGAGAACGATCCTCGTACGCACGCTCAGATGCGCCGACTTCTGCTCTCCCCGTTGACCGCGCTTATCTGCAATTACAACCGGGGCGTTTCGTCGGCGGCGAGGGCGGCGAAAATAGATCTTCCGCCGCGCGATAAGCTTCTTGATGAATTCGAGGCGATCTGTTCTCAATACAAAGTGAAGAGTTTCGGAGAGGGAATGCCGTCGATAGCCGAATTTGTCAAACTTATGCGCGAAGGCGGGGAGTTGCTGAAGAGAAAATAGGAAATTTCAATCTGAATAACCGATAAGGAGAAAAGATGAAAACCGACAGACGCGATTTCATGAAGAAGGCCGGCCTTTTCGCGGCGGCGGCATGCGGAGGCGCCGTTAAGGTCGCGGGCGCTCCCGCCGCTCCCGGAGGGAGCGAAGGCCCCGCCGATTATACGACAGATGTTCTTGTCGTCGGCGGCGGCCCTGCCGGCGTGTGCGCGGCGATCGCGGCGGCTCGCAACGGCGCGAAGACTCTCGTTATCGAAAAAAGCGGAATGCTCGGCGGAATGGCCACGCAAGGGCTCGTGGGTCCGTTTATGACATGCTACGACAAGGCCGGAGAGAAGATGATCATCCGCGGCCTTTTCGAAGAAATCGTCGAGCGTCTCGTCGCGCGCGGCGGAGCGCTTCATCCCAAAGGCGTTTTCGGCAACGGCCCGTATTCGGCGTGGATTCCGAAAGGCCACGACCACGTTACGCCGTTCAACCCCGAAGAGCTTAAAGTCCTTCTCGATGAGATGTGCGCCGAAGCCGGCGTAAAAGTCCTTTTCCACACGATGTTCCTCGAGCCTGTCGTTAAAGACAACAGTGCCGCGGGCGCACGCGTTTTCGGCAAAGGCGGGCCCAAAACCGTTTCGGCCAAGATCGTTATCGACGCTACGGGCGACGGCGATTACGCGTACCGCGCGGGCGTGCCGTGTACACTCGGCGACGGCAACGGGCGGCTTATGCCCGCGACGATGTTTTTCCACGTATGCAACATCGACTCTAAGCGTCTTATCGCCGATATCGAGGCCAATAAACATACGTTTCACAAAAAGGACGGCGTAAGCTATCGCGGCTTTCACTGGTATGTGACGAAGGCGATCGAAGCGGGCGAGTGGGATTTGCCGCGCCGCTGTCTAAATATGTACCGCGGCGTCGGGCCTGACGTGTGGCTCGTCAACAACGGGCGTATTCCCGGAGTCGATTCGACCGACAGCGAGAGCCTTTCCAAGGCCGAAGTCGAAGGCCGCCGCCAGACGAAGGTTATGATGGATTTCCTGCGCAAGTACGTGCCCGGGTGCGAGAATATCGTTCTTATGGGGACGGGCAGCACGGTTGGTATTCGAGAGTCCCGCCACGTCGAAGGCGAGGCTATGCTCAAGGTCGAAGACGTTATGAACGGCGTTGTCCCCGAAGACAGCGTATTTCTCGCCGCCAATTCCGTCGACGTGCACGGCGGCAAGAATAATCCCATGGTTTCGTCGTACAAGACGATCAACGCCAACTGGTACGGCGTATCCTACCGCTGTCTCGTCGCCAAGGGCGTCGAGAATCTTCTTCTCGCAGGGCGCTGTCTTTCGGGCGAACCTGCGGCGGCAGGCGCGGTGCGCGTGATGCCCCCTTGCATGGCGATGGGTCAGGCGGCAGGAACGGCCGCCGCGCTCGCGCTCAAAAACGGCGTTACGCCGCGCGCGCTCGACACTGAAAAACTTCTCGCGCGTCTTCGCGCGCAGAAGGCGTTTCTCGGGTAAACCGATTTAAAAATAAGGACAATAAACATGAAAAACGTCGTTAAACTTTTTGCCGTTGCTGCTCTTGCGGTTTCCGCGCATCTGCCGGCTGTTTCGGCTTTGGCCGAGAGCAAGGCGGATATCACGCCGCCAAATCCGAACGTGATGCGTACCGAGGCGAATTCTCCGGTCATTAAAGAGGTACGCCTTGAAACGCAGTTCGTCGTTTGCGGCGGCGGGCTTTCGGGCATCTGCGCGGCGATTTCGGCCGCCAGACGCGGCGTAAAGGTCGTTCTCGTCCAGGATCGCCCCGTGCTCGGCGGCAACGCGTCGTCTGAAATGCGCATGGGCATCATGGGCGCGGCCGGCGACCACAATAAGGAGGCGGGAATCCTTGAAGAGCTGCAGCTTAAAAACTTTTACCATAATCCGCTCAGGCGTTATACCGTCTGGGACGATGTCATGTATTCTGCCGTAGTCGAAGAGCCCAATATAACGCTTCTTTTAAATACGTCCGTCGACGGTGTCGAAATGAAAGACGGCCGCATCGCCGCGGTGAAGGCGTGGAATTCGAACGCCTATACGCGCTATGTCATCGCGGGCAGGCTTTTCGCCGACTGTACCGGCGACGGGATATTGAGGCTTTCGGGAGCGAAGTTCCGCCACGGGCGCGAACTGCGCAGCGAATTCGGCGAAGATTTCCAGCAGGGCGAGGGCGGCGACGGACGTACGATGGGCAATTCCATTCTTCTGCAGCTTCGCAAGACGGAAGAGGATCATCCGTTTCATGCGCCGTCATGGGCGTACAAATTTACCGACGAGGATTTTGTAAACGACGCCCAGCCTAAAGAGAAGGGCAAGCATTATTCCTATAAACGGCTTTATCCGGAAAACAATAATTTCTGGTGGATCGAGTTCGGCGGTAATTTCGACACGATCGGGGACGCGAACGCCATTCAGCTTGAGCTTAAGAAAATAGCCTACGGCGTATGGGATTATATGAAGAACCATCCCGACGGGCGATGCAAGGGGTATGATCTCGATTGGATCGGCTCTCTTCCGGGTAAGCGCGAGAGCGTCAGATTCGTCGGCCCTAAAATTCTCACCCAGCATGACGTCATGTCGGGCGGGCATTTCGAAGACGTCGTGGCCTACGGCGGCTGGACATTGGACGACCATCATCCGGACGCGTTCTGGAAGAAAGGCCATTTAAGCGAGCATCACCGCTGTCCCTCGCCGTTCGGGATACCTTTTGACTGTCTTTACTCCGTAAATGTCCCGAATCTCATGTTCGCCGGGCGCGACATTTCGGTTACTCACATGGCTCTTTCGGCGACGCGCGTCATGGCGACTTGCGCGATGCTCGGCCAGGCGGTCGGTACCGCCGCGTCGGTCGCCTTCCGTCACGGCGGGATAACTCCCGCCGAAGTGCGCGCTCGGCATATCGCGGAACTTCAGAGCGCTCTCGAAGATGACGACTGCATGCTGCCGTTCCGCTGGCGGAAGGTAAGTCGGCTTACTTCGGAGGCGAAAACCGCCAAGCGGAACGAGCCTCTCAGAAACGGAATCGACCGCATGACCGCCGATAAGAAGGAGAACGGCGTCTGGGTGGAGCCCGGAGCGGAGACGATCGTTTACGAGTGGAGCGAACCGCGCAAACTCGGCGGAGCGAGAATCATTTTCGACTCTGTGATGAAGACCCGGAACAAGCGTATGATGAAACTTGAAGCGGAGCACTCGCGCGTCAGGATGCCGGCCCCGTTGGCCAAGCGTTTCCGCATTGACGTGCGCGACGGCGGCGCGTGGAAAACCGTCTACAGCGATGATCTTAACATTCTCCGTTTCAGGAAGGTCGCTTTCGCTCCTGTTACCGCCGATGCGATGATGCTTGTCGTCACCGAGGCCTGGGGCGGGAAAAAGGCTCACGTTTTCGCTTTGGACGCGCTGTAATCGGAGAAGAGACGTCGAGGGGTTTGCGAAAAGCAGATGTGGTAATTTAAAATTAATGAAGAAAAGGAGAAACAGGATGATCAAGATGAATCTCGCCGTTGCCGCAACGTTCTTCGCGTTGTCGCTGTACGGTGTCGAACTGCCCGGGGTATTCGGCGACAATATGGTTCTTCAGCGTTCTCAGCGCGTTCCCGTATGGGGAAAAGCGAAGAGCGGTGAGAAGATCACCGTTGAATTCGCCGGGCAGTCCGTATCGACCGAAGCCGGCGAGGACGGCAAGTGGCGAGTCGATCTTGAGTCCCTCGAAGCCGAAGCGAAAGGGCGTGATTTTCGCGTCAAAGGTGATAATGTCGTAGTCTTCACAAATGTCGTCGTAGGCGAAGTCTGGTTTTGCTCGGGTCAGAGCAATATGGAATATCCGATGTGCGGTCTTCCGCATTGCAAGACGCGGCGGATAAAGAATTGGGAGAAGGAGAAGCTTGTCGCGAATTATCCGCTTCTTCGCCATTTCAAAGTGCCGAGAAACGCATCTTCCGTTCCGCTTGACGACGTCAAAGGCGCTAAATGGGTCGCGACGACGCCGGAGAGCATTCTTCAGCAGAGCGCGGTCGCATACATTTTCGGCGAGACGCTGCTGAAAGAGCTGGATGTGCCTGTAGGTCTCATCAACTGTTCATGGGGCGGCACGCGCATTGAAGCGTGGACGCCCGCCCACAAAGACGATCTTTGGCTGCTGAAGAATCTTAAAGCGCGGAAACGCCGCCAGGATGTGCCTACCGTGCTCTGGAACGGGATGGTTTCGGGGTTGGTGCCTTACGCGATTAAAGGATCGATCTGGTATCAGGGGTGCGCGAACCGCGCAGACGGCGCGGCGTATCTCGATAAGACCGTCGCTCTTGTCCGCGGCTGGAGACGTGAATGGGGACAGGGGGATTTTCCGTATTTTCTCGTTCAGCTCGCGCCGTTCAGGTATGATAACCCGAAAGGAGAAATACTTCCGATCATCCAGGAGACTCAGGCACGGGTTCCTGAGAAAGTTCCAAACAGCGGTTATACGGTCATCAACGATGCGGGAAACATAAACGACATCCATCCCGACGACAAGCGGACGGTGGGGATGCGTCTTGCCGATCAGGTTCTCGACCGCGTATACGGTAAGTTTACGCGTCCTTGGAAGACGCCTGTCGCCGTCAGCGCCAGGGCCGACGGCGCGTTCGTCCGCGTTAAATTCGAGAACGCCGACGGTCTGAAAACGCGCGACGCTCTTCAGCCGACGGATTTCGAGCTTTCCGCCGCGAACGGGCAGTGGAAGAGCGCGTCCGCGAAAATCGAGGGCGATGAGGTCGTATTGACGGCTGAGGGCGTTGCCGAGCCCGCCAATGTCAGGTTCGCTCCCTATAACGCCTCGACGCCGAATCTCGTAAACGGCGCGGGACTCCCCGCCGGTCCGTTCAGGATGAAGGTGAATTTACAGTACTGATAACCTTGATATGAACACCGATTCCAGAAAGTTTTCCCGGATGCAGTGGCGCGTGCTTATCGCCACGATGATAGGCTATACGCTTTTCTATTTCATGCGGAAGAATTTCTCTTTCGCGATGCCGGGCCTGGAGCAGGATTGCGGAATTACGAAAAGCGAGCTGGGTGATTTTCTTTTTTGGGGAGGTATCGTATACGGAGTTTCGAAATTCCTGAACGGATTTGTCGGAGATCGCGTAAATTCCCGGAAGATGCTCTGTTTAGGATTGGCGGCCTGCATACTCGTCAACGTCGCGTTCGGTTTCGTGCCGAATTTCACGTCAGGGCATTCAACGGTGCTGGCATTTGGAATTTTGCTGATTCTAAACCAGTTTTTTCAGGGGACGGGGTTCCCGCCGTGCGCGAGATTGATCGCGTTTTGGGTTCCTCCGAAGGAACTTGCGACTAAAATGAGCGTTTGGAACACAAGCCATTCAATCGGCGGCGGCGTGGTGGCGAAATTGTGCGGCGTTATAATGGGATTGGGGGTTCTCGGTGCCGCGAATCAAGGTGTCGGGATGTGGAAGTGGTGTTTCTGGACGATGGCGATAATGGGCTTTCTCGGGCTTCTTGTCATGTGGTTTATCCTGCCGGGAACGCCCGAGGAAGAGGGGATCTCGATACCTTCCGGAAACGGGGATAGAATGACGACGGCTGTTCCTTCGCTTGAATGCGGGTCAAGCGCATTGAGTGACGTTTTTCTCAATCCGGCGATATGGATGCTCGGCTTCTGTAATTTTACGATCAATGCGGTTCGTTCGCTGGTTGCGGACTGGGGTCCGACGATGCTTCAGGAGGCAAAGGGCTTTTCTTCTTCCGAGGCGGGGACGGTTATCATGCTGTTCGAATTTGCGGGAATCGGCGGAATGCTTTTGAGCGGATGGATGACGGACAGACTGTTCGCGGGACGGGCTCCGAGGCTGTGTGCGATTCTGATGCTTTTTACGGCGGTGTTTTTAGTTCTCTTCTGCGCGGTTTCATCGCCCGTGCTGTCTTCTTCAGCGTTGATTCTCGCCGGGTTCATGCTTTACGGGCCTCAGGCTTTAACCGGCGTTTCGGCGACCAATCTCTCGTCGAAATCTTTAACCGGTACCGCGATAGGCTTCATCTCGTTGTTTTCGTATATCGGGGTTTCGGTTTCCGGTAAAATGTGCGGAAGTCTCGCGCAGAGTTCCGGCGGGTGGTCGCTGCCGGTGTATACCATGGCCGTCACATCTGTCGTCGGCATGGCGTTCTTTGTGACGCTTTGGAGGATGCCGGCCTGCCGGTCGGGAGATTGAAGTTCAAACAGCCGTATAACCCGTAACTTTGATTTTAACTTTATTTTGACATAAAAGTCATGCGCGATATGAAAAACATATTCCTCTCTGTCTCGTGTATTCTTCTTGCGGCGATTGAAGCTTCAGGATTTTCCATCTCGAATGATATCGGCTATCTGGAGCGTAAATGGCGCACCGGCGCCGTTGACGCGTCGACGGGGCTTGACGCGGCGGGAATATCGGCTGAATGGAAGAAGATCGCTGACAGTGACGAGAGTTCCTGGCAGACAAAAAAAGCCAGGATGTTCGCCTTGGGGTGTGATCGCACGGCGATCGGCGTCTCTCATCACGATTGGTTTCCTGCCGTTTCGCCTTGGTCGTTTCATCGGGGGCATCCGATGAAAGCGATAATGAGGACGCGCGCCGCCGAGGTTGACAGGCTTCGGTCCCCGTCGCTTCCTAAGAAAATCGCCGCCGGTACGAAAGACGGCAGCTGGGTGGTCTGGAAGGATTACAGCCATTGCGCTCCGGACTGGGATGACATTATAGCTCTCGGCTTTCCGGGGATGCGCGCGCGGCTTGTCGACAACTGGAAGGATACGGAATATTACCGTGCGCGCATCATCGCGGCGGACGCTATGTTGAGGTTTGTCGGCCGGCTTGAGCGTTACGCGTCGGAGAGAGCGGCAAAGTCGGACGACAGGCGTTTAAAAAGCCAGGCACAATCCCTTAAACGGTTAAGCGCCGGTAAGCCGCTTACCGCTTATGACGTTTTGATGTTCATATACCTCGAGTGGGTGATGGGCGAAAATTTCGACTATTTCCAGGTGCGTACGCTTTCAAATCTGGATCGTATACTTACCCCGTTCTATCGGGCGGATATTGCCGCAGGGCGAACGACAGAAGAGGAGTTCCGCGATCAGATAGCCCACTTCTGGTGGCAATGGGGCTCGATAGACAATTACTACGGCCAGCCGGTTTATCTTGGAGGAACGAAAGCGGACGGCACGACGGAGTATTCGGAAGTGTCGCGCATCATTCTTGAGGTGCACGACGCTCTCGCATTGCCGACGCCTAAAGTTCACATTAAAACGGGGCCTTCTACGCCCGACTGGGTCTGGAACAAAACTCTCGATCTCGCCCGGCGTCAGCGTTCCGTCACCTTCTGCGGTGAGGAGGCGCTCGCACGGGTTATAACCGGGCTTGGCTATTCAGCCGAGCAGGCCCGTACGTGCGCTATATGGGGTTGTTACGAATGGGGGATTCTTGACAGCTGCAACGATACGATCCCCTCGTACATCAGCGCGATAAAGCCCATAGAAAAACTTCTTCAACGCGCGGCGGCCTGCAAGTTCGACGCAAAGGATTTCGCGACATTCCGGGAAGAGTATTTTAGACTTTTGGAGAAAACCTCCCGGGACGCCAGGCTTTACTCGTTTGAAACGGAGCGGTGGGTTCATGAAGTCAATCCTTCGATGCTTTTTTCTCTCTCGATAGGCCACAGCGTTGAAACGGGTCGGGACGCGTTTCATGACGGAACCGCGAGCGGCAACAACTCCCATCTTCTTCTTGTCGCCCTTGGAACGGCCGTTGACGCGCTTCTGGCGGTAGAGGATGTCGTATACAAAGAGCGCCTTATGACCTTGCAGGAGTTCGGCAAGGTCATGAAGAGAAACTGGAAGGGGCATGAGGAACTTCGTCTTAAGATGCTCCGTTCAAAACGCAAATGGGGCAATAATGTCCCCGAAGCCAACGCTCTCGGGAGGGAAATCGCCAGGCGATTCGCCAAAGAAACCAACAATCTCCCGAATTCACGCGGCGGAAGATTCGTTTCGGGCGGGCACAGTTCCCGCCGATTCATAGATTTCGGCAACAAGACCGGCGCGACTCCCGACGGCAGAAAAGCCGGCGAAGAGCTCTCGAAGAATCTTTCTCCGGCAGTCGAATCAGATTCGGAGGGCGTAACCGCACTCATTAATACGATAGCGTCAATAGATCCCTCCGATATGCCGATGGATTTGCCGTTGGATGTGATGCTTCATCCTTCGGCGGTAGAGGGAGAAAAGGGACTTCAGGTAATGCGTGCGATTACTGAGGTGTATCATTCCAAGGGGTTGACTCTTATACAGTATAATGTGTTTGACGCCGAAATGTTGCGGGACGCCCAGAAAAATCCTCATAAGTACGGCCATCTGCAGGTTCGCGTGTGCGGCTGGAATATCCGGTGGAACGATCTGCCGAAAGCACAGCAGGACGCCTATATCCGCCGCGCCGAAAATATTTTGAGGTGACCTGATTAAGATGGAGGGCTCTCTCACTTAGAGTTGGACGATCATGAGAAGCGATATCGACAATGCGATGCACGGGATTACCCGCCGAGATCTCATAGCCGCAGGGGCGGGGGTGACCGCGGCGTTTCTTTCGGGATGCCGGTTGCTTCCGCTGCGCGAAGACGGCTATTCGGTGCCGCTATTGGGGGATATCCACTACGACAGACCGCCGATTGACGTATTCCATTCCGAATTTCGTCGTTTGCATATTGATGACGGAATGTTCGCGCGCTACAAGACCGAGTTCGAAAGCTTTTCGTCCATGTGGGGGAAGGGCGGACGGAGCGCGGCTCTTGTTGCCGCCTCGGGGAAGGTTCGCCGTTCAGATGCCGCGTTTGCGCTTCAGCTCGGCGATCTTATCGAGGGCGATTGCGAGTCGCCCGCCCTGCACGAACGGATGTTCGCCGATGCCTGCGCCCTGATGAAACGAACATACGGCGACGATCTTCCGATAGTGACTCTTGCCGGAAATCATGACGTGCGTCGCGGCGACGACCGTCTCGGTGAATACGATTCGTATTCCCGGATGTCGGCGGCCTGGCATGCCAAGGAGCTTGGCGTGGAGGTCGCGGGGCCGACGTTTTCGTTCCGTCAGGGCCCCGACCTGTGGATTGTCGCCGACTTCAACCGTCCCGATGTCGCGCTTGTCGAAAAGCTGCTCGAGCAGAGCATGAGCTCGAGATATACTTTCTTCTGTACGCACGGTGCGGTTCTTACGTCCGGAAACAGATCGCCGCGCCGGTGGTTTTTTCTCGGCGGTCCGCAGTATGACAAGTCGGGCCACGCCATGAAGTCGGAATTCGGCAAGGCCCATCCGCAGTGGGATAAGGCGCGTCGCCGCATCAGGGGGCTTCTCGCCCGACGGAACGCAATCGTTCTCAGCGGCCACTCCCACTGCCTCGAATTGCGCGACTGGTACGGCGACGGCGGACGCATAACCGAGTTCGTGATGAATTCGGTCACGAAGACGGCGAGAGGCAATGATGTTCCGGAGCGGCCTGTTGTCGTCGGTGATCGTCCGGAGGATTTCGGTCGCTGCCGATTGTCTCCGAACGCCAAGCCGAACGCTGTGGTTGATGCGCTATATGCGGAATATGAACCCGGCATGCGCCGTTATTACACCGCCAATGCGACAGGGCATGCGCGGCTTCTGGTGTCGGAAGGCTCTGTTGTCGCCGAGTTCTTTCCTGGTTCGTCGCTTGTCCCTTGTGAGATATTCAAAATAAGGTGACATAGCGAACCTTGCGCTTGCTGCGGGATTTACGGTTTTGCCCGCACGGCAGCCGAGAGATCGCACGCGGGGACTTGTCCCCGCGAGGTTATGATCGTAAAGAGTCAAAGGCTTTATGCTTTTGATGGGTGAACACGATTTTTATAAGAGTTCCGATTTTTTCGCGTTTGACTTGTATGATGGGTGTCGGGGTGTCGATCCCGCGAGAGATTATTCTTATTGATTGCCAGTCGCTCGGCGAGGCGTTCGTGAAATCACTCGATGCGGATTCTTTGAGAGGTGCGTTATTAAGTGAGATTTGGGTTTTGGGTTTTGGCCGGAGTGTGCTTGTTCGGTAGACGAGACGTATGCTGAAATTGCCGCTCGATGGATTCTCGGCGATTGTCGTTACGGATGATGCGCTCTGCAAGCCGTGTACGGTTATTCCGTCGTCGAAGCCTATCAGGAAATCTCGGCCGGCACGCGTTGCGTTTTCATCTGTGCAAAACCAGATTTCGAATTGATTGGTTGCAGTATTTGGCGCGTCGATCGAGATTGTGACTTTTTCGGATCGCAAAAGGTCAAGGTGGGGCAATTCGGCAATTGCGGCATATTCCTTGTCGGAATATCCGAGCGCTGATGCGGCGAGCGACGCAAGCGCGACGGTACATGCAAGCGCGAGTTTCATGGCGGTCAGTCCTTCGTAACTTGATGGACGCCGTTTGTGCTTCTGTGCGCCGTCCAGCCGAATTTGCTGACGCTGAAATCGCCGTTTGGATAAAGTTGAAATCTCTGTATGTTGGTTGAAAAACGGTTCGTTGTTGCAAAATCGTCAGCGCTCCAGTAGAAGGGGATGTGCCATTCGTAGCTTCCTGCAGTCCATGGCGGGGGCAGTTCTGCGGTTGTCTTGGCGTTTCCGGCGCGGTCGAATCCGCAGCCGTTTTCTTCATCTATCGTCACCTGACGCCAAGCGCCGTTGGCATTGTCGTGCCGGACTTGGCTCATGTCGAAGGTGATGTAATAGCCTTGCATGTTCTGCGCGGCGCATTCGCCTTCCACGGTTTTGATATTCTTGAAGGATACGTAGTCCGGAACCAGCTTCAGTTCTGCATATAGGCCCGCTCCGATCTCTCCTGGCATAAGGGGAGTTGAATAGTCGAGTTCCAGCCAGTCGTCATTTGTCATCGGTCTCGCGCTTGTTGCGATACAGCCGGTCGGTGCGATTACGGAGTATTCCAAGGGAATTACAATGTCATTGATAACGTGAATGTCTTTGGTGTAGATTCCAGGAACTGTTGGGGCTGTCTTGTTGATATGTTCCTCCTGGTCGACTGTTATCGTGAAGGGTTCGCCCGGACCGAATATGCGGCGTTTTCGCATTGTAGGCCAGGTTCGATTGGCTTCAACTTCAACGCTTGTTGCCGTTACTGTCGCGGTTGCTTCGAATCCGTCAGGAACGCTCGAGCCCGTGTACTTCAGATAAAAAGTTTCAGATCCAGGCGAGGAAATTCCGTTTACTTTGAATGTTCTGGAGTCAGGGCCGCTTACGTCCCATGAGTGCAAAATCCCGCCGCCATCACGCGAAAGTTCCATACGTCCGGGCTGTGTTCCTCCGTAAGAGCATACGAGTGTAATGTCTTCCGTCCCAGAAGCTTTCAGGACTCCGTTTTTGTCGAGATGTTCGGAACTGAAGGCGATATTTGCGGGGCTTGCCGTGAGGTTTAGATAGTGAGTATATTCGTTGAAATTTGTTACGCTTGAGATATTGCATGTATTGGTGACGCTGTATTTCCACTCGCCGGGATCGCCATTGTCCCATACGCATGAGACTGATCCGTCCAGTCCGTCTTCCCAGGTGATGCCGGCGTAGTCTTTCCTATGGCTTATGATGCGGAAATTGTCGGTCGTATTCCAGCTGAAGAATCCTTTTGATATTTTAGGCTTCAATTCCGCCTCAGCTTTTGCATAATTCTTTTTGTTGCTGAAGTCTAGTCCATTAATCTTAAGATCAAGTTTCCGGGTGAAATAACGGTATGGGGAATTTGGAGGGCCTTGCCATATTGCGCAGTTTCCGCTCTTGTCGGTGAATGTGTAATTTGTGGCGGGTTTAACTATTTTGTGTACGAGACCGATCTTGAAAGCTCCCGTGTGTTTTAAGGTATTTGTTCCTGAAAATAAAGTACTGAAACAGGCTACTCCGTTTGTGTGAATTTCCAGGGTAGCTCTCTTGGGGAAGTAAAAGTTCAATTCAGTATCTAAAGAAGGAATGGCTATGCTTTTGTTTTTTTTGTCGATATAGTCTTCGATGTCTGGGAGGGTGCCGGCATGTTTTCTAATGAATTTTTCGTTGTACGTAACAATCTTCCAGTTGGTCTTTCCGTTGCTCGCGCCGACAACGAAGCCTTCAACTCTCAGATCGGGTGGGTTTTCATTTGGAAAAGACTCCCGTTGGCATTTTTCCAATAATTCAATCAGCGCGTCTTCTTCTATTTTGCTATCTGCGGTGACATATTTTACACGGTGACTTTCTTCGTAGCTTAAACTGGCGTCATATTTTTCGAAATATTCGTCGCGGTCTCGTTTATACGCAGCATAAGCTTCATCATATCCGAAGTAGAAATCGACGAAATACCATTCGTTCGTGTCGTAGTCGAACACGAGTTCGCCGGTCGCGTTGGTGTAGCAGATTTCGGGATAGTTTTCTATCCACCATTCCGTATCTTGCGTCAGGTTCTTCTCGATGCGAACGGTGCGCGCGGGCGCGACATGCGCGGTCATATCCACCGTCTCGGCGCCGATCTTCACAAATGACGAGAATCCGCCGGCCGGAATCGTCTCGCCGTAGGTGAATTCGACATCTCCCCAGTTGTAGAGCGTCAGGGCGAACGAAACGAGCTGCGACGGGTCGCGCTGAAATGCCGCGTTTTTCCAGACGAATGTTTTCGAGCTTTCGTTCGTGGCCGTCCAGAAATCGCTGGTGCCGACGATCAGGGAATTTGTCGCGTAGAAGGGCGCGAATGTCTGGTATGTGTCTTTGATCGTTTCCGGGCTGTCGATTCCCCATGGCTGCGTGGTGACGACGCCGCAGGCTCCGGCGACATAATTCTCGACCGTCACCTGGAAATCGTCGCTGACGCTGTGACGGCGCCATAGCGAAGGAGTTACGGCGTTTGTCGGGCGGGTGAAAATCGAAAGATCGGCGGCGAAGTTCGTAGGCGCGAAATAGCGGTGCAGCGTCTCGACATAGTTGACCGTCATCTCGGCGGACGGCGCCACCGTAGCTGTCGCGTTTGCGGTTATAGTCTCGACAGTCGCCGGGGCTTTTGACGGCGCTCTTGACGATTTCGTCGAGCCATAGATCGTAAAACCGAGTAAAGCCGTTCCCAGGAGAAGCCTTGGAATGAGCTTGGAAAGGCGCGATGGTTGTAGATTATCTCTATTCATGCAAGTTCTGAGGGATATGATAACAAAAAAAGGAAAGATGCGCAAATAAACATCATTGAAAGTTGTACAATTAAATGAGTCAAATCGGAAAGGCAAGTTGTCGAGGTGGCGAAAGGATGCTCAGAAGAAAAGAGACAAGGAACGAAAGAAGAAGGAAAAACGTAGGAAGGAACGCCCCCCATGGGGGCGTCGCGCGAAAAAATAACAAAGGCGTCGCAATTTGTAGTATGATGAAAGCTGCTAAACAAAATCACCCATCTACAAAAAAGGACGCCATGAGAAATTATATCACACAACACGTACCAGGGAAACACC
>JAFXEU010000061.1 GCA_017520845.1 Kiritimatiellia bacterium | reverse complement strand
GGCGCATACCGAAAGCGTAGGACGGAGGATCAATGTCGGGATTGACGCGGTACTGTTTAGGTACATTCGGGACGTGTACGAGCATATGGATATGATTATCCATTACGCACCACGCGTAGAGCTCGACTCCGCTGAACGCGGCGGTTTTATACATTGCGCTAACGACACGCTCTTTAACAGCGTCACTCTTTAAGAGCATTGCGCCATGGGCGATGCGCGTTGTAACATGATAGATCCCGTTAGGGACACTGATTCTGTTTTTTCTGGCCATGCGAGGTATCCTTTCTTTTTACACCTTAGGGGGGACTGTCCCCTTGGGGTGGTGGTTCCTATTCCGTTGATGGTGCATAATGCACCTACTGCGCATTTTTGGAATAGGCGATGCCTCGCCAAATTGCCGACGACGCTTAGGCTGCACTAAAAAGCGCTCAAGCCCGCGGAGAAAGCCTCCTCCATCACATTCCTAATCGGCGGCCGTGGATCCCGACTTCATAGCCCACTCCCGGATTGATACACCCACCCTTCAGGTTTTTCATCCGATCATAGCATAGCTCCATCAGGCTTAACCCAACGACTCATCTAAGACTCCCTTTCGTACCCTCGTCGCCACGAGGTTCAATCCCGGAGAGCGAAGATATAGTACCAAAAAATGATGGTTAGGGCAAGGGGACTGTCCCCCTTAAAATAAGGGCAAGGGGACTGTCCCCCTTAAAATATCAGGCGAGGGCGCGCGCGGCGAATTCGTCGAGCTGGCCCGTAAGCGCAAGGAAATCGAGGGACATGTACCTGTCGCGCATGAAAATCGTCTTGCGGACATCCGCAAGCGTCGCCTCTACCGTCGAGCCGATCGCCTCGGGAGAGGTCGGTGCGCCGACTACCTCAAGACGCCTTTTTATTTCATCCGCCGGCAGAAGCTGTTCGGCGAGACGCGCGCGGATTTCGCCCCAGCGCGACTTGAAGCTCTCTAGCCTCGCGCGCGTCGTCTCGCGATCGGCAAACTTCGCGCGGACCGATGTCACGCCCAGCGACGGAAATTTCGTCGAAGCGAAAGCCTCGGCTCCGGATTTTTCGGCCTCTTCAAGCGTCTGCCAGTTTTCCATGCACTTGTCGACATCAAGCTTCGAATAGTCAAAAGCCAATATCTGCTCGTAGACGCGGCACATGAAGAGCGTGAAAACGCCGACTTGAATACCGTGAGGAACGATCTCGCCGTTGAAGACATGATCGCGCATCTCCAGCAGATGACTGAAAAGATGCTCCGCGCCCGACGCGGGGCGCGAACTCTGCATATCCTGCATCGCAAATCCGCCAAGCATAAGACCCTCTACAAAACGGGTAAGCGGTTCAGTCTTTTTAGCGACGACGCCTTCAGGATCTCCGATCGCCTCCTTAAGTCCGTCCTGGACCGTATGCCAGGCGCTGTCGTGCCAGACGCTCGCGCCAAGCTCGTACGCCAAAATCCAATCGGCACCGGCGGGCACCTTCGCCATCAAATCGGCAAATCCGCTCGCCGCCATCCACCCGGGAGCCGTACGCATCACGTCAAGATCCGCAACAATCACGCGCGGCGCCGGGCAAGCGTATGTCTGTTTGGCGCCCTCCGGGCTTCTGAGAGCCGCGCCGAAACTCGAATACCCGTCGACGCTCGCTGCTGTTGCAACCGACATATACGCGATATTCAATTCACCCGAGGCGCGTTTCGTCAGATCGTTTATGACGCCGCTGCCGACGGAGACAGGAACGGGCATAACCCCCGCCTTGGCGGCAGAAGTGATCGCCTCGCGAACCCGATCGACATAAAAATAATCTGCGTGAAATGTCTTTCCGTCTGGCTCGAGTACATAGCGTGAAACTTCAACGCCGGAGTTTTTAAGAAGCTCCTCGACACGCTCGCCCGCAGCGGCGAGCGTGCGCGGATCGCAGATTATTATCGCGGAAGCGGAGTTTCCGAAATATCCGTGAAACAGCTCGGGAACGCGCCCGAGAGCGCCGTTCGAAATCTCGCACGCTTTTGTGTCGTTCGCTTTTAAAAGCGCCGCATCGATCATTTCTTTTGACATTCTTCAACTCCTTTTAATTTGCAACAATCAACCGCCTTCAACCAGTCAATTACCTGTTGAAACCCTTCGCGGTCATAAACTCCCAGATGCGGTCCATCCAGGTATAACTGCCCGTACCCGGAACGGCGCGCAACTGGAAGCAATGTCCTCTTTTAGCGAGCGTATGGAGTTCGCCCTGGATGCCCATGCGCCTGAGCTGTTCCCAAGCCTTCACCGAATTCATCGATGCCCAGCCGTCGGCGTCGCCGTGGAGGAAGATAATCGGGGGCGTCGCAAGGTCGAAGGAGAACTCGGGAACGAGTCTGTCGGAATCAAGATTGCCGCCGTTGGCATTGACGCGGTTAACGCCGTCGGTAAGCGAATATGCGGGGTAGATCGCAACTGCCCACTGTACATTGCAAGGGAGCTTGTCGATTTTATCGATCGGCCAATAAGCGCGGCGCTTGGAGCTGGTCGCGCCCATGAGCGTTAAGTGGCCGCCGGCGGAAGAGCCCATGATGCCGATTCGATTAGGATCGAGCCCGCGCGAAGCGGCTTCGCTCCTGACGATCCTGATGGCGCGCTGGATATCCTGCCACGCGGTCGTATGCTTCGCGAGCGGAGCCGCGGGGCGCGGAACGCGGTACTTTACGGTTACAACCGCCATTCCTCTTTCATTGAGATAACGCCTGAAGGGAGCGACCTCAAAGCCGTCCGGGACATTATCGTAATATCCACCGCCCGACCAGATAACCTGAATCGCCTTCGTCTTGAGCGTTTTCGGCAGATGCCACTCGAGATAAGGCTCACACTGCTTTTCCTGACGGTCGGGCATCTTACCCTCGGGCCAGATCGCCGCCTTTATATGCTCGCCGCGCGCCTCATCGCTCGCGTAGCGGTCCATAAGTTTCTCCTCTTTCCCGAGCGGACCTAAAATCTCCATCTGAGTCATGAACTCGACGGCACGGTCAAAACCGAACGCGCCATGGCCCTTGTCGGGATAAAGATGAAGTTCAGCGGGAATTTTACGCTTGCGCAGTTCGCGGTAGACGAAAGTCGAAGCGGCGGGAGAATACGGATCGTTGCCGCCGTGCATCATGCACATGGAGCATGTCTTCTCATCGAACTTGAACACCTCGTCGAGCTTCACGTCGACGGCGTCGCCGTCGCGGGTATTGGGGCAGCCTACACCGTCGGTCATCGCGTACGCTATGGCGAAGGGGCATGCGAAATTGATGTTGCAGGGCGTCTTATCGAGCTCGTCGACGCCCTCGTAGGCGGGAGTCATCGAACTTGTCGCGAGCAGCGTCGCGAGGTGGGAGCCCGCCGACATCGACATGACGCCGATCTTGTCGGGGCTGAAGCCGCGCTTCGCCGCCTCCGCGCGAACCATCCTCACCGCGCGCTGACCGTCGGCCCACGCGCACTGCCAGATCGGTAGACCTTTCGGACGCGGCGTGCGGTAGACAAAATTTACGCACGTTATACCGCGCTTAGTAAGAAGCTCTTCCCAATTCTTGATTAAACCAACATCGCAGCAGCATGAATAGGCTCCTCCGGAAATGAGAATCATACACACGTCGGTCTTATTCTCCGCCTTAGGAGCGTCGCACCATTCAATATAGGGCTTGCGCCATTCGTCGGCATTGTAATCCTTCCTTGACGACACGTCTGTCATCACGGCCACGAGATGCGTCTGATCGGCGTAAGGCATCTTACCCTCGGGCCAGATGTAGGTTTTCGGCTCACGCGCGAAAAGCGCTCCAGCCGTCGCAAGAACCGCGATCATCAACATTTTTTTCATCTGATATTTTCCTTCCTTGTTAAAGTTCTTCATTTCCGCGTCAGAACAATCTCATCAGCCTTTTATTGAACGGCAGAGCGCCGCCGCCTCAAAAGCCAATGTCTCAATCTTAGCCCAGTCCCCGGCCTCGACCGCTGTCTTGGGCGCGATCCACGTTCCGCCGCAGCAGATGATTTCAGGAACGGCGAGATAATCGGCAACGTTCGAAAGATTAACGCCGCCGGTAGGCATAAACTTTACACCCGTAAAGCGGAACGCGCCCAAAAGATCCTTTATGTACTTTACGCCGCCCGCCGACTCTGCGGGAAAGAACTTTACCATCCTGCAGCCGAGAGAAAGAGCCTGGCTCAATTCGCTAGCGGTCGCGACACCGGGACAGAACGGCATACCGATTTCTTTTGCGGCGTTTACGATCAGAGGATCGAACCCTGGCGCGACGCAGGCTTCGGCGCCTGCCTCGCGGGCGGAATTAAGCTGATCGATCGTAAGAACCGTTCCCGCTATGAGCGTCGCTCCCTCGACTTCGGCCTTTATCTTTTTAATCGCGTCCGCTGCACACGCCGTGCGGAAAGTAACCTCAAGAACGGGAAGCCCGCCCTTCACGAGAGCGCGCGCCAACGGGACGGCTTTCGAAATATCTTCTATTACGATGACGGGGATAATCCCCGCAGAACCGAGAGTTTTAATCATATCCATTTCTGCACCCTTTATTTTACAAATCAATCGCGGCCGATATCGCTCTCGCCGCCCCTCCCGCCGTACGGGGGAGGAGACGCCTTGGCCCGGTAATCGTCGAATCCCCACATCGATTCCATACGCGCCATGAGATATTCGCGGTAACCTTCTTTCCAGATCATCCATGCGATGAGAATCGTAACCAGACCCCAGCTCAGACCGTTCATCATTCTCCAGAACCCGGCCAAACCGAGCATAACCGCAAAACCGCGTCCGACGATCATAGCGTAATACGTAGCTCTGACCCGTCCGGCAAAAGGCGTCAGAGCACTCCTGAAAATACGCCCGCCGTCCATCGGAAAGCCCGGAAGAAGATTGAAGATGCCGAGCATCATGTTCATGACGGAGAGATAAAAAAGCGTATTGACAAGTATCATATCTTCATGTTTGAAGTACAAATCACCACGCAAATCGACATTGACGCGAAACGACTCAAGCGCTTCGGAAATCACATACCCCAAAGCTTCAAAAAAACCGCCCTCGACGGCAACGAATGAAATGCAAAGCGCCCCGACAGCCGCCAGAAAAAAACTGACCGCAGGCCCGGCAAAAGCCGTTAAAAACTCCTGCCACGCCTTTCGCGGCAACGCTACGAGGGAGGCGCAGCCGCCAAGTAGCGACAGCGTTATATCGCGCGTCGGGTAGCCGAACGCCCGCGCCGTCAGAGCATGGCCTAACTCATGAGCGGCTATCGAAAAGAGAAGCAACGCCGCGCATACAATACCTTCATGAAGCCCCCCGCCGCTGAAAACGAAAAAGAGCAGGAGAAATATAAGCGAAAAATCGAGATAAAGCGGTATCCCGAACAATTCGCACAGTCTATACCTGAAATTCTGTATCATAATTCTACTATTATACCAAAAATATCAGTCGAAAACCGATTCCGACTATTCGATAATGCCGCCGAGAAGAAGCTCTTCGGAATCCGCCGCGTAAACGACGGTGCTCTGCCCGGGCGCGACACCGAAAACCCCCTTCTCGAAAAAGCATTCGCCGTCGCGATAGACGGCATCGACCAGCCGGCTCGCGCTGCGGACTTTGACGCGGCACGGAATTTCCGCCTTTGTCGGCGCAAGCGACACCCAATTGATATCGGTCAGCTTAAGCGAATTCTTGACGGCGTCGTTCACGCGCCCCACTACAACGCGGTTACGCGCCGCATCGAGATCGACAACGTAATACGGCTCGCCCGCGCCGCCGATACCTAGACCTTTACGCTGGCCTATCGTGTATTTCCAAAAGCCGGTATGCTTTCCGAGGCTCTTGCCGTCAAGATCGACGATTTCGCCGACTCTGTCGCCCTCGCCGATAAGCTCAGCCGTGTCGCCCGAATAAAAATCCTGGGAGTCGGGCCTTTCCGCGGCGGTGAGATTATACTCGCGGGCGATATTGCGCGCCTCGACTTTCGTCAACGAACCGAGCGGGAATATATGGCGCTTAAGCTGCTCCTGGCTAAGGCGGTAAAGAAAATAGCTCTGATCCTTCGCTTCATCCACGGCCCTTAAAAGTTTGAAACGCCCGTCCTCCTCGACTACTCGCGCGTAATGGCCCGTCGCGAACCTGTCGAACTTCAAGCCCCCCTCGGCCGCCAGGCGAGGCAGAAGCCCGAACTTCATGATCGCATTGCAGTAAACGCACGGATTCGGCGTTCTCCCCGAAAGATACGTATCACGGAAATACGAGATTATGGTTTTGTCGTATTCTTCGGAACAGTCGAAAACGCGGTACTCAATGCCGATCGATTTGGCGAACGCTTCGGCTGCGGCGATATGCTCGGCTTCATGCGCGCCGAAGCAGGCCTCTTTTTCACCGCCCCTGTATTTGCCGCGCCATAATTTCATCGTTATTCCGACGACATTATGACCTTCATTCCTAAGCATCAACGCCGAAACGGACGAGTCGACTCCGCCGCTTAAACCGACCGCAATTGTCATCTTGATTTCTGCTCCTTAAATTTGATATAATATCCACTCAATGACCTCGGACTGTAGCTCAGTTGGTAGAGCACGACACTTTTAATGTTGGGGTCGCGGGTTCGATCCCCGCCAGTCCGACCACTCCCCCTTATACCAGTTGTCAAGCCCTTCGGCTATCGCTTTGGCGATGCGCTTTCTGCGCTTTGAATTCCATATCGCCTCTTCACCTTCGGGCGTGGTTATGAAATCAGCCTCAATCAGACAGCTGGCCACTTCCGGATTTCGCGTAACGGCGAAATTCGCCTTCATGACACCTTTGTTGGGAATATCCCCTTTAAGCGCAAGCCCCATCCTGTCGCTTATTTTGCCTGCGAGCGATTCTCCTATTTCGTTCCACGCGTAAACGGAAGCGTAGCGGACCTTGCGCGGATCGACGTTGTAATTGGGAGCATTGTGGTGAATGGAAATAAAGGCTATGACGTTCTTGTTGGTGCAGGCTGCACGCGGTCGATCATTGAGCTCGAGCGCCTTGTCGCCGTCACGCGTCATAATCACCGTATATCCGAGCCCGACGAGCTGATCGCGCACCGAGCGCGATAAAGCGAGGTTGGCGTCTTTCTCGCCGAATCCGTGAGGACTTAACGCCCCCGTATCTTTAGGGCCGCCGTGCCCCGGATCAACAACGACAATCCGACCCGCCGGATCGTCCGGCGCTACGAGCGCACGCGGAAAATCATCGGCGTACGGGAGTTTTTTGTATTCCTTTTTCTTTTGAGGCGCAGCAGAGGGCTTCGGTTTTCGGGCAACCTTTACAATATAATTGGTAGATTCGCTTCCCGCGACTATCGCTATTTCATTGTCGCCTTCGTTAAGATCGACCATCGTAACCCATCCGCCGGTTTTATAGACGGATACGTTTCTGCCCTGGACGACGATATTCGTGACGCCGCGCCCGACCGCGCCGCTCATATAGCATTTCTCGACATAAGGCAATTGAATCCCCGGCTTCGGAAACGCAATCGTTACGGCAAGAAGTGCACCGGCGAACATGTCAGTCGATATTCTTCAGGATCGCGGCGAGGAAATCGTCATACGTCTCAAACGCCGGGATGTCGGGATTGTCCTTCTTGATCTGTTCGGTAGAACGGAAAAGGAATCCCGCCTTTGACGCGCGGATCATCTGAAGATCGTTGTAGCTGTCGCCCGCGGCGATCGTTTCGAAGCCGCAGCTCTGAAGCGCTCTGACGGTAGTGAGCTTCGACTGGGGGCAACGCATCTTATAATCGACGATCCTACCGTCGTCGGAAACCTCAAGCGAATTGCAGAAAATCGCAGGCCAGTTGAGTTTTTTCATCAGCGGGCGCGAGAACTGATCGAAGGTATCGGAAAGAATGAGAACCTGGGTCTTCTCGCGAAGGCAGTCGAGAAACTCCTCGGCTCCGATAAGCGGGCGGATCGAGGAAATAACGTCCTGAATCTGATTAAGCTTAAAGCCGTGCTTATCGAGAAGATCGATGCGGTAGTGCATAAGCTTGTCGTAATCGGGCTCGTCGCGCGTAGTGCGGCGGAATTCAGGGATACCGGTCGCTTCGGCAAACGCAATCCAGATTTCAGGGACGAGAACCCCTTCAAGGTCAAGACAGACTATTTCCATTTCACTACCCTTTCTTAAAGAAAAAGCCCTGCTTTCGCAGGGTTTTCAAATGGTGGTGGGGCAAGGATTCGAACCTTGGAAGGCATAGCCAGCAGATTTACAGTCTGCCCTCGTTGACCGCTTGAGTATCCCACCTGTTTACTTCGACATAAGCGAGTTATCGCCTAATTCACGAAAGTGCGTACAGTATATCAAATGAGCCCCATGAAAGTCAACTGCGAATTTTGCGGAAACATCGATCCGCAGTTACTCGATGTCGATAACGGCGACGCGTCCGAGCCATTCGATACGGACAGGTCGATTCGTGACCGCCTTGTCTGAAATAAGAATCACGCGACGCCTGCCGTCGGTGGAAGGCTCCGCCCATTCCATACCCTCGTAATTCACGCTCCCCGTATTCGCTTTAAAAAGCTCGGTTTTTTCAATCGTTCCATCGTTTTTAAGCTTTACGCGAAATATTTTTATCGTGATGTAATTAAGCCCTCTCCAGAACGCAAGCTTCGGTTTCACGCCGATATCGCGTTCCAGCACGAGAAGCGAACCGTCCTTAGGATCATTCAGAAAATCCACGACCGCATAATCATAATCGTAGTCATACGACGAAACAATCCTATCCTCTTCAAGAGAATACTTAAAAAGCTTGAGATATTTGCCGTCACAGGTACGCGGCAGCTCCGTCACTGTCCATAAACAGCCCTTCGCGCCAAAAGAGCCGAATTCCATCGCCTCGGCGCCGAGATTGTATTTCGCGCTTGAAAATTCCGCTTTCAGGGCGCTAAACTCTTTCACAACCTTACCGCTCGGAGTTATCTCATACGCGCTTTTACCGCAGTCATCCGTTACAAAAAGCCGTCCGTCTGGCGATCGGCAGACGGCCTCCAAATCGCTGACGCGGGTTTTAACCCTGACGCGGGAAGTCATCTCGCACTTCTTCAGCGATCCGCTCCCGGGATCGATTTCGATTTTGAGTCTGACCAGCTCGCCCCTGTCGCTGACCGCGTAATATTCATTTCCTGCGATTCTGCAAAGCGACGAAAGCCCTCCCGGCAGATTATCCGGAAGAGGACTTTCGACCATACGCGCGAAAGAAGTCAGCGCCAGAAGAACAGATGTCGCGAAAACACCTTTCGAGTTGAACGGCGACAACATACGCGTCAATCGATCTTGAACGTCTGCCCGGGCATCGGAGCTACGGCGTTGGCGATGCCGCGGTCCTTGAGAAGCTGCTCCATGGCGGACACCTTCTCCGGCTCGCCGTGAACGGCGAACGCGTGGCGGACATTATCCTTGATTTCATCGAGCCAGTCGGTAAGGCCCGCTCTGTCGGCGTGGGCCGAAAGAGCGTTAATCACCTCGACCTTGGCCTTGAGTTCAAGCTCCTCGCCAAGAATCTTGATCGGGTTGCGCTCCTCGACGATACGGCGGCCGAGCGTGTTCTCCGCCTGGAAGCCGACGATCAAAATCACGTTGTCGGGATCTTGAACGGCGTTTTTAAGGTGATGGACTATCCGCCCGCCTTCACACATGCCGCTCGCCGCAATGATGATCATCGGTCCGGGCGCGGTATTCAGAGCCATCGACTCTTCCGGCGTTCCGACGAACGTCATACCCGGAAAGACGAGAGGATCCTTACCCTCGGCGATCATGCGCCTGGCCTCTTCATTGTAGACCTCGCGATGGCTCGCGTAAATCTTCGTCGCCTTCTGGGAAAGAGGCGAGTCGATGTAAAGCTTCACCTCGCGCGGAACCTTCCCGCGAGCGAGAAGACGGTTAAGATACCAGATGATCTGCTGGGTGCGTCCGACGGAAAACGCAGGTATGATCAGCTTGGAATTCCTTCGGTCTATATACTTCAAAAGTCTCTCGAGCCTAAGTTCGACGTCGTCCGCGCTCGGATGGAACCTGTCGGCATAAGTCGATTCGATAAGAAGAATGTCGGCGCCCGAGGGATATTCGAATTTGCGCAGAATCGGCTGGTTCGGCTGACCGAGATCGCCGGTGAAAAGAAGACGGTGATTTCGCCCGTGATCGGAACGAATATCGAGCTGAACGAGAGCCGAACCCAGAATATGACCCGCGTTGAAAAATTCAAGCGTAAGTCCACGCGCGATTTCACGGGGCTCGTGCATGTGAACGGGTATGAAAAGCTGCATCAGGACGTCGACATCCTTCTCGTCGTAGAGAGGCTCAAAAAGATTCTTGCCCTCGCGCCTGCGCTTTTTGTTGACGTACTCAAGATCGCGCTTCTGAAGGAAACACGAATCGCGAAGAAGAATATCGCAAAGCTCCATCGTCGCCTGACGGGCGAAGACGCGCCCCCTGAAGCCCTGGCGCACAAGCTGCGGCAGGTTTCCGGAATGGTCGACGTGAGCGTGGGAAAGGATTACATAATCGATCGTCTTCGGATCGATCGGGAGATTGCGGTTTTTCTCGAAGGCCTCTTTGCGATGGCCTTGATAAAGACCGCAGTCAAGCAAAATGCGTTTACCGTTGGCTTCGACGAGATGCATCGAACCGGTAGTCGTCTGGGCAGCTCCGTAGAATGTAATTTTCATGTCTTAATTATAACACAAGATAAGAAGGAGCGCCAACTGATTTTTAGGGGTCAGGAGTCAGGGGTTAGGAGTTAGGGGTTAGGGAAGAAAACAAAAAAGCGCAACTCTGAAGAAGAGTCGCGCTTTTTCAGCTTTTACTTGTCGATACTCGAGAAAACAGAATGTCTGCGCGAGGCTTTCACCTTCGGTCGCCTTAAGCGACCTGTCTCCTTAGAAAGGAGGTGATCCAACCGCTGGTTCCCCAACGGTTACCTTGTTACGACTTCATCCCAATCACCACCCACACCTTAGGCGGACAAATGCCCGACTTCGGGTGCAGACGGCTTTCATGATG
>JAFXEU010000060.1 GCA_017520845.1 Kiritimatiellia bacterium | reverse complement strand
CCCTTGCCGTACGTGCCGGCGATAGCCGCCGCCCTGCCGGCCATCGACGGACGAGCCTTACCGCCCTTTGTATTAATATCGCTGTTGTACGTTCCGACAACCTCAACGTCGGCTTCCTCGACCGGAGTAGACGGAATCGGCACGGGACCCTCGGAATAACGGACACTTTGCCTACCCTTCTTGATCCCGGCCAGATCCTTCGCCCGATCGTTGAACGCGATCGACATCTCCGCCTTGCCGCCGGAGGGGCCGAACCTGAACGGAATCATGTGAAGCATATCGGGGTGTCCTTTCGACGACTCCATAAGAAGAGAGCATCCCGCGCACGTACCGACATATCCGCCGCCGTTCCTGACGAAAGATTTTAGCTTCTCGCGCCCCTTCTCTCCAAGTGATTTAGATTCACCCACCGAAGAGCCGCCCGGCATAACGAGAACATCCACTGAATCGAGCGCACCGTTTCGCACCGCCTCTCCGTCAACAGGCACAGCGATGACATTCTTAGCCCGGGCTGTAATTTCAAGCCAGCGAAACACGCCTGTATTTCTCGCTCCGGAATCCACGAAAACAGCCACCTTAAGAGGCTTCTGCGCCTCAACTCCCGAATCAGGGCTGACGCAACCGACAAAAGCGGACACAGCCGCGATTATAACAACTATCGTTTTTTTCATTTTTATTCCTTTTATATTATATTCCCTCTTCCCTCTTCCCTTTTCCTCTTCCCTTCACTCCTCAAAATAACCGCTTCCCGTACACGAGAACCTTTATAAGGCTGAGCGGCTTCTTCTCGCTGCCGACACGACCGACCTTTATGAACTTCGCCTGAGGCGATTTGGCGCGAAGGTCAATACGCCAATGCTTTTCATCGCCACCGTTCGACGCTACCTCCTGCCATTCGGCGCCGTCCTGCGACACCCAAGCCGTAAGACCGCGCACATCCCCGACAACCGTTATGCCAGAAACGGATACATCGCCTGCGAGCTCAACGGTAACCCAGGGAGACTCTTCCGCCTTCGTAACGAAAAGCCCGGTGCGTTTCGGATCGTATGGCGTCAAGTCGGAAACCCGGGCGTAGTCCTCAGGCGTATCGCCGCGACCGCTTGAGGAAATCTTTACGAGCGCATCGTTCGATGCAATCGGATGAGCGTAGTCATTCTGCGGGACCTTCGCCGTCCCGGTAGACGGATCATCTTCATTTCTAAATGCCGCTATCATTCTAAAGAGAGCGCGATCCTCGCGCAAGCCCCTGATAGTGGAAATCGTGCGCCAGTTAAAGGTACCCTTCTCAGCATCCGTGTCGCTTCCGGAATAAGTCGAAGCGATAGCGAGAAATCTGCCGAACTTCTCCTTATCCTTCGACCAGCGCCCGAGAGCGTAGGCAAATATCTGCGCCATATAAGTTGAGCCGTCTTTATTCGCGTCAAGCGCTACAGCGAGAATCTTCATCACTATCTCGTCGTTCTTCTGAAAACGCTTGAGAAAGCGTCCGAGCGCGTCGCGCCGATAGTTCATCTCCTCGGCGATACGGGCCTTCGGCTGGGGAAGGTTCTTGAAAACGCGAGCCGTCTCCTTTGCGAGCGACTTTTCGTCCATCCCCTT
>JAFXEU010000059.1 GCA_017520845.1 Kiritimatiellia bacterium | reverse complement strand
TCACCGCCCGAGTCTGTCCGGCGCTGTGCGAATCCTGCTGCGCCCATCAGCTTGATGAAGAATCGGTGATGATCCGCCAGAGCGAGAAGCTCATCATCGAAACCGCCTTTGCGAACGGGTGGGTCCTCCCCCGTCCGCCCGTGTCCGAAAACGGAAAGAAGGCCGCAGTCATCGGCGCGGGCCCCGCCGGACTCTCCGCAGCGGTCACGCTTCGCCGCAGAGGTTGGGCCGTCACGGTTTACGAGAAGAGCCACGATATCGGCGGACTTCTCCGCTACGGCATCCCGAACTTCAAACTCGACAAATCCGTCATCACGCGCCGCCGGAAGATTCTCGAAGCCGAAGGCATCATATTCCGGACGGATACCGAAGTCGGCGTCGACGTTTCCGCCGAATATCTGAAGCGCACAAATGACGCGATCGTCATTGCGATCGGCACTCCGGCTGCGCGCGATCTCGAAATCCCCGGACGCAATCTCTCCGGCATCCATCTCGCCCTGGAATTCCTTGGCGGACAGAATCGGTTTCTGACAGGCGAGACGACGGTGAATCCCATCAACGCAAAAGGCAAACGCGTCCTCGTCATCGGCGGCGGAGACACGGGATCGGATTGTGTCGGCACGGCGATTCGGCACGGAGCGCAATCAATCACGCAGATCGAAATCATGCCCAAACCTCCGACGACACGCAGTCCCTCAACCCCGTGGCCCCTCTGGCCCTATGAAATGCGGACGAGTTCCAGCCACCTTGAGGGTTGCGAACGGCGCTGGAGCCTGAATTCGCTCAGATTTCTCGGCAAGGACCGGATAACCGGCGTGGAAGTCGAAAGCGTCGACTGGGACTTCACCGCGGACGGCAAGCCGGTCAGGTTCACACCCCGCGCCGGCTCGAAAGAGACGATCGAAGCAGACCTTATCCTCCTGGCGATGGGCTTCACCGGAGTGCCGTCCAATCATCCCATCGTCCGACAGCTTGCGCTCTCCCAAACGCCAAGGACAACGCTCGTCAGCAGACCGGAATCCAACATCTATTGTGTCGGCGACTGCCAAAGCGGAGCATCCCTCGTGGTTCGTGCCCTCGCAAGCGGTCGCAGCCTACCGTCCCTTTCGTAGCGTCCGCACCCATAGTGCAAAGAACAGATGCGGACAGATTTTAAAGCCTGGATATACCGCTTACTACAACAGCGTAGTCAAGCATGGTCTTCGCGCCCTCGGCGGTAAAAGCGCCAGCATTTTCGGAGTAGTCTTTATGCCTTTTTGAAAGTCTGTCAATGAAAACTCACCAACTTGATTTTCCAGTAATCGACGCGCATGTCCATCTCTACCCGGACACTCTCGCGCCAAAGGTAGTGCCAATGCTCTCGGAACGCTTCGGGAGCCCACCCGCGTTCAACGGAACAGTATCTGAATGTACTCAAAACGCGACGGATGCAGGCATCACACTCTCAATCAATCTGCCGGTCGCGACAACGCCCGATCATGTCGGACATACAAACGCGTTTTGGGCTCAATACGCGGCGAAAACTAAAGTTGATGAAAGTGCGGTAATGTCGCTTGCCGCGCTTCATCCGAAAACGCCCGATGCCGCCGATGAAGTATGCGAGATCGCCCGAATGGGATTCACTGGAATAAAATTCCATCCGGAATACCAGAATTTCCGATTCAACGATGTATGCATGAATGATATTTGGGCGGCAATGGCGGAATCGGGGCTCGTCGCCTACCTTCATGCGGGCGGCGAACGCGTATTTTCGGCACCGTTCCATTCGTCTCCCTCCGAAATTCTCACTTTGCATCAACGTTTTCCGAAGCTGAAAATCGCGGCCGCACATCTCGGAGGATTCGGCATGTGGGACGAAGTTGAAGAAACTCTTATCGGCGAAAATGTATTTCTCGACCTCTCCCACACATTTTTCTGGATGCCGAACGAACAGATTTTCAGG
>JAFXEU010000058.1 GCA_017520845.1 Kiritimatiellia bacterium | reverse complement strand
GGTGACGTGCCACGCACGTCGGGCGTTTGCACGGACGTGATCATTCGCGCGCTGCGCGACGCGCGGAAGGTCGATCTTCAGAAACTTGTCCATGAGGACATGAAAGGCAGCTTCGCGAAGTATCCGCAGAACTGGGGGCTCAAGAAGCCCGACGCCAACATCGACCACCGCCGCGTACCCAACCTTCAGTGCTACTTCAAACGAAAGGGCTGGAGTCTCAAGGCAACCAAGGCTGCGTCCGACTACGAGCCGGGCGACTTTGTGACTGTCAAAGTCGGCGGAAGGCTTCCGCACATCATGATCGTGAGTGACAGGATGGCGTCTGACGGAACGCCGCTCGTCATACACAACATCGGCGCGGGGACGAAAGAGGAAAACAGCCTTTTCACCTATCCCTTGACCGGGCACTATCGGATGAAAAAATAAAGGCCGTGTGGTGGCCGCATAAGAGGGCGAGGGGACTGTCCCCATGAGTTTCTTGTGTTAGAGGAATTAAAAAAAATTAGTCGCAAAAGGAGGAGGAGCGGAGTCCTCCGAGTGAGACCTCGCGAAGGATTGTAGCCGTAAGAGAGGTTTTGTACGCAACCAGTGGCTTTATCGAGGCATGGCAGGCTGAAAACGATTTGTTGTCTAAGCGCGAAAGGCGTTACAACTCCGTAGCGAGTCGAGATCGAGGAGGAACTCCGGACACCTCCTTTTGCGACACCATATTAAAAAAGGACTCAACGAAATAAAATCGCACCCTGGTGATATTTCGCAGGAAATAGGCCTATTGAATCAAAAAATAAGAAATGATATAATACCGAACATGAAAAATGCAAATACTACAGTCGTTCTCAACAACCGTTGGTGGTGGCGCCTCGCTTAAAGGAGCAAGGCGTTGATAGCTGTCGTATAAAAAAGGATTGAATAAAACGCGGCCTTGCTTCTAAAAGAAGCAGGGCCGTTTCAGTTTGAAAGAAAAGAGAAACCGGAAGCATAAAATGAACACGATTCCCTATAAAACATATCTTCATGAAAAGGAACTTCCCGAGGCCTGGTACAATGTTCGTGCCGATATGAAAAAGAAGCCCGCTCCGCTTCTCGATCCGACTACGTTGAAGCCTGTCGAGTCATCGGCGCTGGAGAAGGTTTTCTGCAAGGAACTTGTTGATCAAGAACTGGACGACACTTCGCCATATATCGCCATTCCGGGCGAAATCCGCGATTTCTACAGGATGTTCCGTCCCTCTCCTCTTATTCGCGCCTATTTTCTCGAAAAGGAGCTCGGCACTCCCGCGGAGATATATTACAAGTTCGAGGGTAACAATACGTCCGGCTCCCATAAGCTTAACAGCGCTGTCGCCCAGGCGTATTACGCCAAGGCACAGGGGCTTAAGGGCGTTACCACCGAGACGGGCGCCGGCCAGTGGGGAACGGCGCTTTCGATGGCCTGTCAGTTCTTCGGGCTCGACTGTCATGTTTACATGGTAAAGTGCTCGTACGAGCAGAAGCCGCACCGTCGCGAGGTTATGCGCACGTACGGCGCCGACGTGACGCCTTCGCCCTCTATGACGACCGAGGCCGGACGCCGCATCAACGCCGCTCATCCGGGCGCGACCGGTTCGCTCGGCTGCGCCATCTCCGAGGCCGTCGAGGCGGCTATGAACCGTGAAGGTTACCGCTATGTTCTCGGAAGCGTTTTGAATCAGGTGCTTCTTCATCAGTCCATAATCGGTCTTGAAACGAAAACCGCTCTCGATAAACTCGGCGTCAAGGCCGATATCGTCATCGGCTGCGCTGGCGGCGGATCCAATCTCGGAGGACTGATCTCTCCGTTCATGGGCGAGAAGCTCCGCGGAGAAAACGATTACCGCTTTATTGCGGTCGAACCCGCCAGCTGTCCGTCGCTTACGCGCGGCCGTTACGCGTACGATTACTGCGACACGGGCCGCGTCTGTCCGCTTATGAAGATGTATACGCTCGGTCACGATTATATGCCGAGCGCGAGCCACGCGGGCGGCCTCAGATATCACGGAATGTCCTCGACCCTGTCGGAGCTTCTCGATCAGGGTCTTATGGAGGCGACGAGCGTCACGCAGACCCAGGTCTTCGAGGCGGCGCGCATGTTCGCCCGCACCGAAGGGATCCTTCCCGCGCCCGAATCGGCCCACGCCATCCGCGTTGCGATGGATGAAGCCGTAAAATGCCGCGAGAGCGGGGAGAAGAAAAAAATCGTTTTCGGCTTGACCGGAACGGGTTACTTTGATATGTTTGCATACGGAAAGTTCAACGACGGCGAAATGAAGGACTATATTCCCTCGGACGCCGAACTTGAAGAGAGCTTCAGCAAACTTCCGAAAATAGATTAAAGGAGGGCCTAGGATGGATATTTCATTTTTCGATAAAGCGGCGGGATATCTCCCCGACGAGTGTTTTTCGCGGCCTGTCGATATAGGTATTCTTCTCGGCAGCGGTTGGAGCGATGCGCTCACGATGGATGAAGTACATGTGAGAATTTCCTACGGCGACATACCCGGGCTCGGAGCTTCGACCGTAAAGGGCCACGCCGGTGAATTTATTCTTTACACGCGCGGCGGAAAACGCATAGCCGCGTGGTGCGGCCGCAGGCATTATTACGAAGGCGTCGGCTGGGAACCCGTAGTTCTGCCCGTAGAGATTCTCCGCCGCATGAGCTGTAAAACCCTGATCGTCACGAACGCCGCGGGCGGCATCAACCCCGCGTTGCGTCCCGGAGATTTCGTCATCATCCGCGATCACATAAACACGGTCGGAATGAATCCGCTCGTCGGCGCCCACATGTCGGAGTGGGGTGAGCGTTTCCCCGACATGACGGAGGTTTACAACAGGCGTTTGTGCGAGCTTATGCACGCGAGCGCCAATAGGCTCGATTTAAGGGCGATGGACGGCGTCTACGCCTATACGCTGGGGCCGTGTTACGAGACTCCGGCGGAGATTCAGTCCTATAAAGCCCAGGGCGCGGACGTCGTGGGAATGTCGACCGTTCCCGAGGCCGTCTTCGCAAAGGCGTGCGGCTTTAAAATAGCGGGACTTTCGTTCGTTACCAATCTCGCCGCCGGCATTTCTCGCCGGGAACTCAATCATCAGGAGGTTGTAAACGCCGCCGCAGAAGCCAAAGCGCAGATGAAGGCGTTTTTTGAAGACTTCCTCGCCAGATTGTGAGCTTCGACGACGAGATAGAATCGTTTATCGGAGCGTTGCGCTTCGAGCGTGAAATGGCCGTCAACACGTGCGAGTCGTACGGGCGCGACCTTGCTCATTTCGCGGGCGTAATGAAACTTCAGGGCTGTTCGTCGGCGGGAGACGTCACACGCGCCGACATTGACGCGTATTTCATGCTGGAGCGCGAAAGGGCGATGGCCTCCACGACGAGAGCGCGAAGACTTGTCGCGCTGAAGATGTTTTATCGCCATCTTTCGGAAAGGCGGTTGATTTCATCCGATCCGACATCGCTCGTGGACCGACCCAAAAAAGCCAAGGTGCTGCCTCGTGTTCTCTCCGAGGAAGAGACGTTTTTGATGATTGACGAAGTCAAGGGCGACACCCCTCGCGATTTGAGAGACAGGGCCATGCTGGAGGTGATGTACGGTTGCGGTCTTCGCGTGAGTGAAGTATGTGAACTTAAGATTGACGACGTCGTTTCTGACGGTGAGCTTCTGCGGATTCTCGGCAAGGGTTCGAAGGAGCGGCTGGTTCCTTTCGGAGGAGCTGCGGCCAAGGCTTTTGCGGACTATATTTCATCCGCGCGTGCGTCATTCGCAAAGTCGGCGGCTTTTTCCGGTTACGCGTTTCTCACCCGTCTGGGCAAGCCGTTCACCCGTCAGGGCGTTTTCAAGGTTATCCGCGAAAGGGCGGCAGCCGTCGGAATAGCCGCTAACAGGATATCTCCCCATGTTTTAAGGCACTGTTTCGCTTCTCACATGCTTCAGCGCGGCGCCGACATAAGGGCGATCCAGGAAATGCTCGGCCACGCCGACATCGGCACCACGCAGATATACACACATATCGATTCCGGCCGTTTCGGTGAAGTCCACCGCCGCTATCATCCGAGGGCGTAAAACCCGTGACTCCCCTCGAAAAGTGGGATAAGGGTGAGGAGGTGTTGCTGGAGTTTACCCATTTTTTGAACGCGAAAGTGCATTTCACCCTGATAAATAAAGGGTGAAGTGTATTTTATGAAGTGGATTTTGTGGTTTTACATTTATGAGGGGCTATCCGTAGTCGACTTCAAAGAATTCTAAGAAGCCTGGTAGCATGGGAGCGTCCGCCGTTGAAGCATCAGGTGTATTT
>JAFXEU010000057.1 GCA_017520845.1 Kiritimatiellia bacterium | reverse complement strand
TTTCCGGCACCGCCGGAGGCGACAACCGGCACGGACACCGCATCGGCGATAAGCTTGGTTATCTCCAGCTCGAAACCGCCGCGGGTCCCGTCCGCATCGACGGAATTGACCACGATTTCGCCGGCGCCGAGATCCACCGCGCGTTTCGCCCACTCGACCGCATCCATTCCCGTCAGCTCGCGGAAGCCGCAGGTCGTAATCTCATAACCCGACGGGCATTTGCCGCTCTTGACCGGATCCATCCCCAGAACGATGCATTGCGCTCCGAACGCCTTCGAGCCCTCGGCGATGATGGCGGGATTGCGCACCGCAAGCGAATTCACCGACACCTTCTCGGCGCCGGCGAGAATCACTCTTTCCATGTCGGCGAGCGTGCTGATTCCGCCACCGACCGCGAACGGTATCCGAACCGCCCGCGCCACGGTCTCGACCATGCCGATGTCGATCGGCCGGTGCTCCGCCGATGCCGTGATGTCATAGAACACCAGTTCGTCGGCGCCGCCCTCGGAATAGCTAATCGCCATCTCGACCGGATCGCCGAGATCGACGTTATTCTTGAATTTGACGCCTTTCGTCACCCGTCCTCTGATGACGTCGAGGCAGGGAATGATACGCTTGGTCAACATGCAAGCCACTCCTTCAGAAGAGCGAGCCCGACACGGCCGGATTTCTCCGGATGGAACTGACAGGCCCATAGTCCGCCACGTTTCACCATCGCCGTGAACTCAACACCCGCATATTCACTCACGCCCACAGTCTCCGGAACGATCTCCGCATAGTAGGAGTGCACGAAATAGAACTCCTTCATCTGTCCATCTTTCCCCGTCGCCTTTTCACGGACCTGATTCCAGCCTATTTCAGGAATCTTGATCCCCGCCCTGTCCGGGAAACGGCGGACCTGTCCCTTGAAGACGCCGAGCGTATCGACGCCTCCGTCCTCCTCGGAATGCTCGAAGAGAATCTGCATACCGAGACAGATTCCGAGGAACGGACGCTCCGAAAGCGCGGCTGAACGGACCGCATCGATCAGTCCTGTCCTCTTCAGGTTTTCCATCGCGCTCTTCGCCGCGCCGACCCCGGGGAATACTACACGGTCGGCGGCGGCGATGACTGCGGGATCATCCGTCACCGCCGCATCCTCCCCGATCGCCGCGAACGCCAGCCGTACGCTCGTGAGATTTCCCGCCCGGTAATCAACTATCGCCGTCATCACACGATCCCCGCCTTCCTGAGCTTGTAGCACATCATCCGCGGCGAGACCCCGAGCTCTCGCCCTGCCGCACTTTGATTCCCGTTGTGGCGCTTCAGGCAATCCTTGAGCACCTTGCGCTCGAACATCATCATCTGCTCATCCAATGTCCGCGTGCCGGCCGTCTCGCTTCCGAACAGGCTCTCATCCATTTCCTCATTCTGCAGAGTCGGCGGCAGATCGTAGCTATGAATGCAGTCCGACTTCGCCATCAGCACCGCCCGCTCGATGCAGTTCTCGAGCTCGCGGATGTTTCCCGGCCACCGGTACGTCTGCAGGAGATTCAGCGCCGGGGCGGAAATCGACGTCACCTGCCTGCCGTACTTGACGCGCATCTTGGAAAGGAAATGCTGCGCAAGCAGCAGTATGTCGTCGGGGCGCTCCGCGAGATCCGGCAGCGTGATCGGAAATACCGAAAGCCGGTAATAGAGGTCCTCGCGGAACAGTTTCTTCTCCATCAGCTCCTCGAGATTGCGGCTTGTGGCGGCGATGAATCTCACGTCGCTCTTGAGTTCCTCGTTGGACCCGACGCGGCAGAAGGTCCGTTCCTGCAGAAAACGAAGCAGCTTCACCTGCACCGGAATCGTGAGATCCCCGATTTCATCAAGGAAGAGCGTGCCGCCGTTCGCCGCTTCAGCCCGTCCGATGCGACGCTCGCGGGCGTCGGTGAACGCGCCCTTCTCGTGCCCGAACAGTTCCGACTCCACCAACGCCTCCGGAAGCGCCGCGCAGTTGAGTATCACGAACGGCTTGTTCCTGCGCCCGGAAAGCGACTGGATCGCCTTGGCGACCAGCTCCTTGCCGGTTCCGCTCGCGCCGCGTATCAGTACCGTCGCTTCACTCGGAGCGACATGACGGATCTGCTCATAGACGACCTTCATGCCCGAAGAATTGCCGACGATACGCCCGGGATTTTCGACGATGATGTCCCGAAGGCGCGCATTTTCCGCCTTGAGCGCAGCCTGCTCCTCGCACTCCTCCCGGAAGACGCTGGCCGCTTCAGCGCAGAGATTGGCGATGATCTCCAAGAGCGCGACATCGCGCACCAGCGACCCTGTATCGCCGGACATCTCGCGGTCGACCGACAGCGTGCCGATAACCTGTCCGCGGTGAATGAGCGGCACACAGACGAACGACAGCGGCGCATCCACCTTTCGCATGTGCGTGCGATTAAGGAATCGTGGGTCCTTGCGCACATCAAGGACGATCTCCGACTTGCCCTTCTTGGCCACAAGTCCGGTTATTCCCTCTCCGATATGATAGCGGCCGAGCACCCGTTCCTCGGCGTTAAGCTTACGGGCAGAAGCTTCGATGCGCAGTTCATCGCCTTCAAGGAGCGTGAACGTTCCGCGCAGCATCCCCATCGACTTCTCGAGGATGACGATAACCTCCTCCAAAAGCTTGCGGACATCGCGTTCCCTGGCGACCGCAGAGGCGATTTCCTTCAAAACCGATATTTCCGATGAGAGCTCAATCTTCATATTAAAGATTATAGCAAATTCCGTGCCAAACCTCAAGATAGGATTTCAAAAGATGTAATTATTACATTCAATGTAAAATCAAACTGGATGATTTTACATTATATTTCCAGACAATACGTATGACGGAAAGACCAAACGGAAGCCGTTTATGACCTCGTCGCAGATGAGAAGTGATATTCCTGGAGTGTACGAACCCCGGTGCCGCCGATGGAACCCTCTTCCGCAAGAGCCCGCACCGCCGCCCGGAATCCGTCGAGCGTGGTCGTCAGCGGCACTCCCGCCGCGATGGCTCCGGACCTCAGACGCGCGCTGTCCTCCGTCGCCTCGTTCCCGTTCCCTGCCGTGCAGACCACCCACTTCACCTCGCCTCTGCGCAGGAGATCAAGCGCATTCGGCCTTCCCCGAGAAATGCGGAATATCGCCTTCGACTCGACACCCGCCTCCCAAAGACGCGTCGATGTGCCGCACGTCGCATAGACGCCGAAACCGAGCCGCGAAAGTTCCCGAACGACTTCCGCACCGGCCTCCTTGTCCTCATCCCGGAGCGACACAAACACTGCGCCGCTTTTCGGCAACGGACTTCCCGCCGCGATCTGGCTCTTAAAATAGGCGAGTTCCGGATCATCGTCAATGGACATCACCTCGCCTGTCGACTTCATCTCCGGCGTGAGCGACACTTCCGCCCCCGGAAACTTCACAAACGGGAACACGGCCTCCTTCACGGACGTATACGCCGGAATCACCTCCTGCGTGAACCCGATATCCGCGAGCTTCTCGCCCACCATGCAACGCGCCGCGATGTCCGCGAGCGGAACGCCAATCGCCTTCGAGACGAACGGAACCGTGCGCGAAGCGCGGGGGTTCACCTCGATCATCCACACCGTCTGCCCACCATCCGACGCCGTGACGGCGAGCTGGATGTTCATGAGGCCGACGATATGCAGCCGCCTCGCGAACTCGTGCGCGAGGCGCTTCACTTCGATAATCGTCTCAGGGACTAGCGAACGCGGCGGCGTAATCGCCGCGGCATCGCCCGAATGGCAGCCCGCCGCCTCGATGTGCTCCAGGATCGCGCCGACCACCGTCGTCTCGCCGTCCGACACACAGTCGACGTCCAGTTCGATCGCGTGCTCAAGGAACTTGTCGATCAGGATCGGTTTGCCCTCCGAAGCCGCAACCGCCTCGCCCACGTACTTGTCGAGTTCATTGTCCGTCGCCACGATCGCCATGCCGCGTCCGCCGAGGACAAAGCTCGGCCGCACAAGGACGGGATAGCCGATCTCCGCGGCGATGCGGTGGGCGTCGTCGACCGAATGGGCGATGCCGCTCGCCGGCTGCCGCACTCCGACACCCTCCACCAGCTTCTTGAAGAAGTCGCGGTCCTCCGCGCGGTCGATGTCGTCCGGCGACGTGCCGACGATCCGCGCCCCCGCCGCCTTCAGGCGCTGCGCCAGGTTGAGCGGAGTCTGCCCGCCATACTGGACGATCACGCCCTCGCACTGCTCGCGGTCGTAGATCTCCATCACGTCTTCGAACGTGAGCGGTTCGAAGTAAAGCTTGTCAGAGGTGTCGTAATCGGTCGAGACGGTCTCGGGATTCGAATTCACCATCACGACTTCATAGCCACGGGCCTTCAGCGCATACGCCGCATGACAACAGCACCAGTCGAACTCGACACCCTGTCCGATGCGGTTCGGGCCACCGCCAAGCACCATGATCCGTTTCGGCGAATCGGACAACGGAAAATCGACGGGCGATTGCGAAGCGCGACCGGGTTTGGAGTCCTCGTATCTGTAGTAACTGTAGTAGTACGGCGTTTTCGCCTTGAATTCGCCGGCGCAGGTATCTACCTCGCCGAAGACGGGACGGATCCCCGCCGCAAGGCGTTTCGCCCGCAGCGTCGATTCAGAGCATCCGACGAGCGCGGCGATCTCTTTGTCCGAAAAACCGAACACCTTCGCCTGGCGCAGGACATCCTCCGACAAGCCATCCGGACCTCCCGAACGTCTCAAACTTTCCCTATACGCCTCAATCTCATCAAGCTGGCGTCTGAACCACGGATCGTATGTCCTCTCA
>JAFXEU010000056.1 GCA_017520845.1 Kiritimatiellia bacterium | reverse complement strand
GGCGGTTATCGGTCGCGTACTCGACGTGTGAGGAAGCGATCGTCAAAATCTTGGTAGCGTCACGACGGCCGGCGGACTCGGAAGCCTTGGCGACCTGGTCGTACTTGATTTCGTCGCAGAGGCCCTTGAGGGACTGGACGTGGGTGATAGCGGCCGTAAGAGTGGTTTTACCGTGGTCGACGTGGCCGATCGTGCCGACGTTCACGTGCGGCTTGCCGCCGCGCTCGAATGTTTCCTTAGCCATTTTTCTGACTCCTGTGAGTTGTTTATCTTCTTGTTACACCGCCCCGAATGGAGCCACCTAACGGAATCGAACCGTCGACCTCATCCTTACCAAGGATGTGCTCTACCTACTGAGCTAAAGTGGCCTCTTTTGAGACGAAAACTTAATTAGTATACCAAAATCCCCACCAATGCGCAAGGGGGTCGTCCCTTTTTTTTAAACGCGCCAGGTTTTAATTAAATACTGTCATTCTCCTATATCAAAAAGGGGTGTTGAAAAATACCTCTCTGCCGTATCGGGAAGAACGGTTACGACCGTCTTGCCGGGCCCGAGACGTTTGGCGAGTTTCAGCGCCGCGAAAACGTTCGTCCCGCCAGAAATGCCGGACAGAAGACCTTCCTTGCTGGCGAGATCCCGAGCGCACGCCAGCGCCTCCTCATCGGTGACGACGCAGATATGCGAATAAATCTGCGTATTGAGATTGTCGGGTATCAAACCGTCTCCGATACCCATCTGAAGATGGGTGCCGACCGTGCCGCCCGCGAGAATCGCGGCGTTCTTCGGCTCTACGGCCCAGATTTCAATTGACGGATTCTGGGCTTTCAATACTTCACCTATACCGCTCAACGTTCCCCCTGTGCCGACTCCTGAACAAAAACCGTGAATCGGACGCGCCGCCTGCTCCATTATCTCAAGCGCCGTTCCGTGGCGGTGCGCGGCGGGATTGGCAGGATTCGAAAACTGCTCCGGAACAAACACCTTCGGATTTTCCTTCGCCATGCGTTGAGCGATAGCGGCGCACTCGGCTATCGCGTCTCCGATATTTCCGGCGTCGTGGACGAGAATAACCTCGGCACCGTAATGCCTGACTAGTTTACGACGCTCCTCGCTCACGGAATCAGGCATTACGATTATCGTTTTGTAGCCCTTGACCGCACCGATGAGGGAAAGCCCGATTCCCTGATTACCGCTTGTCGGCTCTACAATGATTGAATCTGGCCTTAAAAACCCTTTCGCTTCGGCATCGCGGATCATATTGAGCGCGGTACGCGTTTTAATTGAACCGCCGACATTCAGAGCTTCGAATTTAACAAGTATTTCAGCCATATCGGGGGTCGTCATCCTCCCGAGCCTCACAAGCGGCGTATGGCCGACAGCATCAAGAATCGTATCGCAGATCATATCTTTTTATTTTTTGAAAACCATTTTGGGAAATGGTACCATAATTCTTCGTTTTGCGTCAATGACTCGAAATGAAAGCCATAAAAAATGCCCCCGCCGAAATCGGCGGAGGGCATAAAACAAGAATTTACACACTGCAAGGCTTACTTGCAGCTGCAACCCTTACCCTTGTTCTCGATAAGTTCGACACCGACAAGCTTGGCGGGATAACCGGAGGCTTCACATCTTACCGTACCGCAGATGAAATAGTCTTCTTTCTTGATTTTATAACGCGAACCGACGATAGAATCGCACTTGCCCTCTTCGCATGCATTTGCGTACGCGCCGTTCATCGCAAGCTGCTGAGGAGTTTTGCCGAAAAGTCCGATGTCGCCAATAGGCGCCTTGTCGGCAAAATGAGTAGCTGTGCCACCCCACATAAAGGTGTAGAAGCCAAGATTAAGATAGCTGATCGCCTCAGTGCCCGTAACAGGCGCAGTACCCACCTCGTACTTTTCATGAACGATGTCTTTTACAACTTTCGGCTGCAGGCATGCGTCGCCGCCGTCGTTTTTAATGTGGGTAATGCAGCCGCAGGCAAGCGCCGCAACTGATGCCGCCATAATTAACTTTTTCATTTTCGTTTCCCTTCGTAACCCCTCCTTCTTAATCAAAGCCGACGCAGACGGGGCACCCCGCGCCGACCGACTCCGTGACTCCACATCACGGAAGACTAGTACAGCATATCCTAAAACCAGTATATTTGTCAACCTTTCCTGCAGAACGGGACGAACTTATACACCGTTCAACATCCTCTCGGCAGTGCCCGCCTCGCACTACATGCCTGCCGTTATAACCTTTATCTGCCGCAAGCGGATCTGCCGCGATAACTTCTGTCGTGTCATACAACTTGTAGATGTCTGCGCACCACTCACGGACATTACCGTGCATATCGCATATTCCCCAATGGTTGGCGTATTCCTCAAAGGATCCGACGTCCTTAACGCCCAGGAACGCGTTGACGTTGGCTTTACCGCCGTCGAATTTACGCTCTTTGAAAGATTGTTCGGCGCGGCTCATATCACCATTCGCCGCGAGCCATGCCTGCCCCGCATATTTTTCGGCGTTTTGGCCAAGAGCCGTCGCCTTGGCATCTTCGACCGCCCGCTTAGCGTCCACGGCTGATCTGATCCTCAATGGCTCCGCGGCGGAAAGGGGGATCGCCGGCGAGACATTCATAAACCATCGCGGCGAATGAATACACGTCCTGGGCAGGCCGAGGACTCTCTCCGTTAAGCTGTTCGGGAGACATGTACATGAGAGTGCCCGACGACATCCTTCCTGTAACGCGCGTCATGGTTTCCTGAATTTCGCGGGCTATTCCAAAATCAAGAATAAAAGGATGGCCGTCCTTGCGGATTATCACGTTCGACGGTTTTACGTCACGATGAACCACGCCCTCCTTGTGCGCATAATCCAAAGCCTCCGCAAACAGAAATCATATTATCAATGTTTCATAAAACCAAAAACAGAGGCGCGGATTTTCGTTCCGCGCCCCTGTTTTATTTCAATCGGACCAAAACCGATTACCAGCGGGTTTCGCGACGAGGGCCACGATCGCCACCGCGGAAGCCGCCGCGTCCGCCGCCGAATCCGCCGCGACGTTCCTCGCGGGGCTTGGGCTGAGACTCGTTGACACGCACGGTGCGCCCGTCAAGTTCGTGTCCGTTAAGGGCGTCGATAGCGGCCTGAGCCTGAGCGGCGTCGGGCATCGTAACGAAGCCGAATCCTTTGCTGCGACCGGTCATACGATCAGTCACGACACGAACGGCGGTAACTTCGCCGAATGCTGCGAACGCCGCTTTGAGACCATCGTCGGTCGTCGCATAAGCGAGGTTACCAACATAGATTTCCATCTTTATTTTCCTTCAGTGTAACTTAACGCTCCGTCTCGAAAGCACCCGCCCTCACAGATGAAGCGTTGTAATTTTATCAATTTTACTCAATTTGAGTCAATCTCAAATCACGCCGCAATCTACTCGGAATATATCTGTCTGAAGTCCACGCCGTCCGCCGCGAGCGTAAAGACGGCCGACGGCAATGGCGCCGTGCTCTCCCGCATCTGCCTGAAATAATCGGCGTAGCTTTCAGGCGTCTCCAGCTCCCTCGGAGGTCTCAGTCCGATAAAGGTATACCTGGCGTCGGCGGACTCTTCCGCTATCACCGACACGGGCGATTTCGCGAATGGGCAGGCTACGACAAGAACATCGGCTTCAACGCGGGAGGAAGAAAGAAAATCAGACAGAAGCTTCCGGGCTTCGGCGGGGTCGACGCCTCTTTCGGCGATCTGGCAAAGACGGATGCGCGTCTTACGCTCGGACGACTGGACCATAAGGCTCGCCAGCGCTAGCATGAAAGGGCCGTTCTGATTCTGCCCGCGCCACCATACGTCAATGCGGTCGACGCGGGAAGATTTTTTATCCGAAACAACATCGCCCTGTCTTTCACGGACGAAAACGGCGCTTCTGCGGCGCTCGGCGATAAACGACGCGAGCGCGCTCATCGATCTTAACTGAGGCTCCTTCATCGGGACGCCGACAAGTATCGTATCGGGAACAAACGGTCCGAAACCGTATGCGTTGATCATCGTGTACATCGTCGCAAAAGGATCATCGGACGCAAGAACGCGGGGAAACGCCAGAAGACGCCGCTTTTCTGCCGTCGTACGCAGAATATCGGACAGCTCTTTAAGACGGTCGACCGAGCCTGCGGCCTTCGGCACGACGGAAGCCAAAGTCACCATCCCGCGCCCCCCGGAAATCGCGCGTGCAAGATCCACAACGTCGGTCGATTTCAGCGGCAGCTCAGTGAACGCGAGAACGTCCGGACGCCAATTCCTCAAATCGCTCTTTATTCCGTCAAGCTTGAACATCGCGACTCTGGCGAGCGAAACCCAGAGCCCCGTACGCATATCACCCCAGCGCGCGTTAAGCGCACGGCGCTTTACAATCCAAAAGATGAACATTTCGCATCCCAGCGCGACGAAAGTCCAGCCGGGGCTTATCATAAACATCGCGACGACACACATAACGAAACCCAGAAAGGAAAACGACGGCTTCACCTTGAACGTCGGCCTCCACGAGGGATTGCCCATCGCGCTTTCCAGAGCGGCCGAAAGATTCAAAAGCGCATACGTCGAAAGGTTGAACATCGTCAGAACGGGGGCTATGGCGTTTATGTCTCCGAACCAGAGGCAAACCGCCGCTAACGCGAAACAGCAGAACGAGCCGAATCTCGGATCGTCCGTTTTTCCCCATCCGCGAGCGAAAAGACCCGGCAGAATCCTGTCGCGCGCAAGCGCCTGGAAAACACGCGGCGCGCAAAGAAAGCTCCCGACAGCGCTTGAGAGCGTAGCCGCCCAGACTCCGAGAAGAATAGGAAATGCCCACTTCGCGCATTTCGTGAAAATCATCGAATCCGTTCTAAGAACCGCGCTGTCGGAAACATAACCGGAAAGGAAAATCGGAATGGCCATATAAACGGCGAATCCGGTAAGAACCGCCGCGATGGTCCCAAGAGGTATCGATCGGGCGGGATTCTTCAGGTCTCCCGACATTCCGACTCCGGAAAGAATTCCGGTGACCGCCGGAAAGAACACGGCGAAAACGGGCCAGAACCCGAGCGCTGGCGGCACGGATTCAGGAGCTACCGGCGCAAGCGAGGCGGGAGGAGCGCCCATAAAGAACGAGACGAGCGAAAAAGCTATCGCACCCATGATGAAGTACTGAGACTTTAAGGCGATATCCGCCGACAACGAGGAGACAACCGCAAGAAGCGTCAATGTAGCGAACCCGACATAGCGGGGATCCCACGATCCGACGAACGGCAGAGAGGAATTTACAAAAGCCTCGGAAAAACCCGCCACATAAAAGGAAACGCCTATCGCCTGCGCGAGCGCCAAGGGCAAGCCCATCGCCGCGCCGGCCTCAACGCCGAAAGAACGCGAAAGCATGAAGTATGCGCCCCCGCCCTTCATTCGCATATTCGTCGCGAGGGCCGAAATCGACAAGCCCGTCAAAAGCGTTATCAGACTGCCGATTGTGACAATGACAAGCGAAGTCGTCAGCCCGACGTTGCCCAGCATCCAGCCGAAGCGAAGGTACATGACAACGCCGATAATCGTCAATATGCTCGGGGTGTACACACCCTGAAAAGTTCCAAACCCGTAGCCCTTACTTTCGGACTCATTATTCATCTTCAAACTCCTTTTCGGCTATTGTCATCCCATTGCGCACCTCAGATCCATTTGACAGTGCCCTTGCCGTTACGGTTCACGATTATACCACTTTAACTCCAAATATGCTATCATATTATCAAACTTGCTTAAAAGCCGATAATCCGATGACACTCACAGCTTCTTTTTTCAACTCACCTTCAGCGCCCGGCTTTATTCTTGCCGCGGCGATCGGTGCGGTTACGGCCGCGGTCATCTACCACTTCTTCCGTCGCACTAAAGCGAGATTCGCCCAACTGGTCAGCGAGCGCGACACGAAAGAGAAGCTCATCGAAGAGATGCGCAAACTGGAAAAATTCAGACGCGACTTCATCTCGAATCTCACTCATGAAATACGCACTCCGCTGACGGGAATCCTCGGCGCGGTCGACCTTCTCGAAGACGGCGAGAACCTGAGCGACTCCGACCGCAAGGCAATGCTCGCCATCCTGAAGAACGAATCCGTGCGCCTCGACAAGCTTGCCCAGGACATCCTCGCCCTTGCGCGGATCGAGCACACGAGCGACGAGGCGAAACGCGCATTCGCCGTGTGCAACCTGGCCGACGTCCTTAAGAACGTCTTTACGCTGATGAAGCCCAAGGCCGCTACCGCGGGCGTCGGGCTGGTACTTCTCAAGAACGAAAACGTCAAGGCCGCATGCGACGCCGCGCTCATCGAAGAGGCTCTTCTCAACCTCATGGAGAACGCTCTTAAGTATTCAGGCTCGCGGACGATCGAGCTGTCGCTCGAAGCGACGGGCGGCCGCGCGAAGATAACGGTCGCCGACAACGGCGTCGGCATAGAGAAAAAGCATCTGCCGCGTCTTTTTGAACGATTCTACCGGGTCGACAAGGCCCGCAGCAGGGAAAAAGGCGGGACGGGACTGGGGCTCGCCATCGTAAAGCATATCGCCCAGCTTCACGGCGGAGAGGTTTCAGTCGCGTCCTCGCCGGGAGAAGGCTGCGTCTTTTCTATCATCATATAATAAAAAGGAGACCGTGAAAACGGTCTCCTTTTTCCGCTTGGCGCAGGAGAGCTTACTTCTTGAAGCTCTCTTCGACCGCGACGGCGACGGCGACGGTGGCGCCGACCATCGGGTTGTTGCCCATACCGATGAGGCCCATCATCTCGACGTGAGCGGGAACGGACGAGGAGCCCGCGAACTGAGCGTCGGAGTGCATGCGGCCCATGGTGTCGGTCATGCCGTAGCTGGAAGGACCGGCGGCCATGTTGTCGGGATGGAGTGTGCGGCCCGTACCGCCGCCCGAAGCGACCGAGAAGTACTTCTTGCCGTTCTCGATGCACCACTTCTTGTAGGTGCCGGCGACGGGATGCTGGAAGCGCGTCGGGTTAGTGGAGTTGCCGGTAATCGAAACTCCGACGTTCTCGAGACGCATGATCGCGACGCCCTCGGGGACGTTGTCGGCGCCGTAGCAGTTGACGGCGGCGCGGGGCCCCTTGGAGAACGCCTTCTTGGAAACGACCTTCACCTTCTCGGTATTGTTGTCGAACTGGGTCTTCACGTAGGTGAAGCCGTTGATTCGCGAGATGATGTACGCGGCGTCCTTGCCGAGACCGTTGAGAATGACGCGGAGGTTCGTTTTACGGACCTTGTTGGCGTTGAGAGCGATCTTGATGGCGCCTTCGGCGGCCGCGAACGACTCGTGGCCCGCGAGGAACGCGAAGCACTCGGTCGCATCGTCGAGAAGCATCGCGCCGAGGTTGCCGTGGCCGCGACCGACCTGGCGGTTTTCGGCGACGGAACCCGTAATGCAGAACGCCTGGAGACCGACGCCGATTTCGGCGGCGGCGTCCTTAGCCTTCTTGCAGCCCTTCTTGATCGCCATCGCCGCGCCGACCGTGTAGGCCCACTTGGCGTTTTCAAAGCAGATCGGCTGGGTTTCTTCGACGATCTTGTAAGGATCGATACCGGCCTTGTCGCAGATCTCCTTGCACTCAAGGATGGACTTGATGCCGTAGGGCTTGAGAGCGGCGAGAATCTTCGCCTCGCGACGCTCATAACCCTCGAACAGTTTCTCGGCGGCGGCCTTCTTGGGAGCGGCCTTCTTCGCGCAGCATTTCTTCTTAGCACATGCCATGATAAATTCCTCCTTATTCCTTGCGCGGATCGATGTACTTGGCGGCGCCTTCGAACTGGCCGTAGGTGCCCTTCGACTTCTCCCACGCCTCGTTCGGGCTCATGCCCTTCTTGATGAAGTCGGTCATCTTGCCGAGCGAAACGAACTCGTAACCTGTGACTTCGCCTTCCTTGTTGACGGCCATGCGCGTGCAGTAGCCTTCGGTCATCTCGAGGTAGCGCGGACCTTTATCCTTCGTCGCGTACATCGTGCCGACCATGGAGCGAAGACCCTTGCCGAGATCCTCAAGACCGGCGCCGATGACGAGGCCGCCCTCGGAGAACGCGCTCTGGGTGCGCCCGTAGACGATCTGGAGAAAGAGCTCGCGCATCGCGGTGTTGATCGCGTCGCAGACGAGGTCGGTGTTGAGAGCTTCGAGAATCGTCTTGCCGACAAGAATTTCGGAAGCCATGGCGGCGGAATGGGTCATGCCGGAGCAGCCGATCGTCTCAACGAGGGCTTCTTCGATGACGCCGTTCTTGACGTTGAGCGAGAGCTTGCACGCGCCCTGCTGGGGAGCGCACCAGCCTACGCCGTGCGTGTAACCGCTGATGTCCTTGATTTGCTTAGCCTGCACCCACTTGCCCTCTTCGGGAATCGGCGCGGGACCGTGATTGCACCCTTTCATAAGAGGGCACTGATGTTGTACCTCTGTCGAGTAGACCATTGTTATTTCCTCTTTATTGTGAAAAACGATATTATTTTATCAAATCCCCACCGCGAAAACAAGAAGAAGCGGCTTTATCACGTCGCGCTTACGTCCCGCATGAGAAATTTGAAAACCCTGAGCGTGATGAGAAGCCCCGCTCCAGCGAAAAGCATGTGCCGAACAGGCGTCGACGGCGGAAAGAAAACCGCAAAAACGATAAGGGCTAAAAGTTGCAGATATACAATCATCGCGATCAGAAGCCTGACAAAGGGCTTTTTCGAAGGATACCTGTTTTCATCCGACGCATAATACGTCAAATACGAAACGTATAGGAACCAGATGAACGAAACAATTCCCGCGAAAATAAAAAGCCGCAAACCCTCTACTTTAAAGCCGCTCAAAAACACAACCGCGCCTGAAAGGACATTGAGCGCCCTACACAGCCCCATGACAGGCGACCGTTTCGTTCTGTTGTAAATTATTATCGAACACAATAGCGCGAATGAAACGGCCCACCACGGCGGCGGGAGTTTAAAACAATATCCCAGAGCGATCGCCGCGGCCCAGAATACTCCGCGGACGACACGCGCCGCCGCAAGCGATATTTCGCCGTCGGCGATCGGGCGGTTTTCATCCTTCTTGGCGCCGACTATATCGTTGTCGACCAGACCGAAAAGATAAAAGAATACGGAAGCCGCCGCCGCCGCGGCAAGCTTCACCGGCGAATAGATTCCTGCGCCAAGCGCCGTGACCGCCGCGGCCGCGCCGACAAGAATATCGCCGGGGACTGTCGGAATATTGACGAATCTGAAAAGCCTCAGCCACGACTTGAGCGACGGCTTCTTAACCGAGCGGATGATCTCGCGAGCATTTTCAAGGGCTCTGCCGCGATGGGAAATCGCGTTTTTCTCTCCGGCCGAAAGTTCCGCGAACGATCTGAAATAACCGTCGGGAATAAAAAGCGGATCGTAGCCGAAGCCCTCGATACCCGAAGGCTTGTCCGCGATCTTTCCGAAAGATTTTCCGATCGCCGAATGCTCGCGCCCGTCGGGATCGATAAGCGCGATGGCGCAGGTGAAATTCGCCTTGCGATCCTCTACGCCCTCGAGGTTTTTCAAAAGAAGAGCATTGTTGGCGGGCGTATCGCCGTCGCGTCCGGCGTAACGCGCGCTCCTCACGCCGGGCGCGCCGCCGAGGGCGGCGACCTCAAGCCCGGAGTCGTCGGCCATACACCATTCACCAGGATGCTTGGAGGCAATCGCCCGAACCTTTATAAAGGCGTTGCCGATAAACTCATCAGAGGTTTCCTCCACCCCTGCAGGATCATCGGCCACGATTTCAAACTCGGGAAGTATCTCCGCTATCTCGCGAAGCTTATGCTGATTATGGGTCGCTACGTACAGTTTCATTTTGAATTTTTACGCGAGTAATGAAAGTAAAGCGCAAGATCAGTCGCAACAAGGCTCATGTCAATCAAATAAACGGCACAGAGCCAAAGCTTAGTCCCTTCGACCAGGTGAGCCGAAATTCCGCACAGATAGCCGAAAATGACTATCATCATGAAGTGGGGCGACTTTCCGTCGACCCGTTTCGCCTTATATGTCCGCCAAATCGCGAACGGCCACGAAAAGCCGAACGCGAGAAGCATCGCAAACTCCAGCAATTCAGATGTGAAACCGGCGGACATACAAAACGGTTTTATAATTACTTAACGCGCTCGAAATACGGAATACGATCAAGAGGCGTAGGCGTAGTAATCACACGCGGACCCTCATAAACAGCGCCGTCATCGCCGCGCCATTTGCCGGGCGGGATCATGACTTTGCGATCCTTAGCGCCTTTAACACACTGAGGCGCGACAACGAGGAAATCGCCCATCATGAACTGATCCATAACGTCCTCCCAGCCGTAGCCGGGATAGTTATACTCCATATTGCGAAGCATAGGCTCGCCCGTCCTGGCGCACTCCTTGGCGAGAGCTACATAACGGTCGGCGAACTTCATGCGCGTCCACGCGGCCTTGCGGATCGCATCGAGATACTCGCCCTTGAGCATGCGCCAGGGAGCCGCCGAGAACTGCATCATCGGCGAGAGCGCGTGAGCCTGGGCGGAGCGGACAAAAAGTTCGGGATCGAACGGAGTGGGCGCGTCGGGAGCAAACGCCAGCCAGCTGCCGCCGCCGATCATATCGGGACAGACGAAAGGATGGCCGAGAAGTCCGCAGGTGATCATATCGGGAACAAGCTGCTGAACCGCTTTCCAGTTGTGCCCCTTGTCGCAGAGACGCTGAACGATCGGCTGACCGCCCATCTTGAAAGAAGCGCGGTATTCGTTAAGAGGGAACTGAAGACCGATTTTAGTATAAGCCTCGCACATTTCGTAAGGCGTGACGGACCCTTTTGTAACCCACTCCTTCTTGTAGCCTTCGGTATCGCCCGCATCGAGCTTCCAGCCGTCGACGCCATAACGCTCCTGAAGATTGGAGAGCTGCCGCGCGAACCAGGCGGCGCCGAGAGGATCCGAGAAGTCGATCGTGGCGGATTTACCGTTCCACCATTTTGCGGCCACAGGCTCGCCGTCGGCATCGAGAACAAGACCGCCTTTCTCGCATTTGACGCCGGCGTCCTTCACGCCCAGCGCCAATTCACGATATCCGGGCGAATCCATCGAAACGTAAGGGCAGACCCAAAGCATAACCTTATAGCCGAGCGCGTGAAGCTCGTCGCACATCTTCTTGGGATCGGAGAAGCGGCGGGGATCGAACTCCCAGATGCCGTAACCGAACTGCCAGGTGTCGTCGATCATGATGACGCCGCCCTGAGGGAAGCCGTTCTCGCCGATGGCCTTCGCATAAGCGAGAATATCCTTCTGATTCTGGTTGTAGGTAAGCTCAACCCAGGTATTCCACTGAGGCTTGGCGACAAGCGCCAGATCCGGCGTCTTGCCGCTCGGCGGAAAGTGAGCCTTGGAAGCGGCAAGAAACGCCTCGCGAAGGGTTTTCCCGGCCTTGACGACCTTAACGGGAGCGTCGCTTTCGATGATGAAACTGCCGTTCGTCGCGGTACATTTGAACGCCTTGTCGCTCCAGACATATCTGCCCCTGCTGGAAACGAGAAGAGGAACAGCCTGATTGGAATAGTTCTCGGCTCTGATGTCACGTGAAAAATATCCGGTCTCGGCCGTCACGGGAAGTTCGGTACCCGCGGTAGTCGCCATACCCCACCAATATTCGCCCGGATCGATTTTAACGGTTTCGGTTTTTGCAACCGCAAAGCTGGATAATGCCGCCAGCACAACGGATAAGGAAGATGCTTTTTTCATATTTGAGAGTTTACCATATATGATTGACGCAATTCAACTGTTACTGTTCAAAAGGAATCATGCGACAAGGAATACGAGGCAAAAACGGGCGGTCAGCGAAATTCCCGCACAGGCGACAATAAGCATTACGACACCCATCATGCGTTTAAGCATAGCGACCGTGGCAAAACCCGCCAACAGTAAACCAGTCGGATCGATGCCGAAAAATTTATCGCCGCCCGTCCATACGCTCATCATCGCGAACGCCCATAACGCATTGAGCATCATTGCGATAGTTACAGGCTTTACGCCAGAGAGGATTCCTTGAACTATACGGCTCGACTTAAACTTTTCGAGGGATCCGAGCGCAATATAAAGAAGAATCGCACCGGGAATCAAAAGGCAAAGCGTCGCAATAAAAGCCCCTAAAACAGCTCCGGGGACTGTCCCCATTTCGGCCAATCCCAGGCGATAGCCGAAAAAAGTGGCGCAATTTACAGCTATCGGCCCTGGAGTCATCTGAGTAAGCGCCATAACGTCGGCGAACTCGCGCTCAGTCAACTGTAAGAAAGGCGCAGTTTTGCCGACAAAATCACCGATATAGACCGGAACGAGCACATACCCACCGCCAAAAGCGATAAGCCCGTACTTTAAAAACAGAAGCGGCATAAGCCAGAATGACGAAAGAAACTTTCGCGTTTTAGCCGCGCCGCTCTCACTCCGAATAAAGCGCACGGCAATTCCGAGAATAGCAGATGCGGCGACGACGAGAGCCGGATTCACCTTCAATGGACCGATAGCAACAAGGGCTCCAAGCATCAAAATAAATCCGTAGGCGCCATCAATACTCTTTTTCCAGCCACGAACTATCATCGCGGCGATTATGCCGGTCAACGCGGCGCGAAGACCTAAGAACGCGGCGTCCAAATAAGGATTGCCGAAAGGAATCAAACTATAGCCGGCGCAAACTATCGAAAAAACGATGATACTAGGTAAAAATACGCCGGTCAACGCGGCAATTGCGCCAGGAAGCCCCGCGACTTTGCGGCCGATATACAAAGCTGTATTACCCGCAATGATGCCGGGAACCATCTGAAAGATTGGAAGATGTTCAATAACCTCCCCTTCTTTAGTCCACTTCATCTTTTTAGAAAAGACTTCATCAGCGACAGCGAGAATAGCGTAACCGCCACCAATTACGCTAAGCGCAATTTTAAACATCTCCCAAAATAAAGTCCAAAGTGTTTTCATACGGCAAGTCTCATGGCAAGCATCGCACAGGCGACCGCGTCGTAAAGCCCGTCGTGCCAAGTTCGCCCCGGCATTTGAGGTACGCAGCCGAACATTTCGCATAAATCACCAAGCGCATAACTTGGAAGTTTAGGATAGCGGGCTTTCGCCAGCTTCAACGTATCGACCCACGGTCCCCATTTTGTAAGCGGAGCAATACGCGTCAAAATCGTTTTCTCGCAGGCAATGTTGTGAGCGACCAGTCTTTTGCCGGCGAGAACGGGATAGAAACTCTCCCATTGATCCATCAGCGGCTCAAAGTCCGGCGTAAGAGGCGTTCCGAAAAACCATTCACGCGTCTCAATTATTTTAAAATCGCTGACAATCGCCGCGCCGAGCTGCCAAGGCTCGTTTTTGCCGCCGGAATCGTAGCCGGTCGTCTCAAAATCTATCGCAACAAAATCCATCCTTAACCCTTCAAAGCCTCAATCACCTTAATGGCCTGAACCGTCTCCTTGACATCATGAACTCTCACGACGCTCGCTCCGTTCATTGCCGCCCACACCGACACGCCGAGATTTCCGCCGAGATTCTTGCCCGTCATCTTCTCGCCCGTGAGCTTTTTAACGATGCGCTTACGGCTCGCGCCGACGAGAACCCTGCCGCGTTTAGCCAATTCGGGGATCGATCTTAGAAGCTCCAAATCCTCCTCGCGCGTAGTCCCGAACCCGATCATCGGATCAATATAAACGGGGACAGACCCCAACCGTTCCACGGGGACAGTCCCCAAAAACTTCGCAGGAATTACAAGTTCCGCCTCGTTTTTAGCACATATCCTCAACATATCGGGGACAGTCCCCTCGTATACGCAATTGATAATTTTAGCTCCGAGAGCTATTGCACGCTCAGCCGTCTCTGGATGATACGTATCGATCGAAATGGGGACAGTCCCCATTCCTCCAACGGGGACAGTCCCCTTCAAGAGGGTTAAGACGGGCTCCAGGCGCGACCATTCTTCGTCCCAGCTTAACGGTACAGCGCCGGGCTTGGTGGACTCGGCTCCAATATCTATAATATCCGCACCATCAGCAATCAGATTTTTAATCCGCCTTACAGCTTCCTCGGGCGAAAAATATTTACCGCCGTCTGAAAATGAATCGGGAGTGACATTTACAATTCCCATTACCTTGCAAGCCATAACAAAACCTTTATTATAAATCATTTACCCTTGAGTTAAATCAAAAAGTTCGCCTTGCGCGACCGGGCCGAAGCTCCGTCGATGCTCGGGACAGGGTCCTAACTTCGCAAGCGCCGCCAAGTGAGCTTTTGTTGGATATCCCTTGTGCTTCGCAAACCCGTACCCGGGATATTCCGCTTCAAGACGCAGGCAATCCGCATCACGCGCCGTCTTCGCCAGAATTGAAGCGGCGGCAATCAAAAGCGATTTGGCGTCGCCCTTTACGAGATTTTGCGAAGGACACTCAAAACCGTCAACGGCAAGCCCGTCGACAAGAACCGTAAACGAGTCAACTTTCGCAACCTTATGCGCTCTATCATAAACCGATTTCGCCGCACGCCTCATCGCAACATGAGTCGCCCTTAAAATATTAAACTTATCAATTTCGGCCGGCGACGCGCTCGCGACCGCCCAAATGCAGCCCTCGGTAGATTTTATAACCTCGGCAAGAGAGTCCCGCTTTTTCTCCGACAGTTTTTTAGAGTCGTTAATCCCGCTCCACGCGCCCTCTAAAAGTTCTGCGGCCAGATCAAGCGGCACATAAACAGCGCCCGCGAAGACGCCGCCAGCAAGCGGCCCGCGTCCGGCCTCGTCAACGCCGATGACCGGGCCGCCTAAAGCTAACTCATAGTCTATACTTGTTGCCATATACCTTTGTTAATTTTCTTATCACACAGCAATATTATAGCAAACTTATGTTCCCACTCGTCTAATTGAGTCAGAAAACACATTTTTATTAAGTGTAATTTTGATATACAACCCTATCTTAATGCGTTTAGTTTGTATAATAGGTGTTAATGCGTCTTTGCCGCGTGATACTAATTTAAGAGATTGCCAATGAAGAGGTGAAGCGTTTGAAAAATCACTAAGTACAGTATCGTTTAGATATCTTCCGTTTACTGATAATTTAATGATTGGTGTCGGATGAAACGCCCTTGTGCGATATGAAAGATTAGCATTGAAATTTCCACTTGCAAGCGTTTCACTCATCGTTTGTATTGTAGTCGCATTTCGTGTCCCGTGAATAAGGAACCCGTCATCAAAGCCGATTAAGAAATCGCGATTTTTCCGTGCAGCTTCTGTATCGGTACAGAACCAGATTTCGAATTGATTTGTTGTCGTATTTTGTGTGTCGATTGAAATCATGATTTTTTCGGATTTGAAATGATTAATTTGCGGTAACGCAAAGACTGTAGTATTCTCGCCATCCAGATGAGCCCCTGCAGTCGCAACAACCGATATAATCATGATGAATAGAGTAATCGCTTGCTTCACAGTGTTACTCCTTTATGACATTTTGGACGCCGTTCGTGCTCCGGTACGCCGTCCAGCCGAATTTGCTGACACTGAAATCGCCGGCGGGATAGATACGGAATTTTTGGATATTCGTCGTGAATCTGTTTGTCGTTGTGAAATCCCCGGCACTCCAATAAAACGGAATATGCCATTCATATCCGCCTAAGTTCCACGGCGGGGGGAGTTCTGAAATAGTTTTCGCGTTCCCCGCACGGTCAAAACCTGCAAGATTCCCGTCTTCGACTGTCGTTTGGCGCCAAGCGCCGTTTGATGTGTTATGCCTGACTTGGCTCATATCAAACGAGCTGTAATATCCCTGAATATTTTGAGCCGCGCATTCTCCCTCCATAACTTTCAACCCTTGAAAAGAGACATAATCTGGAATCAGTTTCAGTTCAACATAAAGACCCGCGCCGATTTCGCCGATCGAAAGAGCGTTTGAGTAACCGGCCTCTATCCAGTCATCGTCGCTCATCACTCTCGCTTTTATTCCGATGCAGCCTGACGGCGGGATTACGGAATATGTTACCGGCAACGAGAATCCGTCAAGTGGAATAATCTCGGTATAATCGCCCGGGATTACGGAAGCCGTTCTTTTAAGTTCCGTCGAGTCATTGACTGTGATCGTAAAAGGTTCGCCAGGACCGAATACGCGGCGTTTGCGCATTTCCGGCCATGTGCGATCGGCTTCGACTTCGACGCTTGTCGCCGTTACTGTCGCGGTCGTTTCGTAGCCGTCTGAAACGGTTGCGCCCGTATACTTCAAAGCGAATGTCTCGGCGTCTCCTGAAGCGAGACCCGTAACGACGAAAGTTTTTTCCGCGGGACCGTTTACTTCCCATGATGTCGGGAGCGTGCAGATTGTGCCGTCGCGTGTCAAAATAGCCCTTGAGTTAAAGCCTCGCGACAGCTCCAAGCGCCCAGGCTGTGTTCCTCCGTATGAGCAGATGAGTGTTATATTCGTTGTCCCGGCTTCTTTCAAAACTCCGTTTTTATCGAGATGGGGAGCGTAAAAGACGACGTTCTTGGGGCTCGCCGCGAGATGGAGGTATTGGGTGTAGGAGTTGAAATTTGAAACGCCCGCAATGTGTTCCGTGTTGGTGACGCAATACTTCCATTCGCCGGGATCACCGTTGTCCCATACGCATCGGATGAAACCTGCGTTGCCGTCCTTCCATTCGATGCCGGCGTAATCCCTGCCTGAGCTGATTATACGGAAATTATCGGAGGTTTTCCAGTTGTAAGCGCCCATTGATACAGGGGGCGTTATCTCCGCTTCGACTTTGGTATAGTTTTTGAGATTGTTGAACGCGGCGCCTTTCAGCTTAAGACCGATCTTTCGCGTAAAATAGAAGTCCGTGTAATTGTAGGGGCTTCGCCAAGTTTTGCACTGGCCCGTTAAATCTGTGAACTTGTAATGCGGAGTGGTAGTGTGGGCTTTATAGACGAGTCCGGCCCGGAATGGATAAACATAAGTTACTGAGCGATTCTTAGAGACAACGTCTACGATCTGGTCTTGCTGCCGCATGAATCTATCACTGATATATACGCCAGAATTATGCGGCAGGTCGACATAAAAGGATATGGAGTTTTTTTGGCCCTTTGATGTATCGCCGCTTTGTTGAGAAAAGGCGATATAGTTTTGGAGTTTTGGTTTTTCGCCTATCGTGGACAAGAGAATTTCATCTAATTTAGAACAATCGAATTTTACGATTTCATAATACAGTGTAGTGTTGCTGTTGGTTGATCCGGCGGGCTCGATTTTATTAAGCATATTTGTTAAACCCGGGTGCATTATCAGGTGTTCGTCCCGAACGATTTCAATGTTTAGGAACATGTTCGTCGGCTCTTCAAACATCATTTCGTCGATTTGTTTTTGGACGTTTTTTGCCCATTCAAAACCTCCCTTATCGCCGTCGTCTATTCGCCAGGCGTAATATTTACTGATTCTGTGTTTATCAAATTCATCTATTATCTTTTTATTTTTTTGAATACTTTCTTCGCTTCTGGAATGTGTGCTTTTATAAGCCAAGGAATGCAATTGCTCATATTCCAGCAGATCTCTTTCGTACGCGGCGACGGCCTCGTCGTAACCGAAGCGGAATTCGACGAAATACCATTCGTTCGTGTCGTACTCGAAGACGAGTTCGCCGGCCAGGTTAGTGTGACAGATTTCCGGATAATTTTCAAGCCACCATTCCGTATCCTGGTTCAGATTCTTCTCAAGGCGCACGGTGCGCATCGGCGCGACATGCGCGGTCATATCGACCGTCTCGCCGCCGAGCTTGACGAATGAAGAGAACCCGTCCGGCGGAATGGTTTCGCCGTATGTAAAATCGATGTCTCCCCAATTGTAGAGTGTAAGCGCGAACGATACGGGCTGCACCGCATCGCGCTGAAACGCGGCATCTTTCCAGACGAAAGTTTTTGAATAACCGTTCGTAACAGTCCAGAATTCGCTCATGCCGGCAATGAGCGAATTTGTCGCGTAGAAAGGCGCGAATGTCCGGTAAGTGTTTCCGATCGTTTCAAGATTGTCGATCCCCCAGGGCTGGGTTGTTACGACGCCGCATGCGCCGGCAATATAATCGTCGATTGCGACCTGAAAATCGTCTGAGACGCTGTGACGCCGCCAAAGCGACGGCGTTATCGCGTTGGTCGGACGGGTGAATATCGAAAGATCGGCCGGAAAGCAAGTCGGCGCGAAATAACGGTGGAGATTTTCGACATACACGACCGCCGCAGTATCGCTCGATGTCGTTATCGGCGCAACAGGATCTGCAGGCGGGGTAACGCGTTTTGTCGAGCCGTAGATAAAGAAAGCACCAAAGACGACACCAAGTAAAAGCTTCGGAAGAAATCTATATATGTGGATTGATTTCACTTCGTGTTTATCCATAAAAAGAATCTCTCTCACCGTTTCAAAAATCCATACTCATAAACCTTAAGTTCTATCTCAGATGCTACATTATCGAAACACCCAATAAAGCGCGGCGGCTCGACATCGCCTTTCTGCTCGCCCTTTATTGTCAGAGATTGAACTTCACGAGAAACGCCGCGGAACCCTTAATCGGCTTTTTAAGCGTAAGCTTGCCGTTCTCGAAAACGACATTGACAGGAGCATTGTTGCGCTCGTGATCAAGAATCGTGGCTGAAGCGACGCCGCTAACGCCGGAGACCTCGACTTCGATCGTGTCGCTCTTCCCGCCGTAGTCGGAAACGAGAAGCCAGCCTTCCTTGCCGTCGGACTTCTTCGTCGCCAAGGTCGTAACCGTGCCGCTGCGCGTCGATGCGCAAAGTTTATTGCACTCCTTCATGATGGAGCCAAAAAGTTTAAGCGCGTAATAAACGGTGTACCTCTTGTTGAAGCCGTCCTTGTAACCCCACGCTCCCGTATGGCGGCAGCCGTAAAAATACGCCTGATCGCACTCTGAGGTCTGCAAGCGCGAGAGAACCGAAAGCGTAAAGCACGACGAATCGATACCGTTGTGCGAACCGGGGCCAGACCAGACGCGCTCCAATGTTTTAGCGTCGAAATTCCTCAGACCGCCCCAACCATACGGACCGAGGTAATGCCATTCATTGATGATAAGTTCGCAATCCTTAAATCCGTACGAGTCGCACAGTTTGCGCATGTTCTCGGCGTCGGCGATGATTTTTTCAACGCTGTGACCGTAATAATGCCAAGACATAAAGTCCGGCGCGACTCCAGCCTCTTTGCATGCCGCGAGGATGCTCTTGAACCACTCCAAGCTGCGTCCGCTCGCGGAGCACATCGCAGGACCGCCGAACTTGCATTCGGGGAATTCTTTTTTAAGGCGCTTAAGACAGGTAACAAAGAACTTGCAGAAAAGATCGCGGCGGATCTTATCGCGCTTTGCAAACTCCGCCGAGCCCCTCGTTCCATCTCCTTCAGGCAGACACCACATATTGTTTACGCCGTCAGGCTCGTTCCAAAGCTCCCAATACTTAATATCCCAGTTAAAGCCGTCACCCCACCCCTTCGTGTAATGGCGGACCGTCCCCGCAAAAACCTCGGCCGTCTTTTCGAAGTCCTTAGGGATGAGAGAATTGAAATGCACGGTGGGGCCGGAATGCTCGATCGAAGTTCCGAGGCGATAGAAGATCCTGTTGCCGTTCCTGCGGATGAGATCGAGCTGATGGTCGGTCGCGTCGAAATAGTAGTTCTTAGGATCCTTCGCGTCAAGATGCTCCAAGGGGAAAATAAAGTGAGTATCGACAATTCGCTGCCCGGAACTTATGAGAGCCAAGTCATGCGTTCTCGTATAATCGAAATTGAAATCCCTAAGTTCAGCGGCGAGTTTCGCCTTGTTGGTGCTCGTCACCTTCGGCGCGAAGCCGGACGAATGGAGCGCGCGGTTGACGCGCCCCGTCTCCTTCGAAAAATCTGCCTTGAGAGATTCGGCGGACGATGCTGCGCAAAGCGCGGCGGCCGCGAAAGTAAGAACCGCTTTTTTAACCGTCATTTTATTTTCCTTTTTATTAGCCTGCCGTTCGTTCGCCGCGCTCACGAACGGGAAGAAAGTTTAATATCACTGCCGGCGGCATCATCCTATAGCCTATATGGTTACAAAAGAAACCGCAATGCGGCGAAAACAGTATACCCAATCCTTATTGAGATAGTCAACCGCTTTATGTCCGCCTTATGTCCGTTTGTTTATTCTTTCCGTTACACGGAAAAATAAAAGACGGGAAAGCTGGAGGTATCCCAGCCCAGAAAGTCAGGGCATTGCGTAAACGATATCGGCGGGCGGCTCAGCGGCAAACTCGACGATTTTACCCGTTGCGGGATGAGGGAATGAAAGCATCACCGCATGAAGCAATGCGCGAGCCGGCCTTACGCGCAGACGACGGTCCTTAGCCGCGTCGCCGTAAAGCTCATCCCCGACGATAGGACAGCCGAGATCGGCCGCGTGAACGCGGATCTGATGGGTGCGGCCCGTTTCAATGACGAACTCAACGAGCGAAATGCCGGACTTTTTAGCGAGAACCGTCCACTCGCTCACCGCCCTTTTCCCGTCCGGAACATCGACGGCCATGCGCTTCGAATCCCACGGCTTGCGGCCGATCGTGTTTTCGATCCGTCCGGTTTTTGTTTTCGGGGCGCCGTGCAGAACTGCGAGATACGTCTTTCGAATGCGCCCGTGCGACTCGAACGCTTCGCGAAGCGCACGGTAGGCGCTGGGAGTTTTCGCGAAAACCATAACTCCGCTCGTGCCGATATCGAGCCGATGGACGACGCCGGGCCTCTCGCGGCTGCCGCAGCCGTACATTCCAGGTCTCGTCTTCGCGAGACGATCGGCGAGCGAATCGTCCGTATGCCCCGGCGCACGATGGACGATCATCCCCGCCGGCTTATTGACGACGACAATATCGGAATCCTCGAAAATTATCTCAAGATTTTTCACGCTCTCGAGCGGAATCTCAGCGTACACAGAACCGCAGCGGCCAAAGGCAGCGGAAACGCGATAAGATGGGACGCTAAAAACCCGAGACCGGCCTTAGAAACGAGAAGCGCGGCGGTCACCATGTAGAACGCGAAAAGAGCGACATAAGAGCCCATTAGACTCAATGTCGACTTAAGCGTGTTGTGGAAGAAGAAAATCCCGACGGCCAAAAAGAGCGCAATAGGCATGAACGCGGCGGGAACGGGCGAAAGGAGATTGCATCTTACCAACACCATGCAGGCGATTGAAAGACCGTGAAAGACAAAGAACATTCCGATCGAACCCAGAATCCCTTCGAAAACCGATTGTCTGCCCGACGTGATTCCGGCAGGGATCGTGAAGAGCATCACGATGATGCACGAGAAAGGCGCCAACGCCTGGGCCCACGCGTCATAACTGAACTCGCGTCTGGCCTCGTCGGTCAGATTTCCGTTTATTTCAACGTGACGCAGCTTTTCTCTGACGGAAAGATATTTCGGATTGCTTTGCTGCATGCGGATATCTTCGGGGCGCTCTTTGAACTGCGGAAAGGCGCGGAGAGTCAGCGCGTCGATTTCAGGCGTCGGCGACGCGCACTGGCTGCCGTTGGAATAATGCTGGATCTTGGGATTTACGAACCACCACTCCCCGTCGAGGAACGACGCCTTTTCGGCGTTGATGTTGTAGAGCATCACATCTTCTGCGCTCTCCTGATCAACGGATACTCCGGTAAGCTCCGTATAATCTCTGTTCGCACCGCCTGAAACCATCCATACTCTGTTTTCATGCGTGTTATTGAATGAAAAAGCGTCGTTTTCGGACCCCTTCCTGGTGCCGAAGCGCTCCGCCTTTATCTTCTTCGCCCATTGGGCGTATTCCGGCATATACGACTCGCTCACCCACGCGATGAAAAGCCCCATCATCGCACCAGCGAAAAGAAGCGGCTTTACTATGGCGAAAAGGCTTATGCCGCTTGCGCGCATCGCGGTAAGTTCGGAATGACGGCAGAAATTCCACATCGTGTAGAGCGTCGCCAGCATCATCGCGGCAGACGCGAGATAATGGAAGAACGGCGAAAGATAGCCGCCGAAATAAAGAACGCATTCCTTGAAAGAAAGATCCGACCCCAAAAGTCTCGAAAACGATCCGAACAGTTCAAAGAGAATATATATCCCGATGAATCCGACGAGACAGTAGAAGAGCGGAACGATAAACTCGCGCAGAATATAAAGCGTCAACTTCGACATTTAACCCTCCAGCGCGCCCGTCAGCTCGGACATCGATTTAAACCCGTGACGCTCGCAGTAGGAAACCATTCCGTCGTAAACGTCGCTCACGGCGCCCGGGTCGGTGAAGAGCACGGTGCCGAGCGCGACCGCCGTCGCCCCCGCGAGCATGAACTCGATCGCGTCCTTCGCCTCGTAAACTCCGCCCATAGCGAGAATCGGAAGTTTAGTCGCCCTGTACGCGTCGTAGACGACCTTTACGGCGGCAGGATGGATTCCGCGCCCCGAAAGCCCGCCCGTGCGATTGGCAAGAACAGGCTTGCGCTTCTCGATGTCGATGACCATCGCGGGGATCGTGTTTATGAGAGCGAGCGCATCGGCGCCGCCGTCCTCGCACGCCTTGACGTATGGGCAGATGTCAGGAACGTTCGGAGCGAGCTTCACGATAAGAGGGAGCGTCGTCGCTTTTCTCACCTCCGCGACAAGCCCATTGAGAATGGCGGGATCCTGTCCGAACGTATGACCTCCCGCCTTTACGTTGGGGCAGCTCACGTTGCATTCGAGCGCGGCGACCGGAGAGCCGGGATTGGCGAGAGCGTATTCATCGAGCCTGCGGGCGACTTCAGCGTATTCGTCGACGCTTCCGCCCCAGATATTGACGATCATCGGCGGAGCCTTGCCGTCGACGGCTTCTCCGACAGAATCGGCGTACCACGGAACGGTTATATCGAGAAAATGTTTGACGCCCGTACCCTGAAGACCTATCGCGTTGACGAGGCCGCCCGGAACTTCACAGTGACGCGGCATGGGATTCCCAGGCCACGCGTCGACTCGGATACCCTTTGCGGTAACGGCGCCGAGCTTGGAGTAATCGACGGCCCCGACGTATTCGCTGCCGTAACCGAACGTCCCGCTCGCCGTCGTGAGCGGAGTTGCCATTTCAAGACCACCGAGATTAACTTTAGTATCTATCATTTTTCAGTTCCCTTTCCTCGCTATGACATCATTCCCAGACAAGATCTTCCGCCGCGAAGACGGGCCCCTCGACGCAGCAGCGCGAATTGCCGCGAACGGTTTTCTGAATACAGGCGTAACACGCGCCGACTCCGCAGATCATGTGGCGATCCATCGAAATCCAGCCTTTCGACTTAGTTCCTGTAGCTCTTAACGCAACCGCCTTGAGCATCGGGTCTGGGCCGCACGCGAAAAGTTCAAATTTTCCGCCCGCCTCGCGAATTTTTATAATTTCGTCGTCTAAGGGATCGGTCACGAGGCCTTTAACGCCTTCGCTGCCGTCGTTGGTAGCGAGATAAAGTTCGACCCCGAGCGACCTGAATTCCTCGACGGCCAGAAGATCTGTTTTGGTGCGCCCGCCGACAAAAACCGCGAGCCGCCCCTTCCAACCCGAGGCGATAAGACGCTTGGCGAGAAAATAAAGCGGAGCGACTCCATAGCCGCCACCGACGAGCAGCGCCGCCCCGTCGCACTTTACGGGGAAGCCGTGTCCGAGAGGACCTATTATTTCAAGCGTCTCGCCGACCTTGGCAGCGTTGAGCGCGGCGGTTCCCCGGCCAACGGTCTTGTAAAGAATATAGACCTTCCCGTCCTCGGCGTTGAATACCGAGAAAGGACGCCTCAAAGCGCTCTTCTCGAGAGCGGGAACCTTCACGTGAACGAACTGGCCGGGCACGAGCCGCGGCGCCATTTCAGGAGCCTTGACGACCAGAAGCCGGTAACCGGCGGCAAGCTCATCATGAACAAGTATCTCGCATTTTTCGTTCAGCATAAAAAGATCCTTTATCTTATCTGGGCCGCCCTCTGAGCGACGGCCTTAAGTGAAACCCACATGTCTTTTTTTATTTTCTCGACGGCGGGCGTGACTGTTCCAAATCTTAAAATATACTCGGGCGAATAAGTCACGAGGACATCGCACCCGCTGCGCGTCTTGACCCACATTCCCGGAGCCGCCTTTATTTCGGGAAACCACTTTCTGAGAGCGAGCGAACCGAGAACGACATATATCCTCGCGTCCGGCAGAGGAGAAGAATCCACAACCGGAGCAAGCTCTGCGGAAGTCTTCAGCGCGGCGGTGATTTTAGAAATCATCTCGGCGCCCTTCGCAGAGAGCGGCTTATCGTGAAGAAAAACAAAATCGAAACGCCTTCCCGCCCCACGCGGCGCCGCATCCGCAACGATTCCCGCAACGCTCGCGGAGGACGGAAGCGGCGCTTTATCGGGAATCGCCGCCGGAGCCGCTCTCGCACCGACGGGTTCAGTCGCCTTAACCTCAACGGGAGGTTGAGTCTCGGTAGCGACGGGCTCAAGCACGCTTCTGTCACACTCGACAAAACGGACACCGAGCTCGCGTTCAAGCTGCAGCTCGGCTTCCAGTCCGTTCAGAATGTAATCAAGCGCCGTCACTTGTTTTCGCCGCTTTTTCTAATATGTACTCTTCAGGCCTTTTTTGGCTTGTTGAACCCGTAGGGGTTCTTCTTCTGCCAGCGCCATGCGTCCTTGCACATCTCTTCGATGCCGCGTTCGGCCTTCCAGCCGAGTTCAGCGGCGGCGAGCGAGGGATCGGCCCAGCACTCGGCGATATCGCCGGGGCGGCGCGGACAGATCTTGTAGGGAACAGGCTTCTTGGAAGCCTTCTCGAACGCCTTGACGATCTGAAGAACGGAATAGCCGTTGCCCGTACCGAGGTTGTAAACCTTAAGTCCGAGCTTGGGCTCCTTCTCGATTTTCTCGATGGCCTTCAGGTGGCCGATGGCGAGATCGACGACGTGGATGTAGTCTCTGACGCCCGTACCGTCGGGAGTCGGATAGTCGTTTCCGAAAACGCTGAGTTCTTCGCGGCGGCCGATGGCGACCTGGGCGACGAACGGAAGGAGGTTGTTCGGAATACCCGCGGGATCCTCGCCGATAAGACCGGACTTATGGGCGCCGATCGGGTTGAAGTAGCGAAGAAGAATGACGTTCCACTCAGGGTCCGCCTTCTGGACGTCCTTGAAAACCTGCTCCATCATAAGCTTCGTCCAGCCGTAGGCGTTCGTGCAGCCGGGCGTCGGGAAGTCTTCGCGGATCGGCACCGAAGCGGGATCGCCGTAAACGGTAGCCGAGCTCGAGAATACGATGTTCTTGCAGTTGTGGTCTGCGAGGCACTTCAAAAGCGTGAACGTTCCGCCGAGGTTGTTGTTGTAATACTTGAGCGGAATCTTCGTCGATTCGCCGACGGCCTTGAGCGCCGCAAAATGAATCGTCGCCTGGAACGGAGCTTCCTTGTCGAGCATCGCGTTGAGCTTCTTCTCGTCGCGGATGTCGATTTTGTAGAACGTCACGTCCCTGCCCGTAATCTTCTTTACGCGGGCGAGCGACTTCTTGGAGCTGTTGCAGAGATTATCGACTACAACTACATCATGTCCGGCGTTCAAAAGCTCAACAACGGTGTGGCTGCCGATAAAGCCGGCGCCGCCGGTTACCAGAATTTTCATTTTAAACATTCCTTTCGTTATATTTCTGTTTTAAAATTATTTCTTCGCCTCTGCGGACTCGACGGGACGGTCTCCGCCTTCGCGAGGACCGCGATCTCCGCCTTCGCGAGGACCGCGGCGCACACCATCGCGCGGGCCACGACGCATACCACCCTCGCGCATTCCCTCATAGCGTGCACGGTTCGGACGGTCGTTTACAAAAAGCACGATGTTTTTAGGAGACTTCTTCTCACCCTCCTGAGCGGCATAAGCCTTGGCGGCCTCGTCGATCTTGGCGCACACTTCCTTTTTAAACGCCTCGATCTGCTCGCTCGTGGTCTTTTCGTTTATGCCGAACGTCAAGGGTCTCTGACGGTTTCTCATTCCCTCGCGACGCATACGAAGCTGACGCTGCTGACGTGCCTCCGCGGAAGGTCTCGACGCTCCCTCTTCAGCCTTGACGCCCGGCTTGTCACCGTCCTGTTTCGCAACGTCCTGAGCAATAGCCGTAAACGCAATCACCGTGCTACAAATCGCCGTCATAATTTTTTTCATATCAGTCTCCGTTTGTTATTGGCATTTTTGTTGTTTCAAGTGCGCTTCACACTTGAGTAAATCCAACGACATTATACCATTTTTTAATGATGGAGTGTAAAACTGTAAATTAACATCTTTCAACCTTACAGAACAAGATACCCGCAACCAAGTTTTCCCGCTAAAGATTCTCAAATCATAAAACTTCATCAAAACACTTCAACTGTCTAATATCTGGAATTTAAGTCACTTTTAACCGCAGAGGAACAGTCCCCTTGCTGTTATTTCTTCGGCCTAAGGATTATTGTCAGCGAAAACGCAACTCGCGCAACGGCAATAACCCAAAGCCAAACTAGAATATCCGTAAGACTTTTTAATTCTCCAAACTGCACAAATGCAAAAAAAGCGGAAATATACACCAAATGAAGAGGAATAAACCATCTAAGAAATCTGAAATTACCGACCGAAACCTCAGCGTTCGTCGCAAAAACCTGTACTGACGTCAACGCCGTTATTATCACTAAATGCGGCATTAATGACGAATACTCTAAATACTTAATTCCATTAGGCAGTATACCCAAAAGGCGCGAGCCGAAAAAAACGTATATGATCGCGGCAAGAAATGCCACAAAAAGCGTTATTGCCGAACAGGACAGAACATATTTCATTCGAGACGAACCATCCTTCGCCAGCGCAGTATACGGGAATGAAACAATTAAAAGCGGGAATGTTAAATAAAAAAGAAAATCCGAAAATCTCGACGCCATGTAATAGCCCGCGGAATCCCGCGCACTCATCGAAGTGCGGATGACATACTGCTCCAGAAGCGCAACCGCCATAGGTACGGCCTGATAGACGAGTATGAGAGAGAACAGAGCGGAGAACCTTTTTAAATTTCCCCCATTCCAGTAACTCTCGCTTTTAACCGTCAGTTCCCTGCGCAGCGCGAAGAGACTGAGAAAAATCCGTGAGATCGGCTGCGCCGCCTGCCCGGAAAAATACCCCAGAAGCGCCTTGATCGGCATAAGAGCCGCCATAACCGCAAACCTCGCGGCCGACGCGCCGATTTCAATCAATCCGAGCGCTCTGAACCGTTTTGTGGCCTGAAGAGCGTCCGTATAGACAGGCGCGACACAACCCAAAAACGCCGCCGCGACAACAGCGAAACCGGCGCCGCCGGCGCTTAAACCGATTAAATCCATAAACCTCGGCATCAGAAACGCCGCAACGAAAAGCCCAAGTGCGACAGCCCCGCCGGCAGCCGTGAAAACTCCCGAAAGAAGACTTTTAAGCCGCCCTTTTTCGCCTGCCGCCGAAAGGACCGCAGACTCTTTCATCGCGGTCATGGCGAATGCGAAAAGCGGCAGGGAAAGAAACGTCGCGAACGTACTCAGCGGCAGCACGGCCCCGATGTCTTCGCCAGAGACATACTTGGGCACGAACCACATTCCCGATGCGATATTGACGGCATCGGCGAGGCGCAGCGCGAGAAACACCCAAAGGGCATGCGCGGCAAAATTCAGTCTCTTACTCCCGCCCATGCGTCAAAACGCTTAGCGGCAAGAGATTTGTACTTCGCCCCCGTCGCTCCGTTGACGAACGGATCGATCGATATACCGCCGCGGGCAGCGAACTTGCCGTAAACTTCCAGATACTTGGGCTTCAGAAGCTTGAAGAGATCGTTGTAGATCACGTTGATCACATCCTCGTGAAAGTCCCCGTGATTCCTGAAACCGAACAGATAAAGCTTAAGCGACTTCGACTCGACCAGCTTCGCGCCAGGTATATAGCGGATCGTAAGTGTCGCGAAATCGGGCTGCCCGGTTTTCGGACACAGCGTCGTAAACTCGGGCGCCGTGAACGTCACCCAATAATCGCGGGAAGGATGAGCGTTCGAAAACGCCTCAAGCATATTAGGGTCGTAATCCTTCGAGGCCTCAACCGTTTTGCCGAGGGTCTTAAGTTCATTCAGATCTTTTCTCATCCTCTTTCCTCCAGATGCAGATTCGAGTTTTACCGTAAACACGGTCTCTTAAAAGTTCCCAGCCGGGCGTTTCTTCGGCGCGCTGAACCGCCGTCATTTCTGCGACGAAGACGCCGCCCGCGCGAACAACGCCGCGCTCGGCGAGCGTCGCCAGAACCGACGCATACCCCTCCTCCTCACCGAGCGCGTATGGAGGGTCCGCAAAAACGATATCGAAACCAGCGCCGACGTAACGCGCGATCCAGCGGTAGGCGTCTGCGACAAAAACCTCCGAGCGCGAAGATGAAGTCTCCTTTAAAATCGTCTCGAGATTGGTCTTCAGCGACTTTATATGCCGGGGGCTCGCCTCAACGAATGTCGAGCGCTTTGCTCCGCGCGAAAGAGCCTCAAGACCGACCGAGCCCGAGCCCGCGAAAAGATCGAGAAAATCCGCATCGCCGATTTCGGGCGCGAGCATCGCAAAAACGGATTCGCGCACCCTGTCCTGCGTCGGACGGATGGCATCGGATTTAGGCACGACGAGATTGCGCCCGCAGAATTCTCCTCCGGTTATTCTCACGGCCTGTACTCCGCACAGCTGTCGGCGGTTTCCCAGACTCTTACGGCGCTCAGGCCTGGGATGCGCTCTTCGAGCTCGCCGTAGAAATATTGCGCTAAATTCTCGGCGGTCGAGCGGAACGGAAGCGCGACGGTGCGCATCGCATGCTTTTCGACGACCGAGGCGATTTCACGCTCGCCTTCGGAGGCGGTATTGTAGATGAAAGCGTGATCGAAGCGCTCGCAGATGACCTCGGTCGCGATGCGTTTTAAGTCCTTGAAATCGATCACCATGTCGGAGCCGTCGCCGCCGTCCTGCGAAACGGAAATTTCGACGCGGTAGGTGTGGCCGTGGAGATTTTTGCAAAGCCCGTTATGGTTAGTGAGAATATGGGCCGCGTCAAATTTAACGCTTTTGGTTACGGTCGTCATTCCATCCCCTCCGCTATAACGGCCGCGAGCTTCTCGGGCGGAGGCATCGGACGAAACGTTTTAAGATCGATGAAGCAGTGCCTCGTAAAGCCGCTGACCAGAGGTTTCTCCTCTCCCTTGCGGCGGATTTCACAGGCGATTTCAAGGCGGACGCCCTTCATCGACTTTACCCAGGCGGAGATTTCAAGAAGATCGTCGTACTTCGCGCTTCCGCGATAATCGCATTCCGAATGGGTTACGGGAAGCCCCCACCCCTCGGCCTCGCATTCCTTATACGTATAGCCGCACGCCCGCATCAGCTCGTTGCGCGCGCGCTCGAACATAACATAGTAATTGGCATAATAGACGACGCCCATCATGTCCGTATCCGCGTAGGGAACGCGGTATTCAAGAACTATCTTCTTCATGCCGCCTATTATACCATATTTTATCAATCGTTCCCCGCGGCTTCTATAGCTTCAGCAGCTTCTTCAAATTTTTTCTGAAGTTCGCGGCGCAATTCCCTTAAGCAATTAAACTCTAACCAATGCTTTCAAGTTCAGCCCAACGTTCGACGGCGGCGTCGAGCTCATTCTGAAGTTCGGGGATTTTCGCGTAGTCGTCGCGGCAGGCGAGCGGATCGGAGGCGAGAATCCCGGCGATGCGTTTTTCGAGCTCGTCGATTTTTCCGGGGAGCGATTCGAGCTCGCGCTTCTCGTTGTAGCTCAATTTCCTCTTTGCCGGCGGCGGAGGGGTCTTCGGTTCTTCGGCCGTCTCTTTCGCGGCTTTTTTCTTCGCTGCAAAACCGCCGCCCGACTGATTAATATAATCCTCGTAGCCGCCGGGGAACTGTCTCACCTCGCCGTCGCCCTCTAACACAAAGGTGGATGTCACGACGTTATCTAAAAACTCGCGGTCGTGGCTCACTAAAAGAAGCGTACCCTTGTACGCGAGAAGCTGCTCCTCCAAAAGTTCCAACGTCTCGACGTCGAGATCGTTGGTCGGCTCGTCCATCACAAGAAGATTGGCGGGTTCAAGAAACAGCTTCGCTAGCATGAGCCGCGCCCTTTCGCCGCCCGAAAGCGCCTTTACCGGCGTACGCGAGCGCTCGGACGAAAAGAGAAAATCGGCGAGATACGAATAAACGTGCTTTCGCACTCCGCCGACGACAACCTCATCGCGGTCGCCCGCCAGGTTCTCGGCGACGGTAAGCTCGCTTTTCATTTCGGCTCTCAGCTGATCGAAGAAAGCGAGCTTGATGTTCGTCCCCTCGGTTATTGTTCCCGACGTCGGCTTCAGTTTACCGGTTAAGAGATTAAGCAATGTCGTCTTGCCCGCACCGTTAAGGCCCAATACTCCGATGCGCTCGCCGCGCAGGATCGTCGTCGTAAAATCTTTAATAATCTCTTTATCGGAATTAGGATACGAAAACGATACGTCCTTAATTTTAAGGACGCTCTCTCCGCCGGGCGCCGCCGTATCGAGCCTCATCGAAACGCTGCCCGTGTTGCCCCGGCGCGCGGCAAATTCGGCGCGGAGTTTCATGAGAGCCGCGACGCGTCCCTCATTTCGCGTAGTACGCGCCTTGACGCCGCGCCGGATCCAGGCCTCCTCCTCGGCGAGTTTTTTGCTCTTACGCTCCCAATAAACCGCCTCATCCGCAAGAAGTTCGGCTTTCCTTTTTAAAAACGTCTGATAGTCGCATTCCCAGCCTGCGAGTTCACCGCGGTCAAGATCGAAAATCTTATCCGCGACACGCTTTAAAAATCTGCGGTCATGAGTAACAATAATAACAGCAGAGTCTCGCAGACGACGGATCATACCCTCTAACCAATCGATCGCGTCAAAGTCGAGATGGTTAGTAGGCTCATCGAGTAGAAGTAAATCGGGCTTGGCGAGAAACGCCTCTTCAAGAATCCTGCGCCTGCGTTTGCCGCCAGAAAGTGAATTAAATTCATCGTCCCCGGGAATATCGGCGGGGACGGCCTGGGAGACGTAGACGGTTTTAAGATTGTTCGCTCTGACGATCTCGCCCGTGTCAGGCTCGAGCTCGCCGGCCATCACCTTCATCAATGTCGATTTACCTTCGCCGTTGCGACCGGTAAGCGCGGCTCTCAATCCGCGGTCGACCGAAAGAGTTACGTTCTCCAAAACGCTCGGCCCGCCGAAGGCGAGCGAGACGTTCTTCATCGACATCAGAAAGTCGCTCATCAGAAATGCTTGACGAGCGGACTGAAGCCTTCGGCCTCTTCGCGCGTCATCTGCGCGAACGCCATCACGATGAGCCTGTCGCCTACCTTGCCTTTGTGGGCCGCTGCTCCATTAAGACAGCAGACGTGGCTGCCGCGCTTACCTGCAATGGCGTAGGTTTCAAAGCGGTTGCCGTTCTCGACGTCGGCGCAGAGAATCTTCTCGTAGGGAAGAATACCTACCGCCTCCATGTCGTCGGGATCGAGCGAGAGCGAGCCCTCGTAATCAAGACACGCCTCGGTGATCTTTATGCGGTGCAGTTTTGATTTAAGAAGCGTAAGCATCATCTTGTCACCCCAATCTTTCGGAAATCATCTTCTCGGTGACGACGACCTTCTTCATCTTGTCGTTGCCGGGAGCTTCGTACATCACATCCGTCATAAGACGCTCCATCTCAGCTCTCAAGCCGCGCGCGCCCGTCTTGCGCGCGATGGCGGCCTTGGCGAGAGCGCGAAGAGCGCCCGATTCAAACTCGAGATCGACGCCGTCCATCGCGAGCAGCTTCTTATACTGGCGGATGAGCGCGTTCTTGGGCTCGGTCATTACGCGGACGAGATCGTCTTCGGTCAGCTCCTTCATCGCGGTGATGATCGGAAGTCGGCCCGTAAACTCCGGGATGAGACCGAACCTGACGAGGTCTTCGGGACGAACGTCGATCGGCGAAAACGTCTCTTCGGATTTATCGCTCCCGACCTCTTCGTTCGCAAAACCGATCGCACGCTTGCCGGTGCGCTCTCCGATGATCTTATCGAGACCGACGAACGCACCGCCGCAGATGAAAAGGATGTTGGTTGTATCGACCTCGATATATTCCTGATCGGGATGCTTGCGCCCGCCCTTCGGCGGAATGCGGCAGATTGTGCCTTCGACAATTTTCAAAAGCGCCTGCTGGACACCCTCACCCGAAACGTCACGCGTAATCGAAACGTTGTCGGTCTTCGAGGCGATTTTATCGATTTCATCGACGTAGATGATACCGCGCTTGGCGAGCTCGACGTCGCCGTTGGCGTTCTGGAGCAGATAGCGGACGAGATTCTCTACGTCTTCGCCGACGTAGCCGGCCTGAGTGAGAACTGTCGCGTCTCCGATGGCGAACGGAACGCCGAGGATCTTGGCGAGAGTTTTCGCCATCAGCGTCTTGCCCGTGCCGGTCGGTCCGAGAAGAAGAATGTTGGACTTCTCGATCTCGACGTCGTCGGCTGCGGCGGTCTTCTTGCCCTTGGCGCTCTTCGACTGGGCGGCCTCAAGACGGCGGTAGTGGTTATGAACCGCGACCGAAAGAACCTTCTTCGTTTCGTCATGCCCGATTACATGCTCGTCGAGAAAAGCCTTGATCTCTTTCGCGGACGGCGTGGGCGGCAAAGGCGCCGCGGCCTTCTTCGGAGACTTGTCAAACTCAGAGACTATATCGTTCGCGCGCTTGACGCAGTCGAAACAGATATTGCCCTTTGCGCCGGGGATGACCGGAACCTCATCCTCCTTGCGCCCGCAGAATGAACAGGTCAGACCCTTCATTTAAACTCCACGACGTTGTCGATAAGGCCCCACTTCTTCGCCTCCTCGGCGGACATGAAGAAATCGCGGTCGGTATCTTTAACGACATCCTCGAACTTCTTGCCGGAATGGGAGGCGAGAATTCCGTTGAGGATATCCTTCAATCTCAAAATTTCCTTGGCGGTGATTTCGATATCGCTCGCCTTGCCCTCGGCGCCGCCCCAGGGCTGATGGATCATAATGCGCGAATTAGGGAGCGCGTAACGCATGCCCTTCGCGCCGGCGGTCAAAAGCACGGCTCCCATTGAAGCGGCCTGTCCGATGCAGTACGTCGCGATAGGGCACGAAACGAACTGCATCGTATCATAGATCGCAAGACCCGCCGTGACGCTGCCGCCCGGCGAGTTGATGTAGACGTTGATCTGCTTCTTGGGGTCCTGCGACTGGAGGAAAAGGAGCTGGGCGACGACGGCGTTGGCCATATCGTCATTCACTTCTCCCGAAATGAATACGATTCGATCGAGCAAAAGGCGCGAGTAGATATCGTAACTCCGCTCGCCTTTACCCGTCTGCTCGACGACATAGGGAATCATATAGGAATTCATTTTACCTTTTCCTCCAGATCTGCGGACTTAGTTCTTGGCGTTGGCGATAATGAACTCGACAACCTTCTTGCCGCGCTCCTCGTCCTTCGCCTCGATGTTCTCGGCCTTGGCGATCTCGTCGATGATGTACCAGAGACGAACCTGATTCGTGGCGGTCTCCTCGGCATCCTTCAGAATCTTGTCGCGGTTCTGCTCGAAGTAGCTGGCATCGAGACCGGAACGCTGCGCGCGCTCGGCGAGCTGGTTGAGGTAGCCGTCCATAGCGCGGCGGACCTGGCTGCCGGGAACGTCGAAGTCGCTCTTCTTGAGAAGAAGGTCGACGGCCTCGTTCTCGCGGCGCATGGCCTCGGACTCGGTGGCGTGCTTCTGCATCTGCTCGCGGATCGTGTTCTTAAGAGCGTCGAACGACTCGGCCTTGGCCTTCTCGGCAAACTGGGCGTCATCAGGAAGAATGCGGCGGCGGAAGCTCTTGAGCGTAACCGTATAGACGGCCGTCTCGCCCTTAAGACCCTCGGGAGCGGACTCTTTATCGAACTTGGCCTTAACGCCTTCCTTCGTCTCGCCCGCCTTCATACCCTTGAGCGCGTCGAGAATCTCGGTGAGAAAGCGTCCCTCTTCGACCTGGGTCCAGAAGCCCTCGCCGGAAGCGACGACCTTGGCCTCGGGATTGAGCTCGAGAATCGACTTGCCGCCGACGGTGCCGGAGTAATCGATCTGAACGAAATCGCCCTCGGCTACCGCATCGCCTTCCTTGGCGTCCTCGTACGTCGCGTATGCGGCGCGGAGACGGGCGATCTGGTCATCGACGTCGGCGTCCTTGACGGTAACATCGTTGCTCGTGAGCTTAAGACCCTTGTAGGTGGGAAGCTTGAAAACGGGCTTCACTTCAACGATAGCCGCGAACGAGCCGCCCTCGGCGCTGAACGTCATATCTTTAACGTCGGCGACGGCGACATCGTCGAGCTTCTCGGCCTTGATGGCTTCGGCGATGTTGCGCTGATACATCATGCGCTCGGTCTCCTGCTTAAGACCGTTGGCGAACTCCTTGCGGATAAGCTCTACGGGAATCTTACCGGGACGGAAACCGGGGAGCTTCGCCTCGCGGACGAAAGCCTTTTCGACATCCTTGACAATGGCCTTCATCTCGTCGGCATCGAGCGTAACATTAAGCTGAACCTGGCACTTTTCGAGTTTTTTTACTTCGGTTTTCATTATCCGTTTTCTCCTTGTTTTAAAATTGTGAACGCATATTTTATCATATTTCAGTAGAAATTGGGCAAAAAACTACATAGCCCTGACAATAGAGTCAAATTTTTCCAATGTATGGGCGAAGAACTTTTTCCATCCCGCGCATAGCATACTCCGCTTATGAGGGCCCAAACCCGTACCCCTGTTACGGGGACAGTCCCCGTTGCAAAACGCGGCATATTCGCACGAAAGACACTCTTCCGGCAAAGATCCGCATTTTACCGCCGCGAAATCTCTGTAAATCCCGCTTTCGAGCATTTCTTCCCACGTATGCGTCATCACATTGCCGAGCTTCAGATCTTCACGGACATGAAAATCACACGGATATACCGAGCCGTCGTGTTCAACGACAAGATACGCGTCGCATCGCCCGGCAAAAGAACACTGCGTATGAAACCCGCGCACAAGCATCGACACGATCGAATCAAAAAGCCGTATCGAAATCGTATAAGCGTCTTTTTTAGCCCATTCATCGAAAAGATCGCACAGAAAAGCGCCCCATTCCTCGGCTGTAATCTCATCGCGCGGACCCGTACATTCTATATACTGATGATAGCGCGTTGAAAAATTGTCTCTTAAATAACGGTAGATTTCACGCGCATGAGCGACATTGCCTTTTGAAACTACCGTGAGGAGATTATAGTCGACGTCATATTTCTCGAGATTGCGTATCCCCGCGACGGCATCGTCGAACGCTTTATCCGAACTGCCGCCGCTAATTCGCAGCGTGTTGAATCCGCGCGGTCCGTCGAGAGACGCTCCAACGAGCCAACCGCCCTTTTTGAGACGTTCCGCGACATCTGGCGTTACGAGCGAGGCGTTCGTCTGAATCGAGCGCATCAACGGCTTCTCCTCGAGAGCGTCGAAAACATACCCGGGCGCCAGCAGCGGCTCGCCCCCCTGCAGAGCGACGGACTTGTCCGCAAATGGAAGATCACAATACGCGTCCAGCATCGTGCGAAACGCCTCTTCGGCCATAACGCCGGCGGGATGATCGCTGTAGAAACAGTAGGAGCAGCTGAAATTGCAGGCCGAGCCCACCGGCTTTACCAGCAGCGAAAATGGCTTCATTCCCGTCATCATGACTCGATCACCTTAATCCGCAGATACCGCTTACCCCAACGCTTCGCCTCCTCGTGGGTAGGAAACCACAAGTCGATATGTCTACCCTTGATGGCTCCACCTATATCTTCGACGACTCCCGTGCCGTAGCCGGGGATTTCCAGTTTCGTCCCCATCTTAAGAATCTTCGGATCCGCCGCCACCGTGCCGCGAGCGGCTTTCTTTCCGGTACTCGTCAGTCCGATCTTCTTGACCTTTCCCTTCAATCGCCCGTAATTGTAAACGGGATTTCCGTTCTTGTCCCGCTCCCATCCGCAACATTCGCCGCAATTGCAATATCCGGTAACTTCGAACAAACCTTCCTCTACAGCCCGCTCTCCCCAAATTCTTGAAAACGCCCTTCCGATATCCGGCAGAAACCGTCCGATGCAAAGCGCAAGGAAAACCGAAACGCTTACGGCCATAATCCAAAACGACATCTCACGCAGAGAGGACTTGCCCCAGCTGCGCCGTTTGGGTTTAGACTTACCGCCGCGAACGCCCGCCATCTCTTTTTCAGCGAGCCTTTCTGCGAACGATTATTGTGCGGTTGGCGCGGCTCGACGCGACGCGCGAGAAATCCTTGAGCGATGCGAAATCGCGCGCTTCATACATTTTACTCTGACGAGGCCCCGTCCATTCCGTGACAGTCACGACGAGACGATCTTTGGATTCCCGCGTTTCCAAACCGGCGACTATTTTGGATTCCCGCGTTTCCAAACCGGCGATTATGCAATAACCGTACCCGTACAAAGGTTTAGATAAATGCTCTATCTCGGTATAGCCTTCAGGGAAGACAACCTTGACTTCTATTCTCTGAGCGATCTTATTGCCGGGAATGAAAATCGGCGTTTCGCGCACGCTCCCCGTAAGCGAAGGGAGAGAAAATCCGATTTCGGGCAGAGTTATCGTCATCGTGTCGCCGGCGACCGTCGCGTAGTCGGGAATAAACGCGCTGAACGAGAGTTCCGCGTTTTGGATATCCGAAACAAGTTCCCGCGTCGCCGTCGCGGCCTGGGCGAGAGCGCCGAGCATCTTCTGGAAGTGACGCGAACGATCCTCGGGCAGCATCTCAGAATAAAGTTTTCTAAACGCGCCGACCGAAGCGCCCTTCGTCTCCTGTTCGTACTCGATGTCGACCGCGCCGTTCTCGCGGACATAGATCGTATAACGCGATAAAAGAGCATCTTCGTCAGATGCGATGTACGCTTTCTGATCGACAGGAATTTCGGAATCAATGTCTAAATAAGTCGACTTACTGACCGACGAGGCCGTCACGGGCGTATACTCATTCTCCGTGCCTATAAAATATTCGCGCACCGTTCCGCCCATTCCCAAGAAAGAACCGCTCTTTACTCGAACGCGGCAGACGGGAATCGAATACTTGCCGATTTTGGGATACCGCAGGATATCATTGATTCGCGTTTCCTCCGCGTCGGTAAAATCGTTGGCCGCGAAAACTATGTCGGCGTCGAGTCCCGCGCCCTTCATAAGCGCGCACATCGTGCGGATATAATCAAATCGCGACGCATAACGCTCCTTGAGAATCGTATCAATATCCGTCATCTGATATGAAAGAGGCGTTTCATACAAGGAAGGCCCTGAAACGCGAACATATTTCGCCATCCAGTTTCTTATAGCCGCTATTTTCTCTTCATCATCTGTTATCGTACAAGTTCTTAGCTTCGCATCTTTCTTCATAAAACTAATTGCTAGTATCTCACCAAATTTATTAGCCTTAACATTTACGCCTTTTTTAAGATTCTCGGCAGCGCCTTTAAAGTCGCCGAGCGCGACGGTCTTCATGTCTCGCCAGAATGAGGCCGGCGCCATCATCGGCTCGGAAGGAAGACGCTTAAGATTCTTTTCGGTGCGCTCGAACCTGCCGCCCTTCCAGTCGCGATAATCGACTCTCATCAGATCGATCGGCTCCGTCGAATCGAAATTCCATGTCGCATAGAACGGAGCGGGCGCGTTCGTAACGGTCGTCACGGTAACGTATTTAATCACGCTTCCGATCTCTACCGAAGGAAGATTTACGATAAGCTCCTTCGTCGCGGGATAGCGCGGCGCTGAAGATGCCCAGCCGGCGTCGAGAACCGATTTCTCGCGATCCGAAACGGAAGCGACGGAGCCGTCGGCGTTCATCACCGTCGCCGAAACGACATCGATATTCTTCCATGTCGGATTATATGAGAATTTAAGTTCCGCCGATTTCTTCTTGCCGTCGTAGGTGAGAATCTCTTTCTCGATAACGTTCGTAACGACCCACGACTTAGGCCCCGTAACGTTGACGAACGCCGCGATTTCGCGATAACGGACATGTGCGTCGGCGTAACGCGACTTTGCGAACACGGCGCGCTGACGCTCGGCGGCCTCGACGGTTTTTAGCGAGTCGAGCAGCTTCGCGTACTCAGCGGGCGAGAACTCGACCTCGTTCACCGAAAGAACGCGCTCCATCGTATAAACGCCGTCCTTGACGGAAGTCTTGCGCGAGAAGGAATAGGCGCCGTCGATCGAAATATCCTCCGGGAGAGCGACGGTCCCGCCGATGGAATCGCCGAGCTTTATCCTGATGCGCTCCGTCGTTCTCGAGGTCGACGAGATGACGAGCGGGAATCGGCGCTTCAAAAGCGAAGTAGAACCATCGAACGCCCAGTTGGCGACACCCAGAATTCTGGAGAGCGCGGGAACCGTAAGCTCCTCGCGGCTCTTACCTTTAAGAACAGCCTCGTTGATGCGAAAAAGAAGTTCTACCGAAAGTTCTTCTTCCGTTTTCCTTAAATCATCCGGTTTAAGCTCGGCGGAAATGAGCTCGGCGCTTGATGACGCACCCTTGACGGCGCGCTCAAAGAAACGGCGGCGGTTCTCCGCCGTCATCTTCAGAAGCCCGCGGCGATAGGCGTTGTCGTTAAGCCCTTTGAACCTGACGACGCTCTTTACCAAAAGAGAGCCGTCCTTTTCGATGGTTCCTTCGCTTTCGACGTCAAGGCTGTTGGCCTTGGCGGGCGGGACCGACGAAAGGTGAAGCGTCTCGCCGAACGGCGTCGCAACGAGATACGAGCGGTCGCCGAGGTATGCGGGCATAATGTCGCGGCTAGACTCGTCCGTCGGATCCATAAGAATGTATCCGGCCTTATCCGCCTCTTTGCTGCCGGGAGCACGAACGCCCGTGATCGCATGGTTAAAATACGGGAGAGGAACTTCGTTATCCATCTTCGCACCGGCGTGTATGAGAACGGGATACGCCTCGAAACCCGCTATGCGGAGCATCGCCGCAAGAAGAGCCGCCTTGTCGCGGCAAACGCCGTAGCGGTTCTCGAAAGTGATGTTGACGTCATGCGGCGCATAACCGGGTGAAGTCTCCTCCATCGTAAGACCCATATAGCGGACCTCCTGTGCGACCCACTTGTAAATCGCGCTTATCTTATCGTAGTCACTCGCCTTTTCGCCGCAAGAGGCGACGATCTTTGAAACCTGATTCGATATCGCGGGAGTCGTCTTCGAAAGATGCGGAACGCAAAGATCCCAGTACCACCTCGAAATCGTCTGCCAGTCCTCGGCGGTCGAAACGTAAAGATTCTGAACGACCTTATAAAGCGGCGGCGTATTGGGCTCGGCAAACGCCTGAGGGGAATCCTTGGCGACCCAGACGTGTTCAACGCTGCCGTCGGCAAGCGTTTTGGACGAATACTTGACGTTGCCGAGAGGATTTCTTACGGCCATTCGCTTCAACGGACGCTCCTTGGGCGCAATGATGCGGACGGTCTGCCTGAGAATCGGGCAAGTCCACTCAAAGACGGAAATGTCGGCGTAGTGATCTTTAACTCGCGACATCTTAACCTCTTTTCGTGTGCGGTAGTAAACGACATCGCCTATTTTGAGTCCGGGAATCGTGCAGACGATTTTACGATCCATCGGATCGTAAATGTTGGCGGAGACGGATGAGTTGTCCGTCGCCTCCTTCGTCGTCTTGGCGAAATCGACATCGCGGACCGTACCGTCGGCGCTCGTAACCTTAACCTCGAGAATTTTAGCCGTTCCGTAACGCGCATTGAACGAAAGAGAAATCACGCTCTCCTCGCGGCGTCCTTTTTCGGTAAGGATTTTTACTGTATTTGAATCCTCGGAGACGTATGTACCGTCCGGATTATAGCGCGTTACTTCGAGCGAATCCACTAGAACGGCATCCGCATCGGGATATTTTTCAACGGTCACATGACTGTATGTTCCGCCTGCGCGCGCCACGAAAACCGTCACCGCGAAAAACGCAATTGACAACCACCTGCCGAACTTTTGCATAATCTCACCTCAGATCGGGCTCCCCGCCCGCTTTTTGTATTTAGTAATCATTCACGCTCATTGCCGGAAATCAGAAGGCGCAACAGTATCGCGTCTTCTTAAATCAGGCAAGACCCGTCTTAGTTTAATAGTATAACAGTTTTCCGACGTACGTGCAAAGAAGGATGCCGTTGCGATTGACATTAAAGAACGCTTATGCGATAATCAAAAACATTGAACAAATCGATTCACACTCATCACACGGCTCAAACACAGTGCTCAGGAAACTGTATGTGCTGCCGACACGCCGAATCCTGTCCCGCGCGAACGGCGGCGGCATCATCTCGGATTTTCTACGCCGCCCCCCGGTTCGTCACCTCATCACGCGATCAGGACGGCGTAGGCTTTACGGCAGACATCGGAAGCACCACTCTGGCGGTTGAACTTTACAATCTGCGTACCGGCGAGAAGCTTTCGAGAGACGGATGCATAAACCCGCAATCACAAATATCCGCCGATGTCGTCGGGCGCATCGCTTTCGCCGAAAAGCTATGCGGTCTGGAAACGCTTCAGACTTCGGCATTGGAAGCCCTTGAAGCGCTACTTTCATCCGTATGTGCGAAAGCGGGGATTTCACCGGCAACTCTATCCGACGGTGTCGTAACGGGCAACACCGTCATGCTTCACATTCTTTTCGGGAAAAGCCCCTCTTCTCTCGGGCGCTGGCCTTTCAAGGCCGAATGGCTCGCGGGATGCGACGAAAACCTTTTAGGTTATCGCGTCTGGATCCCTCCGTGCATCGGGGCGTTCACGGGAGCGGATCTGACCTGCGCGCTCATCGAGGCCGGATTCGACTCCAACGGACCTGCGGCGCTCCTCTGCGACATCGGCACCAACAGCGAAATCGCGATACGCAAGGGCGACGAGATATTCGTCGCTTCCACGGCCGCCGGCCCAGCCTTTGAAAGAACCGGCATACGAGGCTCGGAACTTCTTGATACCGTCGCCATGTTCCTTGGCAGCGGAGCGATTTCCGCAACGGGGGCGATCGAAACCGACGAACTTACGCTTAACGACGGACGAACACTTTCAAACGGCGACATAAGAGCCGTTCAAACCGCAAAGGCCGCGATCGCCGCGGGAATCTCCATCCTGCTGGAGAAAGCGGAAATTACGGACGGAGACATAACGGAAGTTTTTCTCGCCGGGGGATTCGGAAGCGCTCTTAATCCCGTCTCCGCAATTGCGATAGGAATGATTCCGCCGGCGCCTCGCGCAAAAAAAACGCCTCTCGGAAATGCCGCGCTCTCAGGGGCCGCAACATTGCTCCTCAATCCTCATCGCGCGAAAAACGCGTTAGCCCTCGCACGGAAAGCCAAACTGATCGAGCTCGGCGGGGATGCCGATTTCTCCGAGCGCTTCATCAAGGCGTTGACTTTCGCGCCCACGCCCCTTTAACGGTTAAATCGGCGTTTTACGCCTGGCGCCCGGGATATCGGCGACGAAGCGCGGAAGGCTTAAGCCTCCAAGCGACTCCGCCGCGCGTCGCTCGATCTCTCTCGCCTTTTCCACCGGAACGCGAAAGCGCCCGATTCCCGCGACCGGATCGCACATAAAGACGTAGTAAGGGCGGATGCGCGCCGCCGAAAGAGCCTTCAGAAGTTTTATCATTTTCGGAGCCGAATCGTTGACTCCTTTTAAGAGAACGCTCTGACACGAAACGGGGATGCCTCTGTTGATGAGTTTCGCGGCGGCTTCGCGCGCTTCGGCGGTAAGTTCATCGGCACAGTTAAACTGGGTGTTGACCCAGACCTTACCTGACTTTGACAGAGCCTTCGCTAGCTTGTCGGTAACGCGCCCCGGATTCGTGCACAACGCCCGCGTACATACTCGGACGATATCGATCTGCTCGAGCGCGGCAAACGCGTCGACAAAGCGCATCACTTCCTTATCGCTCAACGTGAGAATATCTCCTCCGGAAAGAAGGACGTCGCGCACCTCGGGCCTCGCTCTCACGTAATCGACGCAGGCGTCGAGCTGAGACCTTGTCCGCACGACCTGGGCTTTACCTAAAAGTCCGCGCCGCGTGCAGTGCCTGCAGTTCATAAAACATCTGTCGGACGTCATTATGAGAACGCGGTCTTTGAAACGCTGCTTGAGTCCGAAGCATTTCGACGCGTGCGTAAGCTCGCCGAACGGGTCTGGACCATACTTCTCGACTTCATCGTCCGCCCCGCCGCGCGACGATTTTGGATCGTATACCTGTTTCGCGAATGCGGCCGAGACCGACGCGAGACGCTTGGAATAATCGCAGGCGTATTCTGGGAAATCAGTTTTCATTGAAAAGTGATGCGGGGATGAACGAGAACGCGAGCGCATGATCCTTAACGACGCGTGTCGAAACGGGAATGTCGCGTCCCGTAAAATTCTTGAACACGTCGACCCACGCTCCGGTGAGACGCATCGTTACGTTTCCGGATTCGGGAAGGTAATCCGTAACGACCATCTCCTTGGGCGAATAGCGTATACCCGTTCCGAGCGCTTTCGAAACGGCCTCCTTCGCGCACCAGAAACGGATGATCGCCTGCGACGCGTTTGCCGCCTTCGTCGCAAGTTCCAGCTCCTCCGGCGAAAAAACGCCGTGAGTGAACTCTTCGGAAAGGTTGCGCGAGATCGACTCGACGTCCACGCCGATCTTGGCGTTCGCGGCGGCGAGCGCGATTACGAACTGCGACGTATGGGCGATGGCCACGTCGAGCCTGGACGTGAGATTGTCTCCCCACGCGCCGATGGCCTGGGGCTTGCCGTTCTCGTTGGGCCATATCTGAACATCGGCATAGCTCCAGCGAGCCTGATGGAAATTCTTGAGATAGCGCCTGACGGCCTCCTTTACCGCGATGCGCCCGAAAAGCCATTCCGTACGTCGGGCGACGGAACCCTTCATCTTCGCGGCCTCGCGCCTTTCAGGAGCGTTCAGGACGACGTTGCTTAAAATCTTAAGCCACAACTCTTCGTTGCGCTCGAACATCGCGTACGGGACGTCGGTTATCACGGCCGACGCGACATCCGTCCCGGGATCTCCGAAAACCTCGGCCGGCACGCACTCCGAAATGAAACTCGTCGCAGGCTGAAGAACCATATCGCAGAAGTTCTTGGGTACGCGCTCGGTGATCTCCTCCCAGCCGTCGATCTCCATGACGACGTTGCCGTTTCCGCCCGTCACCGTTATGTCGCAAAGATGGGAACGCGGAGTTACGCCGGTAAGACGCAGATAGCAGTTTAGGCGCGAGCCCTCCTTGAGCCCCGGCCCCTTCATCTCGAGACGCCTGAAGCGGAACGGGAACGAGAACGCGCCCGTAAACTTCTCGTGACAGCGCCACAGCATGAATCCGCTCGTCACGATCTGGAGAAGAAGCGGGTTGACCGTCCACGACGGCATCAGCGTGAACGTTACGCTGCCCGACGACGAAGGAACCTCAACCTCGTAGTTGATTCCGCTTTCGGCCCAGCTCTCCGCGAAGACGATTCCGCGAAGACGGCTGCCGAAGCCGAGCTTCGACGGATAAATGTCGCGCCCTGACCAGTGAACGCTGCGCGGATGCGCCAGCGGCTCGACCTGGGCGCTCGTCGGCTCAAGACGCTCGGCGGCCATGATGAAATTAGCCTCCATCAAGGGCCACGTGAACTGGGCGTCCGGAGTATCGTCGCGGATCTGAACCTTGACCGCGGCGGTCGACGGGTCGGCGGGCGAGACGCGCTCGGCCTTCACCGTAAGCTTAAGCTCGCCCTTTGAGAAAGCGACGCGGCGTCGGCAGATGAAATCCTCGATCCTCACCAGAACGCGGTTCGGAACGACGCGCTGCGCCGTCTCGGCCATAATCTCGACCGCGAACGGAATCGGCAGCAGTACGAGACCGCGCAGATTCGGATCGGAATACGAAAGCTGGCTTACGCCGTACGCGAAATCGGCGATGAACGGAGCGTCGGAAATCCTGAAGAGCTTCGTGAACTCGTAAGATACGCCCGGTATCGACTCCGTCGGCGGCGCGTCGGAGATAAGCGGATCGCTCGTTCCGGCGGCGAACTGGAGACGGGAACTTTCGCGGGCCGCCTTTACCGCGGCGCGCTCCGCCGCGCGCGAACCGCGCGCCTTGGGCTCGCCCGTATACGCCAGCGCCGTCGCGACAGGCTCGCCGAGCAAAGTCATCTTCGGGAACGATCGCGAAAGTTTCCGTTCGATGACGGTCCTGAACTCCATCGAAAGCGTCGCGTTGAAATCGAGCTTTTTGGCGCGGCGGCGGACGAAAAAACCCGATATGTCGAGCCCGGCGCCGAGCGCCGCGAGCTGCGCGAGCGCATGCTGCACCTGAAGGAGCGAACGGCGATGGATCGAATTGAGCGCGACAGCGGCGAACTGGCGCCCGGAAAGAGTCTCCTCGACTGCGCCCGTCATGATGCCGCGCGGTCCGACCTCGACAAACACCTTGTAGCCGTCTTCATACATCTTGCGGATCGTCTGAGCGAAGAGAACCGGCTTAGCCCAGCGCTCCGCCGTATCTTTGCGCGCGGCGCGCGGGCTCTCGGGCAGTCTGTCCGCGATAGCGCACGAATAAACCTCGCATACGCTTTTATGCTTCATGTAGTCGGTCGCGAACTTCTTGATCGCGGGGACTATCGGCGAACAGTCCGGCGTATTGAACGGCTTATCCAGCTCGAGCCTCAAAATCCTTATTCCCGCGTTCGCGAACGCCTTCATCGCCGTTTCCTCGAAATCCGGCTCGATCGCGAGCGTCTTCATTTTAGGTGAGAAATCACAGACGAGATAAACTTTCTTTTTCGGAAAGGAGGCAAGAACGGCATTAAGATCCTCCTCATGGCGGACCATCGCCGTAACCATGACGATCTTGGGGAGTCCCTTGTTGTCGACGGCCTTGCTTACGATTTTGTAAATGTCGCGAAGAGCCTTCACGCGCTCGATACGGGACGTTGCGGCGGATGTCGCCCCGGACTTCATGACGGCCGCGAGGTCGCCGCCGCCGCATCCGACTACACCGTCCGGCTTAAGCCCCGCCGCGTCCAGAAGACGCGACATCGCCGCGCATCCGGCATACGTCGCCACGAGCGCCTGCGAATACGCGCCTGAACTGAAAATGTCGGCGTCGTGCCTGTAATAAGGCGCGGGCGGAAAAATGAAATTCGACGGCGTGAAACCCGGCTCGCCGACCAGCGCTTCCTCAAGCTCATCGAAAGGCGCGCGGCATTCCGGATGCAGGACGACAAGATCGCGCAGCATGTCGGGATAAAACGAAATCGCGCCGGGAAAAACAAAAGCGAGTTTACCCTTACCTTCACCCAAGAGATGATCCCGGAAATAATACGTTCCGCTCTTGTCCTTGAGGCGCGTCACCGTCCCGGACTCGAGACGGTTCTTCGCCGACGAAAGGCGCTCACGCAGATCCTGGACCGACGAGGCGACGAGCGCGAGAACGCTTTCGCCGCGCATAAGACTGCATGTATAGGCGACGTTGACGAGCGAGCAGTCGGGAATTCTGTCGATGAACGTTATGAGGCGCGAAATCTCTTCGACAAGCTTCGCATCGTTCTCGGCCGAGATGACGACGAGCTCCGTTCCTCCGATAATCGAAAAATCAGCCGTCATATTCTGTCCTCCGGCTCCTCTTCAAGAACGATCGCCGCGCTGCGGCCTTCGCGGCTCGCGACGCCGATGGGATTGCTGGGAATGAAGTTCGACGCCATGACCGCCGCGCGGCGCGGGTTGGAGCTGTCGCCCGTGATCCACGGTCTCGGCTCGGTAAGCAGATAGGCGCTCGAACCGAGATTCGCGATCGCCTCGGACGGATGATCCGGCGTAACCTGCGGCGGAAGCACCCTGTAGCGCAGCGCAAGCGCCGCTTTTACGATTCCCGCCGACATCGAAGCTCTCATCGTGTGGCCGATGTTGCCCTTCACGGATCCGACTCCGACGAGAGGACCGCCCGGACGGTGCTCGCCCCAGAGCCGCTGGATCGCCTCGATTTCGCGGCTCTCCATTTCCGTTATCCCCGAACCGTCCGCCTCTATAAGCCCGATCGACGGAACCGTAGCGCCCGCCCTGTCTATTGCGTCCGAAAGAATGCGCGACGGATCATCCTCCGGATTATGGCCGATGGAAACGGATTTTATAAGAGCGTAGATCCTGTTGCGCGCCTTGAGCGCGTCTTCGCGGCGTTTGAGTACGAACATCGCCCCGCCTTCGCCGGGTATCGTGCCGTCGCCGTCCTGTTCGAACGGGTGCAGTTCATGACGCGTCGAAAAGCGCACTTCGCCGGAAAGCCCTTCGAGATAGGCGCGGCTCATCGGAGGCGTTATCGCGCCTGCGAGCGCGACGTCGGCACGGCCCGAGCGCAAATCGTCGAGCGCATCCATCAGCGCCGCGCCTCCGCTTAGGATGCCCGCGTCGAGAATCGTCGCGGCGCCCGAAAACGAGCATTCACGGGCGATCCACGAAACGAAGCGGTAGCCTGAGCCGAGCAGAAAAGACGCGGCGTTCGGCTCGGGAAGCGACTCCTTGAGCTTATCCCTCATCGACTCGAGCGATTCAAGCGGAGCATTGGGCATAAACCGCCGGATGATATCCATCGTCTGGTCGAGAAAATATGTATGCTGCAGCCAGTTGATCGTCGATGAATTGAAAGGCGGAGCGTAGCCGAGACGCACCGTGCCGCGAATAGGCTCTCTCGAATGAAGGCGGATCGATGCGTCAGTTAAAGCGTCGAACGCGAGCTGGGTCGCGAAATAAAGATCCTGGTTCTCGCCGGCGTTCACCTGACGCGGAAAATTCTGCATCGATGGAACGCACGAATACAACTCTCCGAGCTGGCCGAGCCTAACGGGATAAGATCTGCCGAAAATGCTCCGCTGGCCGTGAGGCAGTTCCGCGTCGGCGCCGGGCACCGTAAGCATGCTGCGCCTGGCCATGATCGCGTCCCAGTACGCCTGGGGCGTACTGCAACCGGCGAACCGGCAACTCATGCCTACTATGGCTATCGCTGTATCCATCTTTTTTCAACATCCCTTTCGTTCGTTTCACTCACAAGGGGATGAAAATTTAGTATTACAACCAGTGGCGTTATCCTACAGCCAATAGGATTATAATATTAAAACCCCAGAAGCAATGCAAACAGTATACCCAATCCTTATTGCGATAGTCAACCTTATTCCACCTTCTTCCAGCTCAAGGCACACAACTTGGAATATCCCCAGTTTATAGGGCTGAATTTTGTTGTATACCTGATTTCATTGTGTAGAACAGATGTTTTATCGTCTAAAAATCTGAAAAAGCGATTCCTCGTCTGTACAACAGTAATAACCATAATCTTATCACTCCTTGTTCCTGCCGTGACTTTACATAACGCGGCGGATGTTGCTGCAACCGTGCTCAGCTTTTGATATGGGCGATTTGCGCGTCCTTGCGACCGCTCGACGTACACGAGTACGTCTTCGGGTCGCAGTCCAGCGCAAATCGC
>JAFXEU010000055.1 GCA_017520845.1 Kiritimatiellia bacterium | reverse complement strand
GTGAAGAACATGGAGGCAGAAGCTCGCGACCGCTTTACCGCGCTTGTGATTACCGGAATTTGCATATCGCCTGATGCCAATGAGGATGAGTTTCTATCCTGCGTTCCTGTCTTTGAAGGCTCGAAGATGACAGAGGCACGAGCCGATAAGCCTTACGTGATTCTCATGGAACCTATCGCTCCACAGGCGATTGGCCGGGCGATGATCCTTGGCGTGACACCGGCGAAGGTTGTGGTGAACGATTCTGAAGACGGCTTTGCCGTTCCGCGCCCCGGCTCTCAGACGGGGGAACTTGAAAGTAGTTCCACGGGCGTTGCGAGGATTCTTTGGAAAGGAACTGGAAGCGGTGCACAATGGTGCATTGTTCAGCTTGGCGGAGCGGGATCGGGTAGCGGCGGCGAAAAAGCATTCATGTGCCGTGTTCAGGGCGGCTCTTCTACTGCCGGGTATCAGGTGACGGTCTATCCGAATGGCAGAAGCGATGAAGGAGCATCTTATTCGGCTCTACTCTTTCTCCCGGATGTCGCTCTTGATGCGACCTTGCCAAGCGGAACCTGGATCATCGGACACAAGTGTGCAGTTGCATCAACAGGAGGGAATGAGACATGAGCTTTCAGTATGTACCCTCGCAGTTTCGAGTGCCGCAAATCCCAAACTGGAATCCGCCTGACGGTTTTTGGTGTGGACTTGGCGTTGATGCCGGGTTCTACGGCTTTGAGATGTACAACTGGGGAAGGTTTCTCATTACCCGCAATCTTGTCTCGTACAGCCTTGAGGTGGACGGCGCTCGCTTTACGCCGGTCTATTCGTCAATTAACGGCTACATCTTTTGGCAAGGCAACGGATACATCTATTACACTCAAACCTACGGTTGGGTACTCTGTGACCGATTTCCTGGCTATGAGCCAATAGAGGAATATGTGTGGGACGAGAATAAAGAGAAGAATGTCTATCAGGGTGACTCGTTTTGGCAGATATCCCAGTTTCCAAGCAAAGAAGATGCGGAAGTTAAGATTCGTGGTCGAGGTGCTGCCTACGAAGAAAAGGAAAAGACCCTCAAGGCAGTATGGGAGCGTTGGGTGTCGGATAATGAATTTGGCGAGTATGAAGGGAAAGGCGGCGCAAGCGGGAAGAAGTATCTCGGCCTTCCGCGCTTCAGAGGGAATGGTACGGACTACATCCGCTCATTCCAAAAAGAGAATGGATACTACAAATACGGAGCGATCCACTATGCTGGCGGCAAATGGGTAATCGGCGAGGTCGGCTCTGACGCAGGTTGGCATGAAGGAAGTGAACCGTCAAAGAGCGGGTCGGTTACTTTCAAGTTCTGTGCGAACAAAGGCTCCGATGCGCAAGGTCAGAACATCAGCGTTTCGCTTGTCGATTATGTCAAAGGCGATGAATCGCAGCCCGTCTTTCTTGGGGAGGTCGCAATATGGAGGTGATCGAGTACGAGGAGCCTGAATCATGGGACGATAAGGGAATGAACTGGAACGATCCCGATCCGCGCAATGCGGACTATGTGATGGCGATTCGCAGAGCCTTGATGGAACGATACGCAGTCATCCATTCAAGTATGCCGACAGGCGTTTTGAGGATTTCTCCGTGGAAGACGGTCTCAATCTCGCAGATAGGTGATATCGTTTCGGCGATTAAATGGTTATGCACCTCATTCGTAAATGAGGGATACAGTGATTACAAGGAGGATTATTCTGATTTCCCGAAGATGTGGACGTACCGCGATCTCATCCAAGAGGAAGGTTGTGGACTCTATGAGTTTCCGAAAACGGGAGATTTCTGTGAGCATGGCGGCGAGATTCTAAAGCGCATCAAAAACGCGCTCGACAAGCTGACCGTCATCCGCTGTCCGGGAGGTCGCGGAATAGAGCACAGCCGTTCAGGATCAAGGCACGACCCTCCGTTTGGCGAGTCTATCGGCGATGCAATGGACATGGCGATGGACCCGGAACGGGGCTACCGAAAAAACACTTTCACCCGCCTCCCTGCCACCATCTACGCATGGAGCGGAAATACGCATTGGAAATGTCCTCGCCCTAAAGAGGAAGGTGACAGCAGCAGTGAGGATGACGAGAACAACAAGGATGGCTACTGCGGCTACGCAGAGGCTGCCGGTTACAACTTTAAGCGCATTACGAATTGGCTCTTAGGTGCTTCATTGGACTTGGTTGTCTATGTGAATATAACGGCTCCTCAAGGGCCAGTACCTTATTCGCAGGAACTCACGACAAGCACATTTGATGCGGGTGAAAGCAACTTTAAGCGCGGATTTTCAAAATCGACTTTCAGCGTAAAGGATGCAACGGATGTCGATATCAATATCGGGAACATTGATTCAATCCCGAAGAACTCGACCGTGCCGTCGAGCGACTTTGACGATGAAGGCAATGCAACCCATCGCAGGAGCGCGAAGCGCGGCTATGAGGGAAAGCTGTGGTTCCTCAGCGACTACGGCGTTGAGGGTGGATTTAAATTCAGAAGCAAGGAGGCATGATAAATGCAGACGATAACGATGTACCTTCGCTCAACGAGCGTCAAAGGAACGCTGGTCGACGAATGGAATCAGGCTGTTTCATCGCTTCCGGCGTTGACGAGAGGCTTGAGGGCGAATCTTGTGCTGCGGCTTCTTGACGCAAACGGAGAGCCGCTTTCGAGCGAGGCTCTCAATTACGCGACATGGGATTTCGCCATCGCCAACGACTGGGACACAACGACCGCTCCGCAGATTCGCGTGTCTGAGGGAATTGCGGTAGAGGGAAATGAAGTTCATATTCCGCTAACCGAAACGAACACCGACGAGCTTATCAAGGCTCTCGGAAAGAACGAATCGCAGACGTTCGGCTGTGAGCTTGCCGGTTTTGAGACCGGCGAAACGACACCGGGGTTTCTTCTGCAGTTCGATATTGCAATCAGAAACCGAAGAGCCGATGCGGGAACTGGTACGCCTGTTCCTGTAGGGGACGGCACTTATTCATCGGCGCAGATTCGCGCTCTATTTGCGGCAAAGCTTGAGGTTCAGGTCTCAAGCGACGGAGCAGATTGGCACACGCTTGATCCAGAGTCTTCTACGCCCGATGCGGCGAGGTGGTATCGCTTCCGCAATCAGATGGTGGGCCTTGAGTGGAGCGATCCTTTGCCGCTTGTCGTGGGGCCTCGTGGAGAACGTTCAACGATTGAGATTGGCGAGGTGAAGGTAGTCCCTAACGGAAGTCCTGCCAAGGTCGAGAATGTAGGCGATGAGCATGATGCGAAGCTTAACTTCGAGATTCCGCAAGGCTCTCGCGGTATGGCGGCGACGATCCGCGTTGGAACGACACAGATGGTTTCAGCGGAGGAGCTTCCCGAAATCACCAATTCGGGAACGGAATCAAATGCCATCTTGAACTTCAAGATACCGCGTGGGCCGAAAGGCGAAACGGGGCATGAGAGTTTTCTCTATGTTGCCTACGCCGAGAAGTCGGACGGCACAGGGTTTTCGCTTACTCCCGCCTCGCACCTTAAGTATCGCGCTGAAATACAGTCATCCTCACCTATTGGTGAACTGACGTTTACGCATTTTGCGGGGGCTACATGGGTTAAGTATCTTGGAGACAATTCGACGGTTTATGGTGATGTGCTTGTTGCCGATGCTGATATGTCGGTCAGCAAGGTGACGCGAATCGTCTTTGAGAATGCAAAAATCCGCAAAGGCATCGATGGCGAGGTGATCGTAAATTTTAAGGAGGCCGAGGTCACGAACGATGAGATGAACCGTTATGCGGTCGTGAACGCGAGGACGCGTCTATCGTCCTGGACTAACGGCGGCGGTTCACCATCAAGTGGTCTCGGCACAGAATTGATCACGCCTGCGCTATTGCCGGAGACGATTGCGTTTCCGGTCTATTCGTCATTTATCGGCTAAAAAGAAAGGTTGAAAAATGGTTTATTCAAATATTGACTTTACGGTTCTCTATGTCGATCCGTCATCTTCGACAAACGGGAACGGGGCAACGCCTCAATCGGCTATGAACGCGCTTCCGGGAACGGCATCGGCATTTGCCGACAATACCGCCTACATCATCCGCAGAACGGCAGAGACGAGCGCGGTGAAACTTCCCAACGGCACAAACTCAAATGTCAAGAACATCCTTTTCATCGGTATGCCGAATGCGTCGGACACGCTCTATAATCTGATGCCGCAGGAGGCGAAAAACGCATGGGGAGCGGATGCGCACGAATATGCAAATATCCAGTTCGAGTCCACAAGCGGATCGTTTCAGCTGCCGTCAATCAACCATTTCCTTCTGCATCGTGTGTACCTTTTCCGCGATTCGATCAATGCGGACGGCTACATCTTCAAGATGAACAACACTTCGTCGAGGGTCGGCTGCTATTCGATTGAGAACTGCAAGTTCGGATCTCGCGGCATCAATCTCGATAAGACGAACTACACGGGAGAGCTGACGGCAAGCCGCTGCAAGGCGTATGTGAGTGTTTACTACGCGAGAATGCTCAACATCACCAACTGCATCATGAATTATGCAGTTACCGGAAACAGCAACTCGCCCTGCGGAATCTACTGCTACTTCGCAGACATTCTAAATGTCGACAACGTGAAGATCTATTCGGCGGTCTGCACAGATGCCTACAGCTCATATCCGCTCTTCCTTTCAGGCACATACCAAAAAGGCATCGAGTGCAGGATTCGCAATGTTGAGGAGACGATCCGCTTCAACGGCTCGGCATCGAAAATTCCAACGCTCTTCTGTTTGCAGGGGTACATCTCATGCGAGATAAGCGACATAACGGTCAAGATGGGAACGCCGCTTTCTGCAAACCGCCCCACTGCCTTTTCGATTGAACTCTCGCTGATGCAGCTTGGAAACGTCTACGAACTATCACTTACCAATGTGGATGTAAGCCTTCCGGACTGCTGGAACGCGAGAAATCCGGTCTTGAAACTTGAACGATGTTATTCGGGCAACTATGTGCCGGGTATCGTCAAGAAAGTCGATAATGTGCGAATCGCCCTTGCCGACGAGTCGGGAATCGGTACGCCCATTACTTACGATTCGGCGACGGGAGACGGAGAATCTAATGCGGCGGTTGTTATGTCATTCACCCAAAGTGACTGCACGTTCTACCCGAAAGTACCTCAGATTACGAACTTGACCGTCATAAATCCAAGAGGCAAGGCTGCCTACATTGAGACGGCTCGTCTCACGGATGCTACATTCGCCGGAACGGTAGTTTTGGCGGCGGTTGAAGCGGATATTCTTTCGCTTTCAACATGGTTTCCCGGAAAAGCCATCCATGTCTCGGACGGAACTCATGCAAGAGTGAGGAGCTTGACGGTCAATATCGATAATCCTCAGTATCCTTACAACGAGGATGCTGCGGTTGCTTCGCCCTACAGCGAACGCGGCAGCATCTTTGTCGATGAATCGAATGTGGCTCTTGCACCGATGTCCAGCAACTCATCGACCGCCCAGCACATCTATCAGGGTATCGGGTGCAACAATGAGGGCGCAGAGGGACATTTCGCGTTCCGCTGTGAGAATGGGCTTTGTGACACATGGAGCGTTCATCGTCAAGGCGGTGGCGCAAGTGCGCTTAAGTTCTTGAACAATGTCTGCTCGAATCCGGAAACGATGGTATTGGGGCGGCGTCCTTTTAACGGGATGCAACTTACGCCCGTCAATCCAGGGCGACATATTCTCAAAGCACACATCGCTTTCAAGGGGTATGCGAAGCCTGCGGAAATGTATCGGCACTTCATCATATCGGCCACTATCGGTGGCAAGGTCTACTACTCAACCGTGCATGGCCGCTGGGCGGACGATTCGGCTTCGACTTGGGTCAATGATTCGGAGCTCACACAGCAGGTTCTTGAAATGCCCGTCGACATCCCCGATGGGGGAGTCGTTGATGTGAGAGTTTATTTCTCGTGGTATTCGTCAGGTGGATTCGTGTATCTCGATCCCGACATTGTGATTGAGGAGGCGTAAGGTATGGTGGTTGCCAAATGTCAGCTCTACGGTGTGAAACCGTTTAGCAAAGAGACAGTGTTCGACATAGAATTCGTTCCTTACGAAATAAGGGACGGATACTGTCAGTTGCAGCTTCAGGTGACGAGGCGTGAAGGTTTCGATCACTACACCATAGACTGGGGTGACGGAACGATTCAGCAACGGAACGATTACCGCGCCTTCCACAACTACACGAAGGCAGGGAAATTCACGGTCAGGATCGGCTATGAGGTCAGATGGTGGCGGCTTGACAGCTGCTACACGGTAGAAGCGGACAATACTGTTCTTATTTCGCGTCCAAGAATTACGCCAAAATGCTGGAGCGATTATCTTGAATCGTGTGAAGGAACTTACTGCGGCTGGAGCAACAGCGATCACGGAGGCGTAGTCGGGCGAATCATAGACTGGAGCCGGTCGATAACATCGACCTACTGCTGTTATCAGTTCTGCTTTGATGTGACCGGCGGCTTCGCCCCGTGGACGGATATGATTACTGATGCCTGCGGCACGTATGACCGTTGTACGGGGCTTGCAGGACGCATTCCTAAGTGGGGAAAGAACATCGAACGTGTCTCGCAATGCTTCTGCGACTGTCCCGGCGTTCATGGAAGCTTCATAAAGTGGCCGGGGAGATGTGTGGAGTTTAATTCATGTTTTAAGAATGCAACCGGGATGTACGGGTCGATTCCTGAATGGCCGAATACAGCAACGCAGCTGAGCGCGGTTTATGAGGGTTGCATCGGTGCAATTGGGATTATTCCGCCTTGGCCGGATGGTGTGAGAAG
>JAFXEU010000054.1 GCA_017520845.1 Kiritimatiellia bacterium | reverse complement strand
TTGTTAATCTTGTCAAAAACGATTCCCTCTACACTTTCTTTGCGGCCAAAATTCTCCCCTCTCACTTCTACACGATCTACACGTTCTACACGGTTAAAATCACTTTCCAAAATCCACGCCAAGAACTCTCTAAAAAGCGAAAACGGAGGATTGGTAACGATTATATCCGCCTCGTCTCTCAATCGCTTAACTTCCTCGCTTCTAAAGTCTCCATCGCCTTCAAGATACTTCCACTCCAAATCCTCAATATCTATCTTGCCGTTTTTATTCGCGTCATGATCGAGCACAAATATTTTGCCGCGCACCTTCGTTTTCTTCTTATCAAACTGCGGACTTTCTTCTTCAAAAAGAGTCGGCTGATAAACAGTCTTAAAGTTTTTTGAATCCGCCGCGTAACTCGTCGAGATCAACTTCTTTAAGCCGAAGCGCTGAAAGTTCTGCGCGAAAAACCGCGTAAAATTACTCCACTCCGGATCATCGCAAGGCAAAAGAACCGTCTTATCCCGAAAAGTATCGGGATTATAGTCGAGATACGCGTTTACCTCAGCTTGAATATCGGCATATTGCGTATAGAACTCATCATTCTTCGCATTCTTAGCCTGTGAAAGATTCTTGTTCGCCATGTTCCGTTTTCCTTCGCGCTTTAATTGCAACGAAGTCAGAACATGAAAAAGGCACAGCCTCTATCACATCTTCCCTGAGGCCGTAGGAAGCCCAACAAGAAACGTGAAGAGGCGTGCCAAGGTATGGCACACCTCTGCTAACACGTCGTCTTGCTTGAAATTTCCTACGTTCCAGGGAACAACAGCGTTGCAGTATGCAACAAATTCTAATGCAGTCGGGGGTGGATCAGGCATTTGTCGCCCGTCAGTTCACCGACCTATAACCCCACAAGAAAACTCTTTTCAAGCTCCCTCGCAAGATGCAATTATTATACCATAATTTAGCGGAAGGTTGGGAATGGAGAACGGGGAACGGGAAATGGGGAACGGGGAATGGGGAATGGATTTTATATGGATAAATATGCTAAAATCTCTCCAATGAACAAAAAAATCATATTGACCTTTGCCGGCATTTCCTTTTTACACGCACTATATGCGAATATCGCCGGCTCGCTCTCAGATTATGCCGATCCGTTCATCGGGACATCGGCGAACGGTCACAATTACCCGGGCGCGGCCGTGCCGTTCGGAATGATTCAGGCATCGCCCGACTCCGGAAACTACAGCTGGGATTACTGCGGAGGCTACCGGCATGAGGACAATGTCGTCTACGGCTTCTCCCAGACGCACTTCAGCGGAGGAGGATGTACGGATTTGGGAGACATGCTTCTTCTTCCGTTCGTCGGCGAATTAGGCGAGTATCCCGTAAAAGTCGACAAATCGGCAGAAGTCGCAAAGCCGGGATACTACGCGACGACTCTTGCCGCCTCGCGCATCCGCGTCGAAACCACCGTCCAGGGCCGGAGCGCGATCTACAGAATCACGGCTCCTGCGGGCGGCGTCGTAAATCTTCTTGTCGACATGCAGTGGGGAGTCATCGCCCATCCCAAATATTACAAGCCCGAAGAATACGTCCTTCAGATGTCATACTCGCCGTGCGACGACCGCTCGGGCTTTACCGCGACAAGGCGCACAAAAAGCTGGACCGAGCGGGATGTCGCCTTCTCCGTAAAATTCAACCGCGCATACGCTTCACTTAAAGAGCTCCCGAAGCGTCACAAATCCGAAAAAGGTAAAAGGCTCGTATTTACCTTTGATTTGGGCGGCGAAAAGGAACTTCTTCTAAAGCTCGCCCTTTCGCGCAACACGATTGAGGACGCTCAGCGTAATCTCGAAAGCGAAATTCCCGGGTGGGATTTCGATCTTGTGCGCTCCAAAGCGAAAAACGCCTGGGAAGAAATTTTCCGCCGCGCCGAAATCGAAGGCTCCGAAGAGCAGAAGAAAATCTGGTACACGGCCCTTTATCACCACCATCTTCAACCGCACCTCGTCTCAGACGTCGGCGCGAAAAAGTTCTACACGACATTCGGAACGTGGGACACTTTCCGCGCCGCCGCGCCGCTCATGACGATCATTGACGCGGAACGCTTCGACGATTTTATCGAATCTATGCGCGAACAGGGGAGAATTACCGGCTACCTGCCGCAGTTTTCTCTTTGGGGATACGAAACGCAGTGCATGATCGGGACGCACTCCGTGCCGATCATCGTGGACTGGTTCTTAAAGCGCAGACATGAACTGTCGAAGAGCGATTTAACCTATTGGAACTCGACATTTGATCAGATCAGGGAAACGCTCACCGTAAAACACAAGGAGCGCCGCCGCGAAAACTGGGACGTTTACGACAAATACGGCTACTATCCTTACGACATAATAAAACGTTCGAGCGTTTCTCGCACGATGGAAGCGGCGTACGACGACTGGTGCGCGGCGCAGATGGCGAAAAGTCTCGGGCGCAAAGACGACGCGGAACTTTTCGCTAAACGCGCCGAACGCTGGCGCAACGTCGTCGACTTCAGCTGCGGCTTTGCGCGCGGCAAAAACAAAAACGGCGAATGGCGCGAAAAATTCAGCCCCGTAAAACTGGCCGGCGACTTCTGCGAAGGCAACTCATGGCAATACACTTTCCATGTCATGCAGGATGTTCCCGCCCTCATCGAAATGGCGGGAAGCCACGAAAAGTTCGTCGAAAAGCTCGACACGCTTTTCAGCCTTGAGGCTTCGGCGGAAAAAACGGGAGATGTTCTCGACGTTACGGGCCTTATCGGCCAGTACGCGCACGGCAACGAGCCGAGCCATCACATCATCTATCTCTATACGATGGCCGGGCGGCGCGACAAAACCGCGAAACTCGCCAAACGGATCTGCGAAACTTTATACAGGGCTACTCCCGACGGAATCTGCGGCAACGAGGACGGCGGACAGATGAGCGCGTGGTATATTTTCTCGACAATGGGCTTCTATCCCGTCAATCCATGCGGCGGCGAATACGTTCTCGGAGCACCCCAAGTGCCCAAAACGACTTTGAGACTCACGAACGGAAAAACGTTCACCGTGATCGCGAAGAATCCCGGCGGAGAGGTGAAAGCGGACGACAAGGTCTTTCTCAACGGGAAAGAACTTAAAGAGATGAAAATCTCCCACGCCGACATACTCGCCGGCGGCGAACTTATTTTCGAATAACCACGTTTACGGCAATCTCAAAGATCGCCGTAAACGGACATGTCGGTAGGGATCGGCGCCGTAAAAGTCATCTGGCGCGACTCGACGGGATGCCAGAGCGTAAGCCGCCACGCGTGAAGCATCTGGCGCGCGGGCACGACGGGAAGACGCTTATCCAACGCCTGCTTCCCGTACTGCCTATCGCCGATGACGGGAGTTCCGAGAGAAGCCATATGAACGCGTATCTGATGCGTACGCCCCGTCTCGATCCTGCACTCTATCAGAGAATACCCCTTCTCCCGCGACTCGGAGGGAGTGCTGAGCACCTTCCAGTTTGTAATGGCGGATTTTCCGTTGCGCTGAACTATCGCCATGCGTTTGCGGTCGACGGGATGGCGGCCGATGAGATTTTCAATCCGCCCCGAATCAAGACGAGGACGTCCGTGACAGACGGCAATATAGGTCTTTTCGATATGCTTGTGGGAGGCGAACGCCTTGACGAGATTCTCCATCGCCTTCTGGGACTTCGCGACGACAATCAGTCCGGACGTATCCTGATCGAGCCGGTGGACGATGCCGGGACGGGCGACGCCGCCTATCCCCGAGAGATCCGGACAATGGTAAAGGAGCGCGTTAACCAAGGTTCCCGTGAAATGGCCGGGAGCCGGATGGACCACCATACCCGGAGCCTTGTTCACGACAAGCATGTCGGAATCTTCGTAAACGACATCCAGCGGTATGTCCTCGGGCTCCGGCATCGCCGGAACGGGCGGCGGAATTTCCATCTCGATGACGTCGGTCTCGTCGACCTTCATCCCGGCTTTCTCGGCGACGACGGAATTGACCTTCACGAAACCGCCCTTGATAAGGCCCTCGATGCGGGAGCGCGAAAAATCCGGATTGCGATCCAGAAGAATTTTATCGAGACGCGCCATTCTACTGCTCGCTCCACTTCACGTATCTTATCGTCTTGTCGTTGACATATCCTTCAGCCGTGACGGAGCGTGACATACCCATCGACTCCGCCGTGATCCTGATCTTGAAAACGCTGTTCTCGCCGGGCGAGAACGTTATGTAGTTTTTCGCGTCGCTCCCGATATCGGAAGAGTCGACCGTACTGTTGGAATCGTCAAGACGGCGGATCATATCGTCCCAATCCTTAAAGGGCCACGATGTCAGGGACTCGTCGACTTCGCGATCCTCTGGCTTTTCCTTCATAGCCGCCATTATCGCTTCGGCGACCTCTCTGGCCTCAAGTTCACATTCTTCGGGGTCGTTGCTCGGGTCGTCGTAGATTCCCGGAACCGTCATCAGAGCCTCTACGCTTTTAACGGTATTGATATTTATTTTATTGGAGCCGTCCGTCGAAAAAAGACCCATTATGCCTTTTACGGTAATCTGGTTTTTTTCGTCCTCTTCCCACGGATTGATCACGCCTCCCGTCAGGACGGCCGGATAATCCCTGAAGCCTCTTACATACTGAAGCTCCTTGATGTCCGGAATGGGCCCCTGCCTCGGGCGGCGTCTGAGCTCATCGATCTCCTCGGCCTTTCCTTCAAGCTCCTCTTCCTCCTCCTCGTACCACTCGTTCTCGGCTCCGCATTCCTCGCCGTCGATCGTCGTTACGCTATCATCGCTGTCGCGCCAGTCGTTCCACGAAGCGATAAGAACATTCCACAGATTTATACGGCCGTCTTTAGGCGTATCGAGCTCTTCGGGTATTCCGTGAATCTGAAATATCATCCACCAGCGCTCCATGTACTTCGAGTCTCCCGACTCGCCGGAGCCCGAATACAGTTCGTTGATGTTTATGACGCCGTCTTCTCCTGAATTCGCCGTCTCGATCTCCACCGTGACAAGAGAGGATTCCGGATTGTCCTCATCCAGAAAAACGGGGCCTATAGTGCACTTGGAACTGGATTTCAGGGTCTGCTTTTCCAGAAACCACACGTCTTCCTCCAGAAGCTTGTCGATCTCGTCGTTCTGCTCTTCGCTCCAGTCCGCCACATCCTTGTAGCTCGTCAAAACGACCTCCGCAAGAATCTTACCGGCGTCGATCAGATGGGCGACCCTGTTGCGTTCCTGCACATAAAGATTGATGCCCATGTGCTGACGCGCCTCATACGCGAAAGCGAGCGCCATGATCGACAGTACCGCGATCGTCCATAACGCGAATATAAGAGCGCTGGCGCGTTTCATCTCGAAGAGCCTCCTCTCCTTCTGGTGCCGCCCTTGCCTTTACCCTTCGCCTCGTCTTCCGGAAGACTCGCCCCGTCCTGACTCTGCTCGTAAATCGGAATACGGACGATGCGCATCATCGGAGCCGTGTTGGTTCTGTAGCTTTTGGCCTCGGGATCCCTCACCCAAAACGTAAGTTCAACCTTGTACGGAACGGAATTTGACTTAGCCCACTCGTCCTTGAACAGATTTTTGTCGTTTCTGGACTCCTTGCCGTCCTCGGGGCTTTCCATCACTCGGCAGTTCATTCCGACAATCCCGTCGACGACGAGAACCGGCTGATACATTTCGCTGTTGGCGAAGGAATAATCGACTTCTCTGCCGTCTTTTTCCGTACTCGGGCGCAACGCGGGATCGGGACACAGTCTGGCGTAAAGCCCCGTAACCTCTATCGTGTCGCGATAATCGTTGTTGCCCTCCTCGAGCACCATGACCTGAACCCTGTGGACCGTATCCGCCGAGGCGTCAAGTCCGCCGACGATCGCATGTCCCGTCTTTGCCCATTCAATCACGTCGGAGTCGTCGGGATTTTCTCCGTTTCCGTTATCGGTCAAAACAAAACCGTATTTGGCGTCCTGCTCTCCGTTATGCGGATAATACATGCTCTTAAGCCCCGCGACGACCTGGTTGAGAGCGTAATCGGAACGCTGATGACCGTCGACGTACTCCGTCGATTTGGTCCACGCCGAACTTACGGCGCTGAACGTCATGACCGCGAGAGCCGTAACCGTGGCCGATATCACTATCGCCACCATCATTTCGATCATGGTAAAGCCTTTACGGTTCATTCTTTCTTCCTCCAGAACGTAAAGTAGCTTTCGCTCTCGCCGTGACCACGATATCTGTCGCCCCACCTGACCGTTATTTTCACCCGATATAAACCGCCGAGCCTTTTGACATCCTCATCGTCGTGCTTGTTTATGCACTCGCGCTCCCATGTATACCCGTAGAATTTATCCTCCTGGGCCGATGTGAGACGCTCCTTCGAAATTAGTTCCCACAGTTCCGTCGCCTTCGTTTCTCCGACATCTATATCGTCCACCTCTTTCACCTCGCCGAGAGGGTAGGCCATCTCACCGAGATCCATGACCTCCTGAACCGTCTCATAATACGTTGAACCCAAAATCATTTTCTGAGACGTTGAAACGGAAAAAAGTATAGCTCCCAGCCCCAGCCCCAGAATCACCGAGGCTAAGATAACTTCAAGGAGTGTAAAACCTTTCTTCAACTTCAATCGTCCTCTTCAAGAATTTTAACGCCGCCGAATCTGTCGACCCTGATACGCCACGCATCTTCCTTTTTGCCGTCCTCGGGGTAAATGTAGATGGTGTGAGGGTCGCAGCGCCCGTTAATCTGCCAGACTACCGATTTCGTTTCGTCGACCACTTCTTCCGCCGGACCGGCGACATCCGTTTCCGCCGATGCGGAATCTGCGGATTGATCATCCTTCTTTTCCTTGTCTTCGCGGCTCTTTTTAAGTTTTCCGATCAAAAAATCGGCATTTGAGAACACGGAGATTTTCGATCTTTTAAACTCCTCGGTTTTAACGTCGTCCGCTCCGCCGATTTCGTCGTCCATCTCGACTTTGATGCAGATGCCTTCGAGCACTTCCTTTGAAATATCCTCAAAAAGAAACTCTCCCAGCGTCTGGCCCTTGCCCGAATCTTCCTGAGGTTTGACATCGCCCGCGCCTTGGTCAGCGGCGGCCGTTTTAGATTTATTTACGGCCGCATCCTCTTCACTTTCGCCGAGCACTACCCATCTTCCCGACAAAGAGCGCACGCGCATACCTTCCCTCGGCTTTATGAGTTCCGTCGATGTCATGGTCACCGATGAAACCGCACCATCCCCGGTATTCTTCGTCGAAAAAGTCAAAACGCACGGCTTCTGGGAAACAAGCGCTATCGAGCGGGCCTGGCGCACAGTCGCGAACACGGTACGGACAGACCCCTTCATCCTCGCGTACTGCTGCCCTTTAACGATGGAAACGACGGCTGCGGTGACCATCACCCCGATAATGGCGACGATCACCAGCAGTTCAACAAGAGTAAATGCGCGGCGCATTTAAATTACGCCTTCCGACATTACTTATTTTTTAGCCTCATCGCTGCGGATGTCATCTTCTGTCCCGATAGTGCCATCCGGTCCACCCGAGACGATATAAGGACTGTTTTTCTTGTTGCCCTTGAACTTAATTTCGTATTTGTTGCCCCAGGGATCGATCAATGCGCCTTCCCCGCCTTCGATATAAGGCTCCTTGTCACCGGAGGTATCAACCAAAACATCCAGGTTATCAGGATACTTTCTCTTTTCCGTATAGTACTGGGTAACGGCGGTTTTAAGAGCCTGCACATCCTTCTCGGCCGCGCCCTTGTTGCCCGACTCGAGGAAACGCGGAACGTAAACGACGGCACCGGTCGCCAGAATACCCAAAATCGCCACGACCACGAGAAGTTCGACGAGGGTAAAGCCTCTTTTGACGGCATTTGCGAATTTATTTTCTTTCTTCATTTCAAACTCCTTTCAGTTATACTTTTCGTTAATTATATTATTTTTTCTTGCGTTTCTCAAGTGCCGCGCGCTTTTTAGCCTCAGCGTCGATAAGTTTCTGAATCGGCCTTGGAACGGTAAAATCGTATTTGCCTTTTTCAAAAACCTCCTTAAGCTCGCCGATCATCGCGGTCAGCGAGGGCTCGTCCGGATCATAGGCGATCAGATCAACCAGCTGCCCGTTTGGCTTGACGAGCGCAAGCCCCGGGAATCTGCTCTTTTTTCCGTCCAGAACCTTGTTGACGATATTTCGTTCACTGTCCCTGACCGATTCGAAATCCGGTTTCGGCGCGGCGTTTTTGTTATTGTTCGAACCGCGGTTCCCGCGACCGCGCCTGGCCTTCACGCAGGGGACCTTGTAACGGTAAAAAACGCAATTCTCCTTTACGAACGCCTTGAAAAGGTTGTGTCCGACCGTGGCGGAACGGACCCGTCCGCATTCTTTGGAATCCTCGAGATCGATAAAAACCAGAACCGGCTGCTCCCAGGCCTCCGCTATCGCGGCGGCGTCGTTCCATCTGAAATATTCAGGCTTCTTGGCCGGCCCTTTTTTCTTTTTCTTCACGGGCTCTTCCGCTTTCGCGGTGTCGGCCGAAGCGTCCTTTTTATCGTCTGCCATCGCAGGCGCGCACACAAAAGCGAGCGCCCCCGTAAACATGACGCTTAACAGCTTGACTTTATTTATCTTCATATCTCGATCCCTTTTTGGCGGACGGTTTCCGGTTCCGTTCCTTCAACTTTCCGGCGACCTCAGCGGCGAACTCGCGCTTACCGAGCTGATTGAGCATCGCGACATATTCTTCGCCGACCCGCGCGTCGTCCGGATTTATCGCCAGCATAATTTCGTAGCAATGCGCGGCGTCGGGGAATTTGCCGAGATCGCGGAAAACTTTCGCGTTGACGGCCATCCGGTAAAGCCTGTCGAGCAGCATCGTATCCGTCGGATTGCGCTTCATCGCGTCCGCCCACATTTCAATCGCCTGATCGAGACCGTCTTTGCTTAGCGAAACCTCTTCGGCCTTGACTATCACGCGCCTCCAGCATTGTCTGTCGTACATCGCCTTCGAAATGGATTCGACGATGTCCGAATCGACATCCTCAATATCGATCCAGTCGAACTGGGGAATCTCCTCCTTCAGGAAATACTGGGGCGCGACTTCGAAATTACTGTCCGTCAATGAAAAGACGGGCATTACCTCTTCTCTTTTGGCCGCATAGCCGGCGGCGATATCCTGAATCGACCCGCACCCCGCGCGCTCCGCCTCGACGGAAAACACCTCGTCGCGGGAAAGAAACTCAAGCATATCGGACATTTTAACCTTCGTGCCGCCGAACCTTCCGACCAGCATCCATTCCGATTTCGAGAACATCCAAAGACGTACGTCGTCACCCGGAAACTCCTCCAGAAGTTTCTTGAAATCGAAAGCCTTCAGTTTCGATGCGTTGAAAACACGCGCAAAAATTCCCCCGGGCGCGACCTTGCCGACAAACCCGAAATCAGTTTCCGCCGAAGCCTTCGAATGAAAAACGATATCGTACCTGATCGAAGAACTTTCAGTATCGTTGGTCTCGACCGCGCCGGGCATTATCTTATTGAAAATTTCGGCATATCCGCCGTCATCGCCGGAGACAAAAACCTTTTTCGCGTCGGGCTTCTGCACGGCCGCCGCATAAACCGCCGCAGTACGCAAAAACCTGGGCTTGGGAATCGATTTCTCCTTGCCGACGTCTTTCGTCCCGGATGTTTTCTCCGCGGCCTTTCCGTCCGTGCCCGGCGCGACTTCGCCCCTCAGAAAATAATATGACGCCCCGATTACGGCGGCAAGAGCGAGCAGGAACAAAAAGGTGGCGACAGCGGTCTTTTTCAACGAAAACGGGCTGGATGATTTTTGCATAGACTCCTTCGATATGCGCGACGAAATACTCTCGACACAGCGCGCGACAACGCCTGTCCGGGCGGAAACGGCCTTCGCCGCCCTTTCTCCGAGTCCACCGTCACCCCGGGAGAACCAACCGACGAGCGTTTTCTCCAACTCGTCAAAATCAGCGACCTGACAGACTCCGCCCTGCTCGAGAAGATCGCTCATGACGGGTCTGAAATTTTCGGTGTACGGCCCGACGACGGTAGGCTTTCCGCAGAAACACGGCTCGATCATGTTCTGGCTGCCGTGGGCGCAGAGCGACTTTCCCACAAATACGGCGTCGGCGATTCCGTAAAGACCCATCAGCTCTCCGGTGGTGTCCGCCAGAAAAACCGTCCCCTTCGACTCGCCCGCGGGATTACGCACAACCCCGGTCGAACGGCGGAAAGACGAATACCCCGACTTGACGATATTCTCCTCGACCGCATCGGCCTTCTCGAAATGACGCGGAGCGATCACGAGCGTAACGCCGTCGAGTTTATCGAGAATCTTCAACAGGGCCTCATCCTCTCCAGGCCAGGTGGATCCTCCGAGAAGAATCCTATTCGACTCAGGGAACATCCCGGAAGAAACAATCCACGACTTGAGTTCGATCTCCTTCGCCTCGTTTCGCCGCGCGACGTCAAATTTGAAGCTCCCGGTGACGTCAATCGAGCTTTCGGAGGCTCCCGCCGCAAGAAGACGCCCCTTATCGAGTTCGCTCTGGGCGAAAATCCGAGTGAAGCATTTAAAAACGTCTTTAAAAAAGAATCGCCCGGCTTTATAACGCGGCGCACTTCTGTCGCTGACGCGGGCGTTGATGAGAAAAACGGGAATTTTGGATTTTGCGGCGCGGCGGATGAAATTGGGCCATATCTCGCTTTCAGTAAGAACGATCGCGCGGGGATTGACGGTCGAGAGCGCCGCCTTTACGAATGTCGGGAAATCGAGAGGATTGTAGATGAGAACATCGCGGTCGGTCACCTCGCGCTCGGCCATCTTCCAGCCCGTCGAACTGGTGGTGGAAAAGCAGAACCTCACATCGCGCTCGCGTTTGCGCCACTCGCGCATAAGCTGACCTGCCACCTGAACCTCGCCGACCGAAACGGCATGGACCCAGACGAAATCCTTCGCTCCCTCCGACGGATCGAAAAGACCCTTCGGATAGAGAGCGAAGCGGTCAAGCATCCTCGCGCGGTAACCGCCGCGCCGAAGCATCCTGAGCAGAAACCCGGGAAGCATCAACGCGAAGACGGGCGCGAAAAGAAGATTATAAAAAGCCCACTTCAAAGCGTCAAAGCTTTGCGCCGGCGGGAACGTCTTCCTTGACGCCTGTGCCGCAAGTGATCCAGGCGTTCTCGCCGACAGTGATGTACGGCATCGTCGAACAGTTGGCGAAGAACGACACCCCGTTTTCAACCTTCACTCCGGCGGCGATCGCCGTTCCGGCTCCGGTATTGACGAAGTCGCCGACCTTAGCGTCGTGGCCGATGAAGCTGCGCGCGCCGACAAGAGTGAACTTGCCGATTTCGGCGCCCACCTGAACGACGGCTTCTGTAGCGATGTACGTTCCGTGCTTGAACTCGGTCGTCGGAGAAACCTGGGCCGAAGGATCGATTAAAGCCGGAAAATCATGTCCGCGAAGACGCTTGTAAATATCGGCGCGCTTGACGTTGTTGCCGATCGCGATGAATACGGACGCTCCGGGATAGTCGCGCGAAACCTCCTCAACCGTACCGAGAATGGTATAGCCCTCGTAATTGTCGCCCTTTTTCCATTTCGGATCGTCGTCAGCGTATCCGATGATATTCCACTTCGGCTCGCCTTCGGCTGCATTGATGCGTTCAGCAGTCCAGATAGCCTCGCGGCCGAAACCGCCGGCGCCAACGATGAACAGATCTTTCATTGTGGTTCCTCCTGTGGTTTTTTAGATTGCAGATCAAATACGCGTCGTCGTCAGGCGCAATCTCAAACGAGACCGCGCTTGATAAGATGTTCGGCGATTTCAACGGCGTTGAGCGCCGCGCCGCGAAGCAGCTGGTCGCCCGAGACGAACATTTCAAGACCCCTGCCGTCGTCGCGGGAAATATCCTGGCGGATACGGCCGGCGAGAACATCGTACTTCGCCGTCGCGTCGAGAGGCATCGGATAGCCGCCGTTGAGCGGATCGTCGACGACCCTTACGCCCTCGGCTTTCGAAAGGATCTCGCGGGCCTCCTCGGGAGTAATGGGCTCCTCGAATTCGAGATTGAGCGATTCGGAATGGGCGCGGGCGATCGGAACGCGGACGCACGTGCAGCTCAGCTTCAAATCGGGGATGTGAAGCATCTTGGACGCCTCGTTGCGCATCTTAAGCTCTTCGAGCGTGTACCAGTTGGTCTCGTCGAACTTGTCGATGTGGGGAATGAGGTTGTAGGTAAGCTGATGCTGGAAGGCCTTGACCGTAAGAGGCTTGCCGGCGGCATATTCCTGAATCTGCTGCTCGAGCTCCGCAAGCCCGGGAGCGCCGGCGCCGGAAGCGGCCTGATAGGTCGACGCGATAAGGCGCTTAAGGCCCTTCGCCTTGTGAAGAGGAGCGACGGCCTCAAGCATGATGGCGGTCGTGCAGTTCGGGTTCGCGATGACGCCCTTGTTCCAATCAAGGTCCTCGGCGTTCACCTGAGGTACGACGAGCGGAACTTCCGGATCCTGACGGAAAGCGCGGGAGTTGTCGATCATTTTCGCGCCGGCCTTGACGACGGCGTCTTTAAGTTCGATGGCGACGTCCGTCTTGCCGGCGAAAAGGACGATATCCATTCCGTTGAAGCTGTTCTCGTCCGCCTTGAGAACGTGATACGTCTCGCCGAGAATCTGCTCGTCGCGCTCGCGCGACGCAAAAACCTGAACCTTGCCGCAAGGGAAGTTGCGCTCCTTGAGGACTCTGATCATCTCGGTGCCGACCGCGCCGACACCGACCAAACCGACATTATAAGTTTTCATTGATTGTTTGCTCCTTGAAACATTTCATTATTATACCATATTTTAACCCGTCGGTGGAATAACGCCGAAAAATTCGCAGGCGGCGGAAAGAGACGGCGCATCACTTTCGCCAGCGGTGAGAGGCTTCGCCTTTTATTCGCACGTCGTCCTCTTCGCCTATCATCCCGATCTCGCGGATTCCGGGAGTGTCGATGATCATCGCACCAGACGGCAGGATAACGAGTTCGCGCGAGGTCGTCGTATGGCGACCCTTGCCGCTCCACTCCTGAATCTCCTGCGTGGCCGCCCACTCTTCGCCGGCAAGCGTATTGAGAAGAGTCGACTTGCCGACGCCGGAGCTGCCGATAAAAGCGAGAGTCCGCCCTTCTTTGGCGTACTCCAAAACACCGTCCATACCTTCGCCCGTCAATGAGGAGATTTTAAGAAGTCTCGCCCGGCCATCGATCGTCTCGACAAGCTCGTCGATAAACTCCTCGTCGCCCTCTTCCATCAGATCCATCTTGGTTAGAACGACGACGACCTCCGCCTCTCCCATATCCTCGGCGAGAGTAAGATAACGGTCGATTCTCGCGGTGGAAAAATCCTCATTGAGCGACATCATCACGAAAAGCGTATCAAAATTCACCGCCAAAGTCTGGCTCTTTCTCTTCGCCGTCGGATCCTTGCGCTCAAAATGGGAGAACCGGGGCAGGATATCCGTTATCATCGACTCGCCCTGGGGATTGTAGCGGAACCTGACGAAATCTCCCGTTATCGGCTTTAGGATTTCACGCCCGATTTCGCCGCGCTCAACCTTCTTGATGCCGCGCTTTTCCTTAACCGTTTCAATACGCTTTGAAAACGCGCTCTTTTTTTTTCGGGCGATGATCTCGCCCCCGGTCTCGTTACATACGAGGTGATAATAATCTCCGTGTGCGCTGATGATTCTGGCCACGCCAGTGACCGATTCTCCGCGCCAGCCGAATCGCTCAAGCTTCGTCATCAGATCGCGTAAGGCCCTTTAAAGACTTCGTTGAAGTCGTAACCGCCTGAGAAACTCTCAGGCGTATCGTTCTCATCCTTGCGCACGCGGCGCCCCTCGACGAGATTGAACATCATCTCGCCGAGATCCTCCGTCCGCTTAAGCCCCCACTCGGTCAGAACCGTGTAGGTCAAGGGACCATACTGGTCGAGAGCGCGCTCTTTAAACTCCTCCATTATATCGGCCGAGCTCATGTGCTTTCCGCCCTCTCCGAGATAATGAATCACATCCATCAGAAGCGCGTAGGCCCGCGCGTCATAGCGCGGGTCCTTCGCGACGATATCGTCAAACGGATCGCTCTCGAAATCGATTTCTTCCATAAATCAGGCTTTGCCGAAGAACGCCTTGTAGAGGGCGCGGACGGCCGTTTCGCGATCCTGCTGACGGATGGCGATCATGAAGCTGACTTCGCTCGAGCCCTGGTTGACCATCGAAACGGAGATTCCGACCGAAGCGAGCGCGAGGCACGCCTTCGCGAGCATGCCGGGCGTATAGCACATGCCCTCGCCGACGATCATGAGAATCGTGATGTCGCGCTCTACGGCGACGTAATCGGGGTTGAGCTCGCGCTTGATCGCCTGGATGACCTTAAGCTCCTTCGACTTGGGCAGGCACTGGCCCTTTACGACGATGCACTGCGAGTCAACGCCCGAAGGCATGTGCTCGTAGGAAATGCCCTCTTCCTCGAGAACATGAAGAAGGCGGCGACCGAAACCGACCTCGCGGTTCATAAGATACTTCTCGACGACAATGTTGCAGAAATTGTCGGCGGCCGCGATACCGACGATCGTGCCGGGCACGACGCGGCGAGACTGCTGGATCATCGTGCCGGGCTCGCTCGGATGGTTCGTGTTGCGGATGTTGATCGGAATGCGCGCGCGGACGGCGGGGATAACGGCCTCGTCGGCGAAAACGCCGAAGCCCGCGTAGGCGAGCTCGCGCATTTCGCGGTAGGTCATCGTGGAGATGCCCTCCGAAACCTCAGGCACGAGACGCGGATCGACGGGATAAACGGAATCGACGTCGGTAAAGTTCTCGTAAACGTCGGCGCACACGGCGGCGGCGAGAATCGAACCGGTGATGTCGCTTCCGCCGCGCGGGAACGTCGCGACCTTGCCGTCCTTCGTATAACCGAAGAAGCCGGGATAAATCACGATGCCGTCAAAATTGGAGAACGCGCGCGACAATGTCGCGTAGCTCGCGGGATCGAGCGTCGCATCGCCGAAGGGGCCGGTGAGAACCATGCCCGTATCCTTGGGGCTCGCGTAACGCGCCTTACGTCCGCGCGCCGCAAACGCGACCGCGACGAGCTTCGCGTTGTTGTCTTCGCCAGAGGCCTTCATGAGATCCATAAACTCGGCCGGTTCGAGAGAGGCGACCTTGGCGAGACGATCCATAAGGTCCATCTCGATCGTGCGGACGATCTCGTCTCCAAGCTTAAGTTCCTGGGCCATCTCGGCGTAGCGCTCGACGACGGCGCCGAACTGACGGTCTGTATTCTCGCCCTTTATCGCCGTTTCGGCGAGCGCGATGAGAAGATCGGTAACCTTGGTGTCCTGAGAGTGACGCTTGCCGGGAGCGGAAACCACGACGATACGCCTCGCGGGATCCGCGAGAACGATGTCCATCACCTTGTTGAGCTGAGCGGCGTTCGCGAGAGAACTGCCGCCGAATTTGCAAACTTTCATTTTTAACCTTACTGTTGTATTTTAGAGGATACGAAGCGCGACGGGTTCATCGGCGATCACGCCGCTCGCCTTGATTTCCGCGAGAGCGTTGTCGAGATCCGAAACCTTCGCGGTATGTGTGAGAACGACGACCGGAACGGCGTTCTTTCCGTCCTCTGCCGCCGCCTTCTGGGACGCTGCGGAAATCGAAACGGAATGCTTGCCCAAGATAGAGGCGATCGTTCCGAATGCGCCGGGCTTATCCGCAACGAGGAAGCGGATGTAGAACTTCGAGGAAATCTCTCCCGCCGCGCGGAGCGTAACCTTACCCTCGGCGTAGTCCGGAGCGCCGCGCTCGTAGCGCGTTTCGCCGTGCGCGAGGTTGCGGGCGATATCGCCGATGTCGCCGACGACCGTCGACGCGGTCGGAGCGCGACCTGCGCCGCGTCCGTAGTACATCGTGTAATCGCTCATGTCGCCCTTGACCATAACGGCGTTAAACGCGTCGTTCACGTTCGAAAGCATATGCGTGAAAGGAACGAGCGTCGGATTTACGGAAACCGCGACCTCGTCGCCGTGGCGCGAAACGCTCGCCAGAAGCTTGATGCGGTAGCCGAAATCGGCCGCGTACTTGACGTCTTCGCCAGCGAGATCGCGAATGCCGTTCACCTGAATAGCGTCGACCTTCGGCTGGAAACCGAAAGCGAGCGTCGCGAGGATGCACGCCTTGTGGGCCGTATCAAAGCCGTCGACGTCGAGCGAAGGATTCGCTTCGGCGTAACCGAGACGCTGAGCGTCCTTAAGGACGGTATCAAAGGGAAGACCCTCGTTCTCCATACGCGTAAGAATATAGTTGCACGTTCCGTTGAGGATGCCGTGAATCGTCTCGATGTCGTTGCCGGCGAGACCCTCGCGCATGACGCGGATGATCGGGATGCCGCCTCCGACGGCCGCGCCGAAATAGATGTCGACGTTGTTCTTCGCGGCTGTATCGAAAATCTCTTTGCCGTATTCGGCGAGAAGCTTCTTGTTGGCGGTGACGACGCACTTGCCGTTATTGAGAGCCTCGAGAACGAGCGTCTTGGCGATACCCGTTCCGCCGATCGTCTCGACGACGATCTGAACGGACTCGTCGCTCACGATGCTCTTGGCGTCCGTCGTGAGAATACCCTCTTCAATCTTGACGCCGCGATCCGTAACGATGTCGAGATCGGCAATCTTTTTCAATACAATATCAACGCCAAGGCGCTTGGCCATAACGTCACGATGCTTCAAAAGACCGTCGGCGACTCCAGCGCCCACGGTCCCGAAACCGATGATACCAACTCCGATTTGCTTCATAATCTGTCTTCTTTCTGCAAAATTAGCCGGAAACATCCGCATTCCCGACCGTAATTGAGCGGATATTTTACTCTTATTTGACCCTAAAAGTCAATTTCATTTAAGGAGTTTCTCGCGCGCGTATTCTTTAAAGCCTTTTTCGGAGGCTGCGGCTTCCTTAACTATCTTCGCATACTCTTCGGCCGAAATCTTGACTGAAACCTCATACGCGCCGGGAGCCTTGTCGAACTCTGCGAAAATCGCGCCTTTAAGAGATTCATCGACTCCCATCGCCCTCAGAACGCCCCACGCCATCATGCAGTTGCCCCTATATGCCATGTGCACGCCGTCGCGAGTGATCTTGTTGCCGCGAGACTTGTCGGTCTTGCGGATTTCCGCAAGCATGGCCTGCATATCGGCGTTGAGATCGGCTATAGGGAGATTGCGCTTCTTGGCCTCCGCACGAAGCCATTCATTGTAGGCGGCGAGCTTCCTGTTGTTGGGATTGGCGGGATCTTCGCCGATCATCGTCGCGGTAAGAACAATCACCTTGACGCCCGCGGCGGCGCACTTATCGAAAATCTTCGTCACGTTTTCCTTGTATTTTTCAAGCGGGATACCCTTCTCTCCGTGCCAGACGTCATTGACGCCGCACGAAAAAGTCATCCACTGCGGCTTTTTGGCGATCACGGCGCGGTCGAGACGGTCGAGCATGTTGTTGGACTTGTTGCCCGAAACTCCAGCGGGAATCTTTTTTGCCTTTACTCCGGCGACCTCAAGACCTTTCATAACAAGATTTACGTAACCCGCCGAGGAGCCGTTGCCCTGTTGCGTGATTGAGTCACCCATAAAGGCGACAGCATCACCGTTTTTAATGATAACCTGCGCGTTAAGCGCAATTGAGACAAACATCGCACAGCAGACCGCCATTAATTTTTTCATTTTTAATTTCCTTATTTTTTAACATTCCTTCCGACGGCGTCAACCTACAACCTGCGTGATTATAAATACGGCCGCCGGAAAACGGGAAAACAGTATACCCAATTCTCGGATAAATAGTCAACTTAATCCCTGCCTTCACCCTTATCCCACTTTTTCTGCGGACATTATCCAAAAACTCGGCTACTGTATCAATTCTATCGCGGGCCGTGAATCGGTCGTGCCGCCGCGAAGCCGAAACTTCACGTTCTCCATCCTGACGCCGTCGGCCTTGTCGACGAAAAGCCCGTACGCCGGCAGATGGTAGGGGTCGAACATGTTCGTCTGAGGATACGCGCCCGCCTTGTCCTCGCCGGGCCACGAATACGGCTTGTCGTTTTTGCCCTCGCCGGGAATCTCGAGATCGATGTTCTTGAGGACGATATTGCAGGGGCGGCACTTGCCTGCGCCTGTTATGGTGGACGGCGTACGTCCGTCCGCCCTTCCGCGAACATTGGAGACGACGACATTGCGAAGCGCGAACCAGCGGCCCTGGCGGGTGTCGTCGTGTCCGTCGTTGAAGCCGTGCCTGTCTCCGCCGCGGACGAAAATCGGCGTCTGAAAGCCCTCCACCTCGATGTCGTCGGCGACGATATTCTCGACGAGACCCCCGTCCACGCACTCCACGTTTATGCAGCCGAACCCGGGACCGCAGTGATACCACGGCGCGCCTTCGATCGGCTTCCAATTCAGCAGATCTTTCGGCATCGGCGCGAGGTCGCGATAGACGCGGCGGGAGGCAAAGGCGCGGCAGTTGACGAAAGAGACATTGCGCACAATGCCGTGAGTTGCGGTACCGATCTTGAACGCATTGCAGTGCGAACGGGCGGTGCATCCGCGCACCACGACGTTCTCGACAACATAGCCGACATCGTGGGATTTTATGCAATACGCATCGTCGCCGGAATCCACGTCGCAGTCCTCAATGACAATGTTCCTGCCCTCGATGTCGAAGCCGTCCGTGCAGACTCCGGCGTTGGAATCGATCTTCACGCGGCGGGCGACCATGTCTTCACACTGAAAGACGTTTATGCCCCACGCCGCCGCATCGCGCAGGGTAAAGCCCTCCAAGCGCACCTTGCGGCACTTTCGGAAGCAAAGTCCCATCGGCTTTGGCTGATCGTTGCGCGAATAGTCGTAGGCCCAGGCGTTGCCGAATATCTCGCCTTCGCCTGTCACCGCGATATTCGTCGCGCAAACCGCCGCCACAACCGCGCGCGGCATCGACTCGCCGGACTTGGGCTGCAACGCGTAGTCCGCAGGATCCCCGGAAGCGACGAGACGGGCCCCCTTCTCAAGCCGCAGCTCGACGTTTGACTTGAGAAGCAGCATGCCCGTGGGATGGTCGCCCGCGGGAACCGCCACCGTTCCGCCGCCCGCCGCGCTCGCCGCGTCAATGGCCGCCTGCCACTTCGCCGTCTCCAGCCCGCTGCCGGCGGGTTCCGCCGCGATAGATTCCAACGCCATGACGGCGGCAACGGCCGCGCCGACTAATGATGCTTTATTCATGCCGTCATTGTATCAAACGGCGAACACATGTTCCACCCCGTCAAATTAGGGGGGCTACTTCACCGGCACTGCGCGGCCACCTGCAAACTTGCGGACGCGAGCATTCGGGGACAGATCCCGCCAAACCCTGATTGACATTATACCCTATCGTCCGCGCCGTCTGGCGACAGGCCGACATCGGGACTTTCCTCATCGTTAATCAGGGGGGCACTCGCCGCCGATCTCGGCAAGTTCGGCGAGGGCTGTGGCCGAGGCCAGCATGCAGTTCGGCCAGTCTTCGCGGGTGTTCATCCAAAATGTCGGCAGATACCCGTCGTCGTGCGTCTCGCGAATGATCGCGTCGCCGAGGGCTCGGGCACGCGCGAGGTCCAGCGGATTCTTCGTCGCACGATACATCGCAAGCCAGGTGCGGATAAGCTTCGCCGCCGAGGCGTCGATCGGCACATAGCAGTTGTACTGCTCAAGCACGGCGGGGCAGCGCCATGATTCGCACCCCCACGTACCCATCTTGCAGCGAGGGTCCTTCTTGCCGTGCATCGGCCTCTCCCAGCAGACGAACTGGTCCTCGGCAAAGCGCACCAGCTCGCGCGCCTGCGCAAGACGGCGCGGGTCGGACGGGAAGCGACGGACAAGATACATCGCCGTGTCGCAGGCGTCGTGCTTCGTGAGATTCCGGTAGGGCTCGGACGGGGTGACGTCCTCGAACTGCCCTTCCCAGTTCCACGTCGTAAGCGGGCCCTTCTCGATATAGGCGAAGGCGCGATCCGCCGCGGCGCGATACTTGGCATCGCCGGTCACTGCGTACATCCGTTCGAGGAAGCCGAGCATGCGCACCGGCACGAGCCGGTTCTTCTCGACCGGCTGGCCGTCCTTCAGCCACACGTTGAGCGGCCAAGTGCCATCATCGCCCTGCAACTTCAGATAGAGGTCGGCGATACGCACCGCCGCCGCCTTGAGTTCCGGCGCCTTCGTCACCTCGTATAGGTCGAGATATGCGTTCGCGACGGCGCGGGGGTAGACGAGCATTATCTTGCCGATATTCTCGCGGATCATCTTCGCCGGGTGGTTGGAAAGCCCGGGATGCGCCTCGTAGGTCCGCGGGAAACCGGCGAGCGGACACCCCTCCGGCTCGGTGACCGCCATGAGCTTGCGGACAGCGCCTTCGGCCAGCCGACGCGCGGCCTTCGCCTCGTCGGTCTCGCCGACGGCGAGCTTGGCCATCGCGGAGACGACCGCCGCGCCCATCTTCGAGGGATAGGCGATGAACACCTGGTTGCCGGGGTTCACCATCTCCTTTGGAATGGGCTTCCCGCTCAGATAGTTCGCCTGCACTATCGGCAGGTTCATCACGTAGCGCGCAATCAGCTTCGACGTCTCATCGGGCGAACGCTTAGCGGCGGGATACGACCCCGGAACGAAAGGCGCCTGCTTCCAGAAGCTGCGCTCGCCGACGTTCGTGATGACGACGCCATTCGCGTCCAGCGCCTCGCAGCTGAGGTCCATCCAGCCAGAAAGCGGAAGCTCCCCCCAGATCGGCGCGAGGGAATCATTCGGCGAACGCCCCTCGAACGTCCGCTCGACGCCGGTCTCGTCCTTCACCGTGAAGCGATATGACGCGGCGCCATCGCGTCGCTCGAATCCAAATGTCGGCGGATACATGAAAAATATCGACCGTCCGTTCCACGCCGGCTGTCCGTCGACGCCGATTGGTCGCACGGGGCGCAGGTAGTCCGCGTCAAAAGAGGCATTAGCGCCGAACGCCGCGCAAACAGCAAGCACCGCAACCGCTGCGCCGCCGCCCGCGATGGCCAGCATCCCGCCGGGCCTGATAAAGTCACGTCTCTTGATGTTCATGCGCTCTCCTTTGTGCAGTACTATTTCTCGCCGATTGATTGGCAGCATTTTACCACTTTTGGCCAAAAGCGCAACCCCCCTCAAATTAGGGGGGGGGGGGGCTACTTTACCGGCACGGTGCAGCCACCGGCGAACTTGCGCGTTGCGTGGCATCGAAGGTGTAAGAGGACATATTACGGCTGCCGGAACATCCTCGCGGCGTCAGCCGCCATCCCCGCGCCGCCGGACGCACGTCTGCCGCGAGGTAGTTCGCCGTGCCGCGTTTCGCGGGGTCTGTCCCCCACGAATTTCACCCCTTAATCAGGGAGCGCCCCGAGAGAATTATGCTGAAAACATGCTGCCTCATCAGGCGAAAAAGTGATTCTGGTCCTCGAGACGCTTGCGCAGCCCGGCATAGGGCACTGCGCCGACGTCGCCCTTGGCTGCGTCGAGCGCAAGCGCCGCGGCAGTGCCCGCCACCTGCCCGGACACGAGGCAGCTCGGCATCATGCGGATGGTCTTGACGTAGTCTTCTTCCACGGAGATGCAGAGCCCGCAGGCGAGGACATTCGAGAAGTCGACCGGCACCAGCGCCCCGTAGGGCACGGCACCAAGCCCGTCGAGCTGCCCGTGAATCTCGCCCCCGAAGCCACGCTTCATGCTTGCCGCGTGCTCGCCCCACTGACGGACGAACGGCATCACGGGATCGTCCGGCATGGCCGCAGTCGTCACAAGCCGCCTGTCGACTGTCGCTCGGCCGATGATGTGGCGGCCCGAACGCGACCCGACCTGGTGTATCGCCGACACGATGTAGGCGTCGTCGAAGCCCTTGAGCTCGCGCTTGTAGCAGGCGAGAAGCTCGAAGTTGCGCCTCCTCATCTCGGCGTCCATCCGCGTCATGTCCCTGGAGTCGCAGCTGTTGCCGTTGACATATCCGCTGCACAGTCCTATCGCTAGAGACGTCCAGATGTTTTCGGGAAGACGCTCGCGGTGTTCGCCGTAGAGCCTGCGGTAGGTGCTCCAGTTTTCCCTGTACACCTCGGGCGTGTCGTGCGGCCCGGGCGAGAGCGTCGCCCAGATCGACTTGTGCATCGTCTTATCGGGCGGCGCGAGGCGCGTCTTTCCGCCGGCGCGGTGAACGAGATGCGCCGCGCCGGTCGCGTCGATGAAGACCTTGGCGCGTATCGCGCGCGGCCCCTCCAAACAGTCGACGATAGCGGCGGTGACGCGGTCGCCGTCGCGGACGACGCCGGTCAGGTGGGTGTAGAAGAGCTTCTCCACGCCCACGTCGTCCAGAAAGTCGTGGTAGGCGACGCGCATATCCTCAATCCGCGAGCGGACTCGCCCGAGGATCGGCCCGTCGCCGATCGGTCGGGTGTAGTCGGGCTGGTAGCGCTCGTCGTTCGTCGAATACCACGCCGCGCCGCGCTTCGCGAGGCGGCGAATGAACTCGTCCGCGATGCCGCGAAGGTACTGGACGCCCTTGTAGGGATCGTAGAAGAACGCGGGCGTGTTGCAGTTTGTGCCGACGCCGCCCGGGTAGCCGTAGTGCTCCACGAGAATCGTCCGCTTGCCCGCGCGCGCAGCGGCGACCGCCGCGCCGACGCCGCCAGGCCCCGCGCCGACGACGCAGACATCGTAGTCGCCGAGAACAGGCACATCCTGCGAAAAGCGCACCGCGCCCGCAGGGGCCTCGGCCGGAACTCCGGCGGCGTCCGCAACCGCTGCGCCGCCGCCCGCGATGGCCAGCATCCCGCCGAGCCTGATAAAGTTACGTCTCTTGATGTTCATGCGCTCTCCTTTGTGCAGTACTATTTCTCGCCGATTGATTGGCAGCATTTTACCACTTTTGGCCAAAAGCGCACCCCCTCAAATTAGGGGGGGGGCTACTTTACCGGCACTGCGCGGCCACCGGCGAACTTGCGCGTTGCGTGGCATCGAAGGTGTAAGAGGACATATTACGGTTGCCGGAACATCCTCGCGGCGTCAGCCGCCATCCCCGCGCCGCCGGACGCGGTGTTGCCAACCCAGTCAACGTTCTCGCCTTTGCCCTCGTAGAGCTTCTCGCAGCCCGCCGCGCCGCGAAAATCGCAGAAGGCGACGCGGAGATGTCTGCCGCGGTGGACGATTGCCGTAGACTTGCGGAGATTCATGCGGGGATTGTTGTAGAACCCGCTGTTGACGATGATCGCGCCGCGGTGAATGTCGTAGCCGATTTCCGCCGTGTCGGCATGGCACCCGTCAAACACGTTTGAATCGCCGATGCATTCGAATGCGACCGAGTTGGGGAGCATCTCGGGAACGCCAAGCGCGAGGTGCGAGCGTTCTTCCTCGGCCGTCCATTTGCCGGCCGCCTCCAGTTGCTTGCGGCGGGCGTATGCATCCGACCACTCCTTGAAGCCCATGCCCTTCGGCGGCACCGTGCCACCCCAGACGTGGCAGCGCGTGAAGCGGTTCGACCCGCCGCTGGAGCGGATGCCCTTCGTGTAGTCCACAACGATGCAGTCGGTGAAGTGACAGTCGGCGGTCTGGCAGTCGATGCCGATGTTGCCGGCGAGCCCGCTCATCGTGCACTTGCAGTAGATGTTGTTGGCCACGAGCTCGTAGAGATGCCCGCCGGTCTCGCGCGTGACGCAAAGTCCCGACCTGACGCCGTTGTGCAGAGTGATGTCCGCAAGCGTGAAATGGTGGGAGTTCGCGATGGCGAGGCAACTGGCAAGGCCGTTGCCGTCGATATCGCCGCCCCTTATGAACAGATTGGCGTTGTCATAGACCGAGCCGTCGGGATTGAAGACGGAAAGCGCATGGTAGTCCGCCGCACCATCCCAGAAGATTACATATTTCATCTTCGCCCTCGCCACAAGATGCGCAGCGGGATGCATCGAAAGCGAGCAGCGGTTTGTAATCAGAATCATCGAGCCAATGTCGTACTCGCCTTTCGGAACGCACAAAACGCCGTTCGGCGCGGCGGATATGGCGCGGACGAAGCGCGGAGAATCGTCCGTCTCCCCGGCGAGACGCGGGAAGTCAGCGAGATTCGCGTCGCATGCGCCGCAGACGGACGCCGCGAACATCATAGCAGCTGCAATACAGGTCATCATCTTCCTCCTGCTTATTATCGTACGATGAGCATGAAACCGGCGCCGGACAGGACTTCCCGACAATTCTCACTCGAACGTCACGAGGAACGCGGCAGAGTGATCGTCGGACTTGCGAAGCGTGAGTTTGCCGCCAGCGAACGTCGCGGGATAAGAAACGAGATCGTGCTTGTCGTCGAGCAGAAGGCACGAGACCTTGGCGTCGGGCGCAACGCCCTTCACATCGACTCCGATTTCGCCGGCCTTGGTCTTGAACGCGCTGACGAGAAGCGCCTTTCTCGCGCCATCCCCGGACACGACGCCGAAAAGTCGCACATCCTTCGTGCCCTGCAACTTTACGATGGTGTTGCCGACGGCGAGAGCCGACCCGAACGCCTTGAGAGCGTAATAAACCTTGTTTGGCTGTCCGTCGGCCTTCAGTATTCCCCAGTTGCCGCCCAGAGTATAGCCGCAGCCGTAAAAATACGCCTGGTCGAGGCATGTCGCCTGGAGCCCGCACAGGACCTGTATCGTATAGACGGCGGAATTTATCCCTCCGAGACCTGTCGTAGGGTCGACGCGCTGCGCTGTCGCCGCTGGCGTGTTGAACTGGCCCCAGAAGTTCCCTGGCGTGATGTAGTGCCACTCGTTTATCATCAGCTCCGTCTGCTTGAAGCCGTACTCGTCGCATATCGCCCGAATCCTCGCGGGCTCGCCGAGCATCATGTCCGGCGCGCACGAGTAGTTGTGCCACGAGATGAAGTCAGGCGCGTAGCCCGCCTCGCGGCACTTGGCGAGAAGCCCGCGCAGAAAGCCCTCGTCGCGGTAGCACGCCGCAGGGCCGCCGAACTTGAGGTCTGGGAATCGCGCCTTGAGGCGCCCCAGCGTAAAGACGAAGAACTCGAAGAAGCGCTCGTTGTTGAGCTTCCGGTCGGGGTTCTGCGACTTAACGATCCAGCTGCCGCCGGGCCTGTCGTTCGGCTCATTCCACAGCTCCCAGTAGCGCATCTTCTCGCCCCACTTGAAGCCGTTTGCCCAGCCCTCCGTGTAATGGCGTATGATTCCCTCAAGCGCGCCGACGTACTTCTCCCAGTCCTCCGGCTCGACGCTGTTGTAGTAGCGCGGGTTGGCACCGCCCTTACGCCTTGAGTTCACCGACTCGATGGACGTCCCCATTCGGTAGAGGACGTTTTGCCCGAGCAGGTTGACGGTTCTGTCGAGTATCTCGTCCGTCGGGCCGAAGAAGTAGTTCGCGGGGTCGGCGGGGTCGAGGTGCATCAGCGGAAAGACGAAGTGCGTGTCGCAGATGCGCTGCCCGGGGTTGATGAGCGCCCAGTCGTGCGTCCGCGCCCCCCACAGTCCGAGCGGCCCCAGCAGTTCCGGTTCCCTGCCGGAAATGCCACCGACGAGCTGCCCGCCCATGCCAGAGCCGTGGAGCTCCGGCCGCACCTTGCCGACTACTTCGCCGAAGTCGGCGTAGAACTCCGCGCCGCGCGCGGAAAGGCCAATCACGGCAACCGCCACAAGGAATGACATTTTAGTTTTCATGGGATCAGACCCCATAGTCGCTCTCGATTCTATCCTACCGCACGATGATATGGAAGCCTAAGCCGGACTGCACCTCCCAGCAGCCGAGGTCGATCGAGCGGTTCAACACACGCTCGTTGCCGTCGAGGTCGCGCGTCACGCTGTCGGCGGGACGGTAGACGGTGTCCAGCGTGCCCGCGTCGATCATGACAGAGCCTTTCTTCTGGTGCCAGTTGAAGGTAGCGTACTCCTCACTCGTCGAATAAGCTTTTAATTCATTCCATGTCGTCCCGGTAAAAGGTTTGTATTTAACAAAGTCACCATCTGTTAACACCGTCCATGTTGCGCAAGATGTGTTCGTAAAGGCAGAGCCGCAGTTAAAATAACGACTCATATTCGCACTGCCGCAATTGGATGAGAGCGAATAGAGGAGATATGGCGCATTACTTCTCTTATAGGAATAATTGCCGTAGGCAACACAGTTGACTACTTTCGCAGCTGAGTTTTTAATATAAATGCCCGTTCCGCGACCCACATAATCACGACTCCAGCCGCCGGTCACCGTACAGTTTACCATCGTAACCGCGCCGTCGAGGCAAACGCTGCCATCGTTGCGTCCGTCGTCGCTCGTATCATCCCTGTTGTCCTTGAACCAGCAGTTGTCGATCGTTCCACCGGTGGCGTAAAGCCCCATACCGAAGCTCTCCTGCTGGCAAAAGCCACCCCAGTTAGCCGTGCCGCCGGTGACGAGGCAGCGCTCTATACGTCCGCCAGACATCCAGACGTTGCCGCCGAAGCCATAGCCCCTATACGCACTTGCACGGCCGTTCTTGATGACGCAGTTGGCGACGAGGCCGGCCGACATCCAAACATGACCGCCTTCACCACCAAATGCACCTGTCGTTCTGAACCCGCCGCCGGAGATTGTGAGATTCGACACAACCGCATCCGGGTGCGACAGCGTGAACGCGCGAAAGCCTGCGACGTTGTCCACAATCTCGGCATCGGCAGGATTGCCCGTTTCGCCGCGCACGGTGACAGCGGTCGCGAGGAAGATGCCGGTGTCGTTAGACTTCGAACCCTTAAGCACCACGATATCGACGCCGCCGATGACCGTCTTGTTCTCGGAAACGTTGTTCGTGAGCGCGCCGACCGCCGCAGCAAGCGTGTTGGCTGCCGTCTCCCGCGTCTTGTACGGAAAGAGAGGTGTCTCGCAGTTGGAATCGATGAACATCTGCGTGGGCGCCACGACGACGCGCGTCGGCACCGTGTACCAGTCCGTCCAGGTCGTGCCGCCGTCGGACGAGGCCGAGACCCTCACGGTGAAATAGCCGGACGCGGGATAGGCGTAGACATGCGTCGTCTCGCGCGTCTCCTCCGTCACGCCGTTACCGTAGTCCCAGCGGATGATGGTGTCGCTCGCGGGCCCGACCGTGACGGCGTGGAACGTAAAACTCTCGTTTTCATGCGCACCGTAGCGGTCAAGACTGCCGACGCAATCGAACTGCGACTGATCATATTCCCAGCAGCCGAGATCAATCGACGCGCCGGAAACACGCTCGTTGCCGTCAAAGTCGAGCGGCGCGCAGTCAGCGGGACGATAGGCGGCGTCTACAGTACCGCGATCGACAATCGGCGTGTCGAGGCGCTGGTGCCAATCGAAGGTCGCGTACTCCTCACTGTTGAAATAGGCAAAGAGATCGGCTTCCGCATTCCCTGTAAACGACTTGTAATTGACGAAATCCTGATCCGTCAGCACTCTCCAGGTCGCGCAGGATGTGTTCGTGAAGGCCGCGGCGCAGTGGAAGTAGCGACTGTGGTTTCCCGAACCGAAGTTCGCGGCGGCGGTACTGGAGATCGTGCGTTGGCCGATGTAGTTGCCGTAGGCGATGCAGTTAACGACCTTCGCGGCGGCATTGGCTATATGGATGCCCGAACCGGTACCATAGTAGCTTCTGTTCCATCCGCCAGTCACTGTGCAATTTACCATTGTCGCCGTACCGGAAATATAGACACCCGCCGAATTATTGCCGTCATTATTATCACTTCTATTATCTTTAAAAAAGCAGTTATCAATTACTCCTCCAGAGGCGTAGAGCCCCATACCGCAACTCTGCTTATTACCATTCCAACCGCCCCAGTTGGCCGTGCCACCAGTGACGAGGCAGCGCTCTATACGCCCGCCCGACATCCAGACATTGCCGCCGTTGCCGTAGCCCCTCCACGCGCCTGCGCGACCATTCTTGATGACGCAGTTGGAGACAAGACCCGCCGTCATCCGGACATGGCCGCCCTCGCCGCCGTTCGTCATATAGCCATTGCCGGAAATCGTGAGGTTCCGAACCGCCGCGCCCTCATGCGACAGCGTGAACGCGCGGCTGCCGGCGACATTATCCACGATCTCGACACCATCCCGGTCGGCACCCTCAATGACAATCGGCGCATCAAGCTCGAAGCCCGTTTCCGTATAGGGTCCCGATGCGACATGCACGATGGCATCGCCGCCGTCCGCGGCAATTTTGGCCTTCGCGGCCGCCAGCGCATCGGCGATGGTCGTGGATGCCGTGGCCGCCGTGTCGTAAGGGGACATCGGCGATGCGCTCGCGGCATCGACATAGAAATTCCATGTGTCCGCCTGCGCGGCAAATGCGCCGCAGAGAATCGCGGCCGCAATCAGGAATCTGCGATATTTACCCCCCTGGGAAAACATGTTGTTTTGTGCATTTATCATGACACACTCCTTTTGCGAGTTTGTGATTATTCTACCACTACCCGTATTCTACCACTACCCGCCCCAAAAGCATACCCCCCTAAATTAGGGGGGGGGGGGGGCTAGTGGACAAGTCGCTCGTACTGGCGGTCGAGTTCGGCGGCAGGGTCTACCGCCTTGGAAGTCTGCGCCGCTCCATAGCGAATCACATTCTCGCGCGGGCGAATCAAATTGTTGAAGGCGCCGGGCGACTTCTTTTCTTGTTCAATCGCGTATTCAATGTCGTGAGCCGCCCAAGCCATCGCCTGCTCAAAGTTACTGCGCCCGTACTTCGGGAAGAAGGAAACGATTCTGGATACGACACTTTCATCACCTTGCGCCGTCTTAAAGCCAAAATAACCAGTCTCGTCGCACTTGACGATAACGCCAAAGCAGGCCGCATTCGGCGACACGGGATCAGGACGGAGTATCACCGGGACACGACCCGTCTTCGTCGGCGATGGTGTTCACCGTTTTATAGGCGCAATCCTCGCGCAGTAGCCGCCGCAGGGACGGAGCGTCAGCTCGATTTTCCCATCCCTTCCGACGACGCGGCGGTCGATCCTGTAGCCGTCGGACCTGTCCTCTGCATCGGCGAATCCGAGAAGCTCGCAGTTGTCCGCGCCGAGGAAATCCAGCTTGACCGCGATCCGGCGCCCTTCAGCTCCGTTCTCGACGGCGACAAACCAGTCCCGGCCCTTGCGCTTTGCGACGGCGACGCACTTGCCGATCTCCGAACCCGGCAGTATGCGCGTCTCGTCGTACTCGGCGGGCATGGACTTTATCAGCTCTGCGGCGGGATTGTCGAGATAGTTCTGCGGATAGTCCCCGAAGCAGAGAAACCGTGCCGAGAAGACAACTCCCTGCGCGAGCTCGCGCGCCCACGAATAACCCTGAAGCTCCTTCTTCTCGAACACCATCGGCGTATAGTCCGCATGACCCTGGACAAGCCTGTTGAACGGCAGTATGCAGTCGTGTTCCGGCGGCAGAACCCTGTTGTAGCGCGTGATGTGCCATTCGTGTCCGCGAATCGCCTCGCGCGCCACCTCGTGCGGCCACGTCCTCTCGCGACCGCTCGGCTTGACGCATCCATGGAAGTCGGTCATCAGCGAGAATTCGAGCGTGTCGGCAAGCGTCTCCTCGTACCATCTCATCAGCGAACAGGACGGCTCCGGGACAAAGTCGATCTTGATGCCGACGGCTCCGCAGTCCCTGACTTTCCCGAGATATGCGCGTCGCGCCTCCCTCGTGCGCATTTCCTTAGAGTCGACCCACACGAAGCTTTCGACTCCAATGGACTTGCCGTAGTCGATCCACTTCTTGAGGCACGCCCACCGGTCCATGTCGCCGTCGCGCCAGACCTTCCATCCGTCGTCGACGAGGTAGTATTCGAAGCCAAGCTCCTTCGTGCGGTCATACCATTCCTTCTGCTCACAGTACTTCGGGGCTCCATCCGGAAGCCACTGCCAGACGCTTCTCCCTCCCTTCACGAACGCAGCGCATTTCGCCGCGACCTCCGGCGAAGGGGCGGGGCAGAGGCGGCGCACGATGTCGCTCGTCGCAAGCGTCTGCAGGTCCTTGGCGACAAGCGTGACACGCCACGGCGTATAAGGCACGCCGGAGCGGGTGAACCCCTCCTTGTCGGCATAGTAGCGAATGGCGAAGCGTCCGCCCCCGCAGTACTCAACGCACGAATCCGTGTAGTCGACGACGTTGGCCTCGGTCAGCAGGCGGTATGTTCCGTCGGCAAGTTTAGCCGTGATCGGCAGGTTCATCTTCTCCCCGGCGGAAACCTCTCCGACGCGGCAGTTCTTGAACGGTGCCTCGTAGCAGGAGCTCTGCGACTGGTACCAGATGTGCGCATCGGCTGGGAGCCGCCACTCGGTACGCTCGCACGAGACGGTCGCAACGCCGTCCGGCAGCCGGTACCTCACCGCCTCTCCGTCGGGGAATGTCCTGCGCTCGACCTCGCATGTCACCTCGCCGTTTATGACGACGCCCTTCGCGTCAAGTTCCGCCATCGGCTTGGCGTTCGCCAATCCAACATTGCTGACGGCCATCGCTGCCGCGAGAATTGTCCCGCATATCGTTCTCATCTGCACCGCGTTCCTTTCACACCTTTTCCTTCTCGGAAAAAAGACTGGAGGCATCCGTCGAGACATCGATCTTGCCTCCGTCGGACGTTACGCTTACGTTCCCGTGGAGGTTCGTCGCATACGCCTTTATTCCCATGCCATAATAGATGTTGACAGTATATCATAAACTCCCGCTACTGTGCACCCTTATCCCGCTTTTTCTGGGGTGACTTATCCCGGTTTTCAAAAAAGCCCAAAAAACCCTATGAAAATTTATTTTCACACCCCTTCTTTTTCATTTTCATTTCATGCACACCGTGAAGGCCGCAGAGCCGGAGTCGCCCCCGGCTCGAAGGTCTTGCGTGCATCAATTCAAAAAAGTGGGATAAGGGTGGCGCAGAGCATCGGCGCACACAAGACCGCCGTCATGGCCGCACGGACTATCGTTGACGGCGGATCACTTACTTCTTCGGCTTGTTGCGCATCACGACCGTGACGGACTGGACCGAGTTGGGTCCGATCTCGATGTTCAGGACGTCATAGTCGCCGGCGGGCGCCTCGTAGGCTCCGCCGCTCGCGTAGCCGGTCTGCGTGTCCTCGTAGGCGATCTCCTCCCAAAGCTTCGCCTCGCCGGGAACCTCGCGGCAGTCGATGTACTTCGGGTCCTTGATGCGGGCGATGCGGTAGGTCGGCGCGGCAAACTGCTTGCCGGGAACCGTGATCTTGACCTTCTCCGCCGTCTCGCGCGTGTTGACCATCACGAGGCAGAGCTGGCTTTTGTTGCCGCTGGTAAGGGCGACCCACTCGACTTCGCCCGCGACGGCAGGCGCCTTTTCGCCAAGTCCTTTCTTCAGGCCCTGGCGATGGGCGTAGACCTGGTCGGTGACGCGCGAGGAGGTGTAGAAGGAATCTTCGGTATCCATGTCCTTCGAGGTGCCGTGGTGCCAGAGAAGCGGATTGGAGCGGAAGGCGTTGCCGATGATGTGATAGACCGCGCCCTGCGGCCCCACTTCCATGTGCGGACGGTTGAACGGCGCGTCGAAGTCGGGATACTCGCCGCCCTCGTCGGCCCACTGGACGTTCCAGCTCTTTCCGAGCGAAATGTAGAGCCCGCCGGCGAGGTTGCACATGTTGTGGTGGTAGAAGCCGTCGACTTCCGGCTGGCACACCATCATCAGCGAGTAGTGGCCCATGATAAGCGCCTCGCGGAAGATGCGCTGGCAGCGGTTGTCCTCGTCGGAGCGCGGGCGTATCTCCGTCCACCACGTGCGCTTGCCCTTGATCTCGGGGAACGCCTCGGCGAAACCGCGGATGCGCTTCACGCCGTAATAGGAGCAGCTGTAGGGCGTCTCCGCGCCGTAGGTGTGGTAGGTGACGTGCGAAATCTTGTCGAGGACGTTGTTCGTGGCGAGCCCCAGAATGAAGTAGGCCGAGTACTTGTTGAAGTCTGCCGCCGCAAAATACGTATCGCGCTTTATCTCGCCGGCGGCGAGCATGCGCTCGCGGACGTGCGCGATGTCGGGGTTAAGCTCGAAGTTCTCCGCGACGGGAACGCCCAGCTGGCACTTCGGCCAGATCTTGAGAATTTTCGGCACAAGCGCGGACCAGAGTTTGATGAGCGCATCTTGGCGTTCGTATGGCAAGTAGTAGGTCTCGCAACCGAGTTCGAAACCCTGCACGACGTCCTTGTAGCCGTTGTCTACGATCCATTGCACGAACGCGAGCTTGTTGGAGACGGCCGCGTTGAACTGCGCTTCATCGGCGGCCTGCTTCGGGCCGATGCCGGTCATGCCGAGCAGGACCTTGAATCCGTTTTCCTTCCAGAAGTCGAACTGCGCCTTGGGGTTGGAACGGTACTTCGGATTCTTGTGGTTGCGCCGCGCGAACCATTCGTCCGAGCCCCATGTCGCGCAGTTGCAGCAGCCGGCCTTCTTCATGACCCTTGCCGTCTCCATTCTGTTCGAGACGAAGAAGTAGTCGTCGTTGTATTCCGGGCCGTGCATCGCGTTTATGTATCCGACGATGGCCTTGGATGTCGTCTTCGAGAGGTCGCGCATCGGCTTCCCCGAAAGATCAAGCTTTATTTCAAAGTCCGCGAACGCGCCCAAGGCGCATCCCGCCGCGACAAGTCCAACTATCATTCGCTGCTTCATGTCGATTGTTCCTCCTGAAGAAAGTGTAGCAAATCCTGACTCCGGAAAACACCCCCTCAAATTAGGGGGTGCCGCCGGACGTTATGCCTGCGCCGTAGTCGCCGCCGGACGACGTTGTCATCTGCAGATCCTGGATGCTCACGTTGTCGTTCCAGTAACGCCACCTAAGGCCGACGACTTCGTAGAGGCGGTCGCGAAGTTCGATGCAGCCACGGGGGATGTTGGTGGTGAAGGCGACGATCAGCTCGTTGTCGCGGTCGACAAGAGCCTCGGAGCCGCCGGCGCCGCCGTGTCCGAAGACGCGATCCATGCGCCCGGCCTCGCCCCAGAGCCCGTAGCCCATCCCGAAGAGCATGAACCAGTCGCGCTTCATCGACTCGGGCGACGGCAGCGGGTCGCTCGGATGGCGGCAGGGCCGCAAAGCCTCGTCCAGCGTCTCCTTCCGGATCAGCGGCGGTTTGCCGTCATAGCCGCAGAGACGGTTGTAGAACCGGCACAGGGCCTCCGCCGACGAGACCGCCCATGCGGACGGCAAAAGCGCCTGGCGCGCCCAGTCTTCGTTCATGTTCTCCACGAACTGTCCCGAAAACATGGTCGCGACGCGCGGGTATTCCGTGCGCGGGACGACGAAGTAGAAGTCCTTCTCGATGCCGGCCGGACGCAGCACCTCTTCGTCCAGAACCTGCTTCAAAGGTTTCTTGAGCGCAACTTCGAGCGGATGGCCGACCATCCACGCATAGGCGTACGGGAGGTAGGCCTGCACCGTGCCGGGAACGCCGTTCGGCTTGTCTGCGGCCGCGACGCGGCAGACGAAATCCCAGTCGCAGAGCTCGCGGTCCGAGAGGGCGTGACCGCAGACGGGGTTGTTTTTCCCGCCGGGCGCGCCGCCCGGGAGACACGTGCGGTAGGCGAGCGTCTCGCGCAGCGTCAGCTTCTCTTTGCCGTCGCCCTTCAGCTCGGGCCACCATGTGCAGAGCGGCTTGTCGTAGTCCATCAGCCCGCGCTCGACGGCGCGATGGCACGCCGTGGCGAGAAGCGGCTTTTCCGTCGAGAAGATCGGGAAAAGCGTATCGCCCCTCACGGCGGCGGCGTTCGCGTTCGACGAGACCGTCCCCGCGAAGACGTCGACTATCTTCCTGCCGTTCCTGTAGGCGCAGAACTGCATTCCGCCCTGCATCCCCTCGGCGACGGCGAGGTTGCAGAGCCGCTGGCACTCGGCCTGCATGTCGAAATCGCGCACGAGCTTCCAGCCTGACGGCAAGGTCTGCGACACGGTCGCCATCTCGTCCGCGCTCTCGCGCATCCAGCGGATGTCGAGGATGCCGTCCCTGACGGGAATCTTCACGCCGCAGAAGACAAGTCCGTTGCGGACCGTCGGGTCGATCGTGACCGTCTTCGCATCTTCGTCAATGGACTTGAGCCCGAGCCCCCGCCGGATGGCGGCATCCATCTTCGCGCGGTCGCAGACCCTTTTCGCCGCCGCAAAGTCCGCGTTGAGACGCGCTTCGCTCGACACGAACGAGGTCGCGGCCGTCGCACCGTCGGCGACCGTCGTGAAACCGACACCCGACAACTCGAACGCGCCGCTCAGCGTCTCGAATCCGATCGCATCGGCATCGGCGAGCGAGACGGGCGAGAACGCGACACCGCCCGGCTTCTCCCCGACGAGCGTCATCTCGCGACCGCCCCAGCTCACCTTGAGCGTACCCGGCTCCAGACAATGGATCGTTGCCGAGGGGAAGCCGCGATACGTCCCGTCCGCGCGAAAGACGAGCCGCCTGCCGGCCTTGAGGACGTGGAGCCAAAGGCGTTTCTCGGCGCAGACGAGCTTCGCGCTGCCGAGGACATTGTCCGAGACCGCGACCTTCGCGGCTTGCGCGCCGGAAAGGACGGTAACGCCGATGCCATGCGGCATAACCTCGCTCGTAAACGTCGCCTGACGAAATCCTCTGCCGCCCACGAGTCGGAAATACGACGGCGCACTCCCGCCCGCCGTCCAGCCCTGGAGCTTTCCGTCGACCGCCACCTTGCAGGGCACGGCGGATGTCACCGCGACGGTGAGCGGTTTCTCCCGAAAGTCAAACCACTTCACAAGCGTCCCGGCCACGCAGGGCAGCACCCATGCGGCAGCCAGACAAACCATGCAGATACGCGCATTCATTCCGGAATCTCCCGCCTTCCCGTTGACTACCGCGTCTTGATCGGTATTGTCACCGACTGGACGGTGTTCGGACCGATTGAAATGACGCCCGCCGTTCCTGACATCGGCTTGAGCGTCGTCTCGCTCAACTGCCAGAGCGGACGCTCGCCCGGAACGAGGTACGAATAGACGTGCTCGGCCGGAATCGTGACGGACTGCACGACCGGCTTGCCCGCGAATCGGCAGCCCTTGAGTTCGATGGGCATGTCGATCTTTCGCCCGTTCGAATTGACCATCAGCACAGAGAGCGACTTCTTGTCCGCGCTCATCGTGGCCACCCATTCGACATTCGATTTCAACTGCGGCCATTTCTCCTTCGGCAGCCCCTTGGCCATCGCGCGCATCTGCGCCAGCGACGAGCTGTAGTATGTCGCACTCGCCCAAACGACCACGTCTCTTCCGCGCTTTTCGCAGTTGCCGTGGTTGAGAACGATCGGATGTTTCTTGAGCGCCTCGGTGTAGATCTTGAACACGGGTGCCGCCGGACCGGTGATCACGCGCGGAGAGCCCTTGTAGTCCGGGTTGACGTAATAGCGTCCGCTCGGATCCAACTCGACATGCCACGTGCCGTCGAACGACATCGAGAAACCGCCTCCCAGCGCGCCGAGGTTGTGCAGCGATATGCCGTCAACTTCCGGCTGGGCCAGGCACAAAAGCAGATAGTGGCCTTTCCACAGTGAAGACTGGAACGCCTGGTGGCAGCGCAGGTCTTCGTCCGCGCGCTCGCGCCACTCGGTGATCCACACGCGCTTGCCGGCGACCTCGGGGAACACCTTGGCGAAGTTCTTGATGCGCCCGAAGCCGCTCGCGCTGCATCCGTACGGGGCCTCTCCGCCGTAGAAGTGGTAGATGACGTGGCTCACGTTGTGGAGCTGGCTCGTCAGCGCGACGATGGCACGGCCCGACCACTGGTTGAGCCGCCCGAACGAGAACTCGTTGCCGTTCTGGACCCATTCAAGCCCCGTCGCGCGGGCGCGGACGGCGGCGATATCGGGGTCGTTCGGACGGTACTCGGCGATCGGCAGGCCGATCTTCGCCTCTGGCCAGATGCGCTTGATCTCCGGAATGATTGCGCACCAGCGCTCCCCGTACTGTTCGGGATTGTTCCCGAAATACGGCTCGTTGCCGAGCTCGAAGCCCGCGACGCAGTCCTTGTAGCCGTTGTCGACGATCCACTGCACGTAGTCGCAGATCACCTTCTTTACGATCTCGATCTGCCATGCGCCGCGCGTGCCTTTCTCGACGTCGGCGAACACGCCGTAGTTCTCGAGGCAGAGTATCGCCTTAATCCCGTTTTCTTTCCAGAACGAGAAATAGGCGTGCGGATCGATGAGCGCCCGGTGTATCCTGTCGTAGGCCGCGCGCATCTCCGCGCGGTTCTTCGTCTTCGACCAGGCAATGCCGCTCTGCCAGAGGTCGTTCGCATTCCAAGGACGCACGAGCCTTACGCCCGCGTCGCGAACGAGCTTCGCCGACTCGACCCGGTTCGAGATGTAGAACCACTCGGACATCAATGTCGACGTCTCGAGCATCGCGCCGGCGTAGCCGAGATCGGGGGCACTCGTGGAATTGCGAAGATCCTTGATCGGTTCGGCGTCCGCATCGACCTCGATCGGAACCGGCCAGGTCTGTCTGGGCTTGCCGGCCGCATAGGTGGATGCGACGGTGGCGGAAAGAGCGAGCAGCATAAAGAGTTTCATCATGGCATGTCCTTTCTTCACTTGACGGTGATGGTCACGGTTTGGACCGTGTTTGCCGGAAGTTCGATCGTCCAGGGCCGCACATCCGGATTGCGCGGCGGCTGCCAGGCGGCAGTCGTCCAGCTCTTGCCGCCGTTCTCGCTGTAGACGCGGCGGTAGACGGGAGCGCGCATCTGGCCGTTCGCAAACGCGATCTCGGCCGTCAGCGGATCCTTCGTCCGGTTGACCATCATCAGCACAAAGGACTTGCGACCTTTTGCCGCGCGGATCGCATATTCCACTTTCTTGTCCGCGACAAGGTCCTTCTCGTCGACGACGGTCTTTTCGGCGGAGCCTTTCGCCGTTGAGACGCCGGCGGACGCCTTTTTCTGGAGCCTGGCCCGCATCGCGGGCTTCACGCGCATGGCATATCCGTGCGCCAGAAGATCCGGATGCGTTTTCTCCGCAAGCTGGAAATACCGCTCCGACGCCTTCTCGGCGCCTCTCGGAACCTTGAGGGCGACGGTTTTCGCGTCGCCTTTCCCCGAGAGGTCGACTGCGATCCTGAACGACTCGGCGTGCAGCGGCAGAGACATGGCCGCAGATGCGAGCAAAACGACTGCAAAGCTTCTTATTTTCATATGTTTCTCCTATGCCGAACAGTCTATCAAATACGTGGACACGAATCACCCCCGTCAAATTAGGGGGGTGGGCGAGAAGCGGCGATATATGGTAAAATAGCGTTATGCACAGGTCTTCCGCATCATTCGCAATCGCCTTTCTCGCCGCTCGGCTCTGCGCGGCGGATGCGCCGCGCGCCGTGTCAGCCGCAGAGTTCCTCGGCGGATCGGCCGACTCGCAGCGCGTCGAGATGGAAGCGACGGTTTCCGACGCGCTAAGCGACGAGACGGACCCGAAATTCGTATTCCTCGTCCTCGAAGCGGACGGCGAGACAATCTACGCGCCGATCAAATGCGGCAATGACAACATGTCCTCCGTCGAACGTCTTGTAGGCGCGAAAATCCGCGCAAGAGGAGTCTGCGACGCGTACGTTCCCGAGCCGAGGCGACAGCTCGGCCGACAGTTTTTCATCGCCGGTCTGGACGACATCGAGGTTTTGCGTCCCGCGCCGATCGACCCCTTCGACGTGCCGGAACTCGGCGACACGAAACTGATGACGCCGGCCGAGATATCGCGCCTCGACCACCGCAGAATCGCCGGCAGGATCCTCGCGTCGTGGTCGGACACGGAATCGCTTCTCGAGACGCCTTCCGGGAGACTCGTGCGCGTCTCGTTCGCGAACCGCCCGGCGCCGAAGGGCGGATCGTTCGCAGAAGTCGCCGGGCGCCCGGTGTCGGACGTCTACCGCGTCAACCTCGAACGCGCAAGGTGGCGCCCTTCGGCCCCCTTCGACTTCGCCGAAACGTCCGCGACAAACGTCACCGCGCGCGACATCATGCTTGGAGAAAACGGGCAGGTGCAGGTCAAGCCGCAGTTCCTCGGAAAGACCATCACCCTGCGCGGCACGCTGAGAAACCGCAACGGCGACACGCTGAACGTCGAAGACGGCTCTTTCCTCGTGCCGGTCGTCGCACCGGAGGCGAACCCGGACATAGAACCCGGAAGCGTGATGGAGGCAACGGGCATCTGCGTTCTCGACGTGGAGAACTGGCGTCCGAACGCCGCGTTCCCGCAGATCAGGGGATTCTTCGTCGTGTGCGGGGCGGACGGACTGCGCGTTATCGCGCGCCCGCCGTGGTGGACGAGCGGACGGCTCTTCGCCGTCATCGCGATCCTCCTCGCAGCCGTCGCCGCGGTTCTCATCTGGAACCGCTCGCTCAAGGCGCTTGCCGAAAGACGCGGCCGCGCGCTTCTGCGCGCGCAGCTCGGCCAGATCAAGTCGACGTTAAAGATCAGCGAACGCACCCGCCTCGCGGCGGAGCTTCACGACACGCTTGCGCAGAACCTCACCGGCGTCTCGATGGAGATAAGCGCCGCGCAGCGGCTTCTCCCCGCGAGCGCTCCATCGGCGGCCATACAGCATCTCGAATTCGCGTCGAACGCAATCGCCTCAAGCCGCGACGAGCTGAGGAACTGCCTCTGGGACCTGCGTGGCGAAACGCTGGACCAGCCGGACATGGAGAAGGCGGTCGAATTCTCCATTAGGCCCCACGTCGGCGACACGTCGGTCGCGATCAGGTTCCGCGTTCCGCGCGCGCGGCTTTCGGACGCCCTCGCGCACGCGACGCTCAGAATCGTCCGCGAACTCACCATCAACGCCATCCGGCACGGCGGCGCAAAGACGATCAGGATCGCGGGATGCATCGATGGAGATCTCCTCAAATTCTCCGTCTCGGACGATGGCCGCGGATTCGACCCTGAGTCCGCGCCGAGCATCGACCAGGGCCACTTCGGGCTTCAGGGAATTCGCGAACGCGTCGACACGTTCGGCGGATCGATTTCCATCGACAGCTCGCCCGGTCGCGGCACGCGCGTTGACGTGACAGCCTCAATTCACGGCAAGGAGGAGGACAAGCCAGAATGAAGAACATCAGGGTGCTCATCGCGGACGACCATGCGATAGTCCGGCACGGCCTCTGCGCCCTTCTCGGCACGGAACGCGGGATTGAGGTCGTCGGGGAGGCAAAGGACGGCAACGAGGCGGTCGCGCGCACAAAGCAGCTCGCCCCGGACGTGGTCATCATGGACATCGTAATGCCGCGCAAGGACGGCGTGGAGGCGACGGTGGAAATACGTGCCGCCGTCCCGTCCGCAAAGATCGTCGTGCTGACGTCGTTCGGCACGTCCGACAAGATATCACGCGCCATAGAGGCAGGCGCGACGGGTGCGCTGATGAAGACGGCCGAAGACCGCGAGCTCCTTTCGGCGATACGCACGGTCGCGAACGGCGGACGCGTCATCTCGCCCGCCGTCAGGAAGCTGATCTCGACCGACCCGCCCGCGCCGGAACTCACGCCGCGTCAGCTCGAGATCCTCCAGGCGATGGCAAGAGGTCTCACGAACAAGGATATCGCAAAAATGTTCGGGATCCGCACCGACGGCGTGAACGAGCACGTGCTTGCGATACTCGCAAAACTCGGCGCGGCGAACCGCACCGAGGCCGTCGCAATCGCGCTCAGAAAACAGCTGATCAGGATTTAACGGCGAGGCCTTCGAGAATCGGCCGCACGGTTAAACGCCGGCGCCCGGATTCTGTTCCAAAGAACTCAAACGGCTTCAGACGGGGAATGAAGGGATATTATCCTAAAACGCTTTGAAGGATGAGGACGATAAGAAATCCTACGATCAGCGCGAACGTCGCGCCTTTCTCAAACCCGTGAGCATGGGTTTCGGGAATTATTTCATCGCTGATGACATATAGCATCGCACCGCCCGCCGCCGCGAGAAGAAACGGCAGAACCCCCGTGAATACCGACACGAGCGCATAGCCCGACAAAACCGAGCAGATGCTTACAGCTCCGATACCGAGCGAAATCGCGATTATCCGCGGCGACCTGACCCCGACTGCAAAAAGCGGCGCTACGATAACGAACGCCTCCGGAATATTCTGAAGCGAAATCGCCGTTGTAATCGTCACCACGTCGCCGATATCGCCCGTCCCGAAACTGACGCCGACGGCCAGCCCTTCGGGGATCTTATGAATCGCAAGCGCCGCAACGAAAAGAAGCGATTTGCTGATCGCGCCGTTTGAGCGGTGCTTTTCAAATTCAACGCCCGCGATCCGATGCAGATGCGGAACAAAACGGTCTAACAGACTTATTACGGCCGCGCCCGTGAGCGCGCCGGCGACAGCGAGCAGAATCGATTGAGGCTCGGGCGTGAACGCGCCCGCCAAAAGCCCCACCGTAGCCGCAGAGAGCATTATGCCGGCCGAAAAGCCCATAACGATGTCGTTAAGCCTGTGCGGAAGCGCGCGAACCAAAAGTCCGCCGACGACACCGACCGTCGTCGATAAACCGACCGAAAAAAGAACTGTCAGCAATACTTTCATTTAAAATCGATTTCTGGAAAATCCGCTGTCATTAATTAAACGTCCTTCGTATGGGAAAATTTCATTTTAAATTCTAACAAATACCGCACCCGAAAACAAGTTGGAATATCCATAGATAAAGCGAGAATAATTTGATACAATTACCGAATGAAAAATACGTCTTTTATAAGCAAGTCCGCTCTTGCGTTAATCGCAGGATGTTCCTTGATCTCCTTGACCGCCACGGCAGAGGAATGGCCCGTCGTAAAGCACTTCGATTCCGAACACACCTTGCGCATCGCGCTACCTATGGGCGGCATCGGTTGCGGCGCGATTTCGCTTTCGGGACGCGGCGAACTCGTCGACTGGGAAATCATGAACAGACCCAACAAAACGATGAGCGAGCTGGAGCGCCAAGCCGACTCGCGGACGTTCTTTGCGATCCGCGTTAAGGGTAAAACCCATGAATCGGCAACCATGCTCGCAGGCCCTCTTCATCCGACCGAGCTTTACGCGGACGAAGGCAACAGCGTTCCTCAGGCGGGTCTGCCGCGCTTCAGAAACGCGACTTTTGATGGGGCTTTTCCGTTCGGAACAGTTTATTTAAGCGACAAAGATCTACCGGTCAAAGTTAATATCAAAGGCTTCTCGCCCTTTATTCCCGGCGACAGCGCAGCGAGCTCCCTCCCCGTCGCATCGCTTGAATATGAAGTGGAAAATCTCTCCGGCGAACCGCTCGAAGTTTCCATCGCCGCGTTCGTAAGAAACACCGTCGGCAACGACGGCAAGATGACCGGCTTTACATGGCGCCGCCTTACGCGTACAAGCGGAGAGAAGGACAACAAAACCGTCTATTTCGACGAGGCGGGCCTTAAAGGTGTCATGTGCCTTTCGGACGGCGTCGAAACTAATTCTACGGCATGGGGAACGTTCGCGCTCTCAACGCCCGAAACCAAGGCTGATATCTCTTATAAGACGAAATGCGCAGAAAACAGCTGGCGCAGAACGATTCTTGAATTCTGGGACGATCTATCCGACGACGGAAACCTTAAGACGATCGAAAATGAAGAGAAAACAACGCCACACGGCGCACTGTGCGTTAAAAAATCCGTAAAAGCGAAGTCCAAAGACTCCTTCCGCTTCGCCTTTACATGGAACTTCCCCAACCGTCAGGCATGGGAAGACGATAAGACGATTGTCGGAAACTGGTACTCCAAGCACTACACGGACGCGAAAGACGCCGCGCTCAAAATCGTGCCGCGTCTTGAAGAGCTTGAAAAACGCTCTCTCGCTTTCACGCGCAAGATCATCGCTCTTGATGCGCCCGACGTGATAAAAGAGGCCGCGCTCTCCAATCTCGCCGTCCTGAAAAGCCAGACCGTCTTCCGCATCCCGAGCGGCCACTTTATGGGTTGGGAGGGCTCGTTCCATCACGAGGGCTCCTGCCACGGCAGCTGCACACACGTCTGGAATTACGAGAACGCCGTAGCGTGCCTCTTTCCAGATCTTGCGCGTTCGATGCGCGACGTAGAGTTCAATTATTCGATGAACCCCAAGACCGGGGCGATGGACTTCAGAACGCCCTTGCCGCTCGGCTCGGAACTTAAAGGCGCTGTCGCCGCCGACGGCCAGATGGGAACGATCATGAAGGTCTACCGCGACTGGAAAATAAGCGGAGACGACGCGTGGCTTAAATCGATTTGGCCAAAGGTAAGAAAAGCGCTCGAATTCGCATGGTGCGGCGAGGGCGTCCACAAGTGGGATAAAGAATGGCAAACGGTCGGGTGGGACGCTAAAAAGTCTGGCCTTATGGACGGCGAACAGCACAACACGATGGACGTCAACTACTACGGTCCTAATTCACAGATGGGCTTTTGGTACTTGGGCGCCCTCAGAGCGGCCGAAGAAATGGCGAAAGCAACAGGCGACAAAGATTTTGCAGCCGAATGCCGCGCCATTTTCGAAAAGGGTTCCAAGCGCATTGACGAAGAACTCTTTAACGGAGAGTATTACGAGCAGCGAATACCGGAAGGCCGCGGCGAACTGAGATACCAGCTCGGCAAATGCTGCCTCGTCGACCAGCTCGTCGGCCAGCAGATGGCGCACCTTTGGGATTTGGGCGATCTCGCTGAAAAAGAAAACCTGAAAACGACGTGCCGTTCGATCATGAAGTACAACTTCCTCCAGGATTTCACGCGCCACTTCAACAATATGCGCTCATACTGCGTCGGCGACGAGGCGGGCCTTCTCATGGGCAGCTGGCCCCGCGGTCGCGAGAAGATACCCTTCCCGTATTTCGGCGAGGTTATGACAGGCTTTGAATATGTCGCCGCCGCCGAAATGATATTCCAAGGCTTTGACAAAGATGCGCTTACAGTAATAAAGGCTATTCGCGATCGTCACGAAGGTCTTAAGCGCAATCCCTTCAATGAGCCTGAATGCGGACATAACTACGCACGTTCCATGGCGAGCTGGAACTGTCTTTTAGCGTGGCTCAAGACTCACGGCGGCGATGTAAACGATCTTATCAGCCGCTCCGCAAGATAAAATAGCATTCCCTTCGTTCGCTTCGCTCACGAAGGAATGTAAATTTCATGTAAAAAAAAAGAGTTATATCATACCTTCACATTTTTAAAAATGCGAAGGTAAATATCACCTTACGATAATGTAAAACCTGCCATTCGATTGATTGACATTCAAACTTCTGAAACACACACCACTTCCGCGAGAAACAATTTTACAATGCGTCCAAGCGCGTTTAAAAAACACCGTGCCGCGAGGAATTTGCGTCACCGCTTCATTTCCGTTCAGCTTTGCCCGCAATCGCTTTGAATCGCGCCTTGCAGGCATCCAGGCATTCCATTTAAACTCGCTGTCGCCTGACGACTCGCCATAAATATACTTATTCCCGTTTTTTGGATCAACAATCTGCCAAACGCCGCATTCACATCCGACAATCAGTTCCGTTTCCTTCCGCGAGATATCCCCATTCAAATCAGCATCAGTTCCAAAGGCGACCTCAACAACATTACTCGGCGTCGAGAAGAGAGAAAGTATAAATCCCATCTCGCTCATTTTAGGCGATGTCGCCAAAACGACATTCGTCGACACCTCGCAATCCGAATGTTCGATCGGAGGCAAAGAGCCGACATTTAAAGTCGTAGCTAATAAAAGCGCGCCTGTCATTCCTCCTCCTTCGGTTGTGCGTCGCGCTGAGCTGCATCATAAATTTGAGCTGGCAAACCTGTTAATCCTGGCTTGCGAAGTCGAGCAAGATTATCACGCCGTTGTTGACTGTGTCGATACGAAGGATTAAGCTCACAAGCTACTTGATCTACATACAAAGTAGAATCTTCTTCCTCTGCAGCACGCTCAAGAAAATATGATGCTATTCGAACACGCACATTCATATTAGAGACATAAGCAGGACTTAATCCTGGAACTGATAATCCTTGCAAAATCCTATAAGAACGTTTTTTTAATTCTACCGAATAGCGAACACGATTTGTAGCCACATCACGAACTAAAGGAATTAATTCTGGCGTCATTTTCAACAACTCAATACAAGACTCCATTGCTGCTTCCTGAGCATAATCATTAGGATTATCCATAATCGTTTTTAAATATGCTAAATTATTTGTAGTTCCATACAAGCCAAGCCAGCAAACGGATATTATGCGAGATAATCGATTTTGCTCATTTGTTTCTTGTGCATTATACTTCTTAGTCAATATCTCAATATCTTGGCGCAACTGAATATCCGTAATATTATACTTCTTCTTTACATCTAACGGAGTCGGCAACACAAATTCGCGAGTCAAATCATCAGCTGGCTCTATGAGACTAATCATTTCCAACTCTGCAACTCGCTCTACCTGATTAGTTGCATACATAACAAAGACATTAGTTATGAGAATAATTAAAATAAAAATTTTTTCTTTCATATAAACTCCTTGGTATTATCGATGAATCATTATCTGCTTTCGTGAACTCCCTCTAAAAAATCCCACATCAACCAATCCTGCATCGTTATCATACTTAGTAAAGCCATATATCGGCCCTAACGATATATCTCGCTTATCCTCATGGCGAACCCCATACATCAACACCCTTTTAATTAATGTTTCTTGTGTAATTGAAAATTCGTAATATCGAGAACCCGTTCCATTATTCCAATCGAATGGAGCAAATTCTTCTTTAGGGAAAGATTCTGGAAGAGACGGTCTTGGCGGCAATCGGCCTTTCGGATAAATATCTGAACATCCAAAAGCATGTCCTAGTTCATGCGCTAAGGTCATCGCAGTAGCGTTAGTCGTCAATACAATCCCATAGGAATCATGATTGGCTACTGAAGATTTTGAAATTCGATTGTTAAAATACAGCTCTATACCACCAGTATTAGTTGATATGTTTACTAAATTTCTTCGCATCGTTAAATTTTCTGTTACTTGATTAACACTAATATCCAAAAACTCATCACGATTCGTATACGAAATAGAATCAATATAAAACGAAACACCAATCTGCTCGTAAATTTTATTAACATCCATTATCATTTTTCTTACTTCATTTTCTGTTCGCGCAAAATAAGTGCCATCCTTATTGCCGACTATCCATATCGTCGTCTTAACCGAAAGAGGCTCGACCGCAAACGCGGTAAACTCTATCGGCCGGCTTACACAATCGCCAACCTGAACGCGAAGCTTAACGATTTGATTTGGAATGTCGCTTGTAACATAGACCTTGCTTCCCGTATCTCCTCCGACAAAACGCGCCAAACCTTCAACCACACTCCACTTTATGTCTGATGACGGTGGCGTTAAATCGGGGAAATCAACAACAAAACACGCATTTGACCCGACTATTATTCCAGATGGATTACATAGCCGCCCATTATCATAAAGAGTGCTGTTAATCACATTAGCAACTGGATAATAAATAGTATAACGTCTTGTAACAGACATTTTTGCAGTTCCGCTCTCTTCTTCTTTCCAATTCGCACACAAAACAATCGCATCTTCAGAATAACTGGAATAAAGGCCTTCCACATATAGATTCGTAGAAAAAGACGTACCTTCAACAGGCAATACAATAGGAAAATCTACCCGTTGGGTTTTATTCGTGTCCGCCCAAATCGCTATATCATTCGTATCTTCAGGAGAATCAACAACCACAACACCATTCGTAGTTACGGGCGCAACAAAGGAAATCGACAACGGCGCCAAATCCGACTTCTCGGCCGTTCCGTCATTATTCGTGAATATAACGCACGGAATCGAGAGCGACAAGCTTATCGGCGGCTCACTCTCCTCTTCCGAAGAATCATCCTCAGCACACGCACAATAAACCCACGAGCCAACCCATGTCGTATACCCTTCCCACGAAATAAGACCATTGAGATAATGCTCGTGATCCCCGTTACAATTACAGCTCGCGTTGCAGCACCACCTGAAGCCGAGCGAAGTAATATCCGACTTACAACAAGCGCCGGTTACATCGGAAACTGCCGCGCCGATATTCTCAGAACTTTTAAGTTCACAACGATTACCGCTGTTCTCAAGCCAAAAATCTACATAATAACTGACACTCAAATAATGATGACTTACTGAAGGATGATGATACTCCCAGCAATCATTGCATGAAACCTCGATATTACCACTAGATTGATCAACAACGCAGATCGGAAGCGTACTTTCAACATCATAATACGCCCCCTTTAAAAGCGGAACTCTAAATACTTCATTCGTCCGTGCGATAATAACCTGATCACCTAAATCGCTCGGTCCATCGCACGTGACGCGCACAGTAGCAGTATCAATAACTCCCGTAACACAAAGATCAACCCAGCAGTACGCTGACTCAAGAGCTCCTTCGGGCAATGGCGACGCAACACCAAAGAAATCTCCGTCATAACTCTTCGGCGCATTATCGACCTCGTTAGCCAACCCATCATTATCCCAATCATCGGGGCTAATCCGCCGATAAACATTCTCAAGCCCATTCGAGCGAATCGTAAAATCTCCGTTCTTAATAAGCTCCAATTGAACCGAAAGCACCTCATTCGTCTTATCGTACGGAACAACATTGCGCCACGTAAAAACGCCGCGATTATCGTCAATAAGACTCCAGAAGTCTGAATATCCCGGGACAAACGAAAGAACCCCATCATAAAGTCTAAAAAGCGGATGTTCATCACGCGGATTATGAAATACGCTCCCCTCTTGAAAAGCAATAATATGATCGTAACTGTTTTCTCCCATTGGAAACGACCACCCGAGATTATACTGGTTAAAGGCGCTATGCCCGCCCGCCAAATGCCACGCCGCATTGCGAACGGCATTACTCGTAAACTCATAAGAATACGCCGCGTTGGTAACGACGCTCTCCAACTTAAACCCGCGCTCGATATCAATATCGCTAACCGTTGCAGCATTAGGCGATCTAATCGAGAACGCACCTCTATTTTTCATACTGCCGTGAAGACAAAACACAATCAGGACAGCTGGTAGAATTACTTTAGCTAACACTGGCAACTTAAGCCAAAACCTGACAAACCGCCCCACCATCGAAAGCAAGATTTTCCCAAAAGCGATCGCCAAGAGCGCGACAACCAACGCCGCGCCAATCTTAGCCATCACCGCCTCGCTGAAAAGAAAATCTAACATACGTATATTTTACCATAAAATGACTGATTACCGATTCCCCTTAGCTCGGTTGTGCGTTTTGCAGAGCATTTGGCAGTTGGCTATGCTGGTAGTCCCGCCCTTTGACCAGGCTGTTACGTGATCTGCGTCCATTTCGCTGAACTTCCAGATTCGCTTTGCGTTTGCTGCGTGCCCGAGAGCGCACAAAGGACAATTCGAAACGCCCTTCTTTTCCGCTTCTTTAGTCTGCCTCGCGTAAACGGCTTTAGTTTCCTTCGGCTCAAAAACACGAACATCCAAAAGCCGCGGAATACCTCCCCGACGCCGTCTTTACAAAATAAAGAAGCCCGAGCGAATAACCCTTCAAAAGAGAATCAACAACGGCGACATCGCGCTTACCGTCGGCATAAATGTAATTGCGCTGATATTCGGGCTGAATGACGAGCTTGCCGCCCCAGCCAAAAAGCCCCTTGCCTTCAGGCTCGTTATAGACAAAGCCGTCGCAAATGTCGGCGACCGTAAGATCGGTGAAAATTACCCCATCATAATCGCTCGGTATCGCGTCAGTAAAAGGAACTTCTATCGCGTCATAATTATCATACTTCTGATACTCTTTGCCGCGCAAATCTTTATGCCGCGAAAACTTAATGTTATCCGCCATCGTCATCAACTGCAACGGTTGATGCCGCCGCCCATGTTCAAGATTCGTGAACCAACGAACACCTTTAACGCGAATATAATGATTTCCGTCTTCATCTATTCGCCATCCAGCCGCATTAAGTGGATATTCTTTCGGGACACCAAATTCTCTATCTCCACTATGAATACTTTCACCAAGCCACAACCTATTATCTTTGATTAACGGAAACACTTCCTTGTACGTAATCGCATT
>JAFXEU010000053.1 GCA_017520845.1 Kiritimatiellia bacterium | reverse complement strand
GCGCGGTGGCTGGCGATGGCTCGGGGGGTGGGTCAGGGATGCAAGGCGGCTTGCAGGGGCGGCAGTGCCGACGGCGGCGGCGTAGCGACTGACTGGAGCGTAGCGAGGCGGGCGAGCGCAGTGGAGCGAGCGAGGGCGCGACGCGCGGCAAGGCGAGCACGCAAGCTGGAGCGCGGGAGCGAGCGACGAGGAAGCTGGACGCGACGGCGCGCAGCGGGGCGGCTGCGACGGCGGCGACCGACGCGTATGCGGCGGGCGACTGACGGCGCGGCCGAAACGCGAGCACCGAGCGGCCAGCGACGAGGAGGAGCGACCAAGCGGAAGCGCCGCGCGCGCAGACGCAGCCAGGGCGGCGCGGGCGAAGAGAGCGGAACGAAGCGAACCGGCCGAGCGGAGCTCCAGTCAGTCGCTACGCCGCCGCCGTCGGCACTGCCGCCCCTGCAAGCCGCCTTGCATCCCTGACCCACCCCCCGAGCCATCGCCAGCCACCGCGCCCCCGCCCGCCCGCTCGACGCCGCACATCCCAAGCAAAACACCGTTAATGTGTGTTAAAAAAAAATAAAAAAAAGCCGATTCGGGAGCTCGTATGAGCCGATTCACGCAGGAAATTCGTATATTTGCGGACGTGTAACTATAACATCTAAGCCCATGTCAAAGTCGACCGCATTCTATCGCGCATTCCTGCTGAAGCAGCAGCCAGTGCCCCCCGTTCCAGCAACCGAATCCGAGGGTTCGAAGAAAACGAAGAAATCTTAATCACAAAAAAAGCCATGTCTAAAGGTAATCTGTTTCTCGGCTACGCGCGCGGCAAGGTCGGCGACGTAGTGTTCAGCCACCAGGACGGTGGACAAATTACTCGGGCACGCAATCGATCGCCCAAGAACCCAAAATCACCACTGCAGACGCTCCAGCGAATCTGCATGAACTCATCTTCAAAGGCATATTCTGTTCTCCAGGACATCTGCAATCATAGCTTCGAGGGCTATGCCGTCGGCACTCCTTGTCAGTCTGAATTCATGCGGCTGAACGTCGAGAAGCTGCGCAATAAGCTCGCTTATCAGATTGCTTATCCATTCGACGATGTAATGAGAGAGGCTGATGCCTGGAATTACAATCAGAAGGGTGATGCAGTAGCAGTGGCAAATGAGTGGATAGTCTCCACTGGAACGCTCGAGCATATGAGGGTACTGACTTCTCCAAGCTCCATTTTTCGTCTTTATACGCCTTATAAAAACCTCACGGCGTCGGCCACCTATCAAGACGTAGTAGAAGGTTTGGGTCTGCAAAGAGGCGACCAGCTGACGTTTTTGGTTGCGTGTCAGAACACAAGCAGCTCAAATCCGTATCTTCGTACATTGATATCAGGTTTCACTTATGCAAGGATTATTTTGGAGCCAGCAAGCGGGGATATGACAACAACTTTCCTGACGGGTTCCAATGATTCATGGGCAGTGAATTCGCCGAACTCCTCTAACGAGGGTACTGTTTTATTCGGTGAATTATCAGGGGCACAAGCAAACATCCTCGTGAACTCGGTCAACCACATTGCAAAGCAAGGAGATGAAGCAACCACGCAGTTGTGGCCAATTCTTGGTGCCGTCATTGCATCGCGCCGTGTTGGGTCCAGGTGGCTCAGGTCAACGCAAAATTTGCAATGGACCAGGACGACTGGAATGCTCGATGGTGACACGTTCGGACTTGCATATCTATCGTATCAGGATGCGGCCGGGTCGTCACTTTACCTCAACCAGGCAGAATAAGCTCAATTCAATGAATTAATTCTCGGCGGCGGATGGCGTGAGCTACCCGCCGTTATTTTCTACAATCGTCCGGACACGCTCTATCTCCTTGTCGACCTCGTTCTCCAGCTTCCGCGCAGCTCGTAGTGTCAGCTGATCTCTGCTCTTGAAATACTCCTTCTGCGCGCTTCTCATCTGCGCCACCAGGTAAAAGAATTCTCTGCTATTCATTGCCTTTAGCGTTTTTCATTGCCAGGTGGCGCTGCCTTTCTGCCTGGTAATGATTCCAATTTGCTTTGAGGTACTTCTCTCCCGTCGTGTCGCCGCTCGAGTACAGTCGCCATACCCCCTCGAACACCCACATGAATTCAGTCTTGTAATCCCGCTCCAAGACCTTCTTTTCATCGTAGCTGAACTCGTGGTGGATGATCTTATAAACTTCGTCAGAATAGCCGTTTGTGGCCTTCGTAGAGCGTGGCCGAGAGGGTATATCTTTCGGCATGACGAACTTCGTCACGACCCATGTCTCTCCCTCGCGTTTAAGTAGTCCGGCCTTCTCCAGCTGCTTGACCGCATGCCGGACCGCTGAAAGAGTCATGCCAGTGTCCTGAGCAAGCTGCCGGAAGCTATGCAAGCATTTGTCCCGGTCCTCCGCATGATAGCCGGACACCAGGCAAAAATGGAGATAGAGCAGCCGCGCGCCGACGCTCTTATAGGCGTGCGGCCACTCCCTCAAATCAATGATCGTTGTGTACCTCATCGCATCGCAATACGATTATACTCCTCGAGTATCTGCTTAAACTCAATAGCTCGCCGCAGGAGATGCGGAAGCTCATCCGCCATGAGTTGAGCCTTATCAAAGTACTCTATGAGGGTTTTGTCATCATGATAGAGTGTGTGCATGTAGTCAAGATTTTTAGCCGCATATGTCGCAATTGAGGCACACTCAAGTAGAGTTTGCACAAGTTTTAAAGAACTGCTTACCATGATCATTCCCTCCCCTCTTTAGTTAGTTCTGAGGATAACTTTGCAAAGATGCGATAGGCCATCTCCCAGGTGATATTTTTCGCCGATTCAGCGCGCATGATGGTGTACCTCGACATTCCCCATCGCTCGCCGACTTGCTTCTGGGTAAGTCCAGAACGCAGCCGCCAAGTCTTCAATGCCAGGGCGACTTCGTTTTTGTCAGCTTCCATTTTCAGATCTCCGACGCGCATATTTACGACAATCGATTGTTCATTCAATTCATTACTCATTCGTCTCGAAAATTTAGGGTTAATTGTATAGGTTTAATTCGTTCAATTCTCGGGTGTAAATAGGGGTGTCGATGTCTCGACATGGCAAGATACTGCAGCATCTTATCAAGCAGCTTGCGCGCGTCCTCCTCGCCCATGGAGGAGGACACCACGACCCTCGAGCGCACCAAGCGCGAGTGTGCCGTAACGACGTATTGCCTTGCCATGGTGTGCTACTCGTCCTCGTCGTAATGATCGCCCCAGCAGTCCTCATAATAAGGGCACTGATGGCAATGGTCGATGTTTCCGTGATTGCATGGAGGATTTACCTTCCATGCGTCATATTGTTCTTTGCTTATCATAGTGTCCAATCATCCATTATGATTTTATAACCCAGGGCCTCCAGGTGTGCGATGGCCCTCCCTTTGCTCTGCATCATCATCCGTGTCTGTCCGTTAACGTAGACAATCCATAGCCGCCCAGTCGTTACGATGGTGGCTCTCTCCTCACCCTTCGCGAAGGTCAGGGCGGCGACCTCTCGTGTGTTGTTGCTCATGCTTGTTAGATTTAGTCGCTGCAAAATTAGGATTTTTTTTCGGAACCACCAAAACTTTTCCGAACTTTTTTGCACCTCATGCCACATTTTTCAACCGACATGCCCGAAGGGGACGGCGAAGTCTGGAGAGAATCTTTAATGGCACTGTGCACGCCCATGGGCAAGTCGCTTCGGGTCGCGCGCGCGTAGCGCGAGCGTAGCGAGCGCGTTGCGCGCGCGCGTCCGTCGCGCGGTCACGCCCGCAGGCTCACGCGCCCCCGCCCCCTTTTGATATTCTTTTTATTATTATTGTGGCATGCCGCAGTGCGTGCCGTTGCCCGTGTCGCAGCGTGTGTCGCGGACACCCCGCAAACTCAATGGGCATCGGCTTTTGCGTGTGTCGTTAGCCGTGCCGTTAGCCGTGCCGTTGGCCGTGCCGTTGGCAGCGTCGGCGGGGGGGTGGCGTCGGCAGCGTCGGCAGCAGCCAGGACCATCGGACGGAGGCAGCGGCAGCGTCGGGCGGTCGGCAGCGTCGGCAGCGTCGGGCGGCGGACGGGGGCAGCGGCAGCGTCGGGCGGGCAGGGCAGCGTCGAGCGGGCGGGCGGGGGCGCGGTGGCTGGCGGTGGCTCGG